>JBAWFG010000188.1:0-2259 GCA_049591655.1 Solirubrobacteraceae bacterium
GATCAAGGTCGAGCGGCACGAGCGTCCGCGGATCGAATACCTCGGCCTGCACCCCGTCGGCAGCCAGCCGTTCGGCGGCGGCCATCGCCTCGCCGACCATTCGCGACAGGGCGACGATCGTCACGTCGGTCCCGGGCCGGAGGCGGTGCGTGACGCCGAGTGAGACCGGCGCCGGCGGATCGGACACCTCGTCGCGCCGGAAGTACAGCGACTTGTTCTCGATGAACACGACCGGATCGGGGGCGGCGATCGCGGCACGCAGCAGCGCGGCGGCGTCGGCGGCGTCGGCCGGCATCACCACCTTGAGTCCGGGGATGTGGGTCAGCCATGCCTCCAGGCTCTGGGAGTGCTGGGCGCCGGCACGACCCCCGGAGCCACCCTGGGTGCGCAGCACCAGCGGAACCGAGAGCTGGCCGCCGGACATGAAGCGGGCCTTGGCGGCCTGGTTGACGAGCTGGTCGAGCGCGAGCGTGACGAAGTCGATGAACATGATCTCAACGACGGGGCGCAGGCCGGCTTGGGCGGCGCCGACCGCGATCCCGCAGACGGCGCTCTCGCTGATCGGCGTGTTGAGCACCCGGTCACGGCCGAAGCGCTCCGAGAGCCCCTCGGTGGCGAGGTAGGGCCCGCCCTCGGCGACGTCTTCGCCGATCACGATCACCCGTTCGTCGTCCGCCATCGCGTCGGCCAGTGCGCGATTGATCGCGCCGACGTAGGTCGTCTCGGTCACGCGGCGTCCTGGCTGGCGGCATAGACGAGTTGGGCCGCTGCCGCCGCCTGCAGCGGCGGGCTGGCGCGGGCGAACGCCACCGCCGCATCGACCTCGGCCTCGGCGGCGTCGAACAGCCCCTGGATACCGGCGTCGTCGATCCAGCCGTCGGCGAGCGCCCTCTGCTGGAGCTGGGCGATCGGATCAAGCCGGGCCCACTCCTCGTCGCCGAGCGCGTCGCGGTAGCTCTGCTGGTCACCCTCGTAGTGGCCGCGCCGGCGATGGGTGGAGCACTCCAGGAGATAGGGACCCCGTCCCGCCCGCGCGCTGTCCAGGTATCCGCCGAACGCGGCCCAGATCGCCTCGACGTCGGCGCCCTCCACGACCTGGCGCTCGAAGTCGTATGGGGCGACGACGTCGCAGACACTCGCCACCTTGGTGTGGGCCGAGCGGGGGGTGAACTCGGCAAAGCCGTTGTTCTCGCACACGAAGATGAGCGGCAGCTCCCACAACGCCGCCAGATTGACCGTCTCGGCGAAATAGCCGGCCTGGACCGCCCCGTCGCCGAAGAACACGACCGTGACATGGCCGGCGCCGCGCAGCTTCCCGGCGAGTGCGTCGCCGGCCGCCATCGGCAGGTTGCCCCCTACGACGCCGGTGGCGCCCATCAACCCGTGCTCGACGTCGACGATGTGCATCGACCCGCCCAGACCCTGGCAGAGCCCGGCCGAGCGGCCCATCAACTCGGCCATCATCCGGTCCATCGGCGCCCCCTTGGCCAGCGCGTGTCCGTGGGCACGATGGCCGCTGTAGACGGCGTCGTCGTCACGCAATTGCCGGCACACGCCTGCGGCCACGCCCTCTGACCCGATGCTGAGATGGACGAGGCCGTGAACCTGGAGGCTGTGATGCAGCTTGGCGACGCGCTCCTCCAGACAGCGGATGCGCCACATCGTCGCCAGCAGGTCCCGGCCGGTTTCCGCGTCCAGACCGCGTGGAGCCGCGGCTCTGCGCTTGCGTGCCACGGCGCCGGCCGAGCGCTCAGGCGACCGCTGACGCGGTGCCCAGGACCTCGCGCACCGCCCCCGTGATCTTGTGCTCGTCGGGGAGGACAAAGGCCTCCATCGGCTCGCTGTAGGGGATCGTCGCATCCAGCGCCGTCACCAGCTTGATCGGCGCCTTGAGCGCACCGAAGCCGTATTCGGCGATCTCGGCGGCGATGATCGATGCCACCGAGGCGTGGCGCGTTGCCTGATCGACGAGCACCACGTGCCCGGTCTTCCGCACCGAGTCAAGGATCGTCGGCATGTCGAGCGGCGCAATCGTCCGTGGGTCGATCACCTCGGCCTCGATGCCCTCGGCGGCCAGCGTCTCGGCTGCGGCCAGTGCCTTGCCAACCGTCCAGCCGGTGGCGACGATCGTCACGTCGGAGCCCGTGCGCCGCACCGCCGCCTCACCGATGGGCACGAGGTGCTCGCCCTCCGGTACATCCCCATGCTCGAGCACGAGCAGGTAGTGCATGAGGTAACAGACGGGGTTGTCGTCACGGA
>JBAWFG010000189.1:0-3285 GCA_049591655.1 Solirubrobacteraceae bacterium
CCGGTGTTGATTGCGGTGTAGAACATTCGCCAAACGTCGTCATCGCCCCGGACCACCGAACCCGTCCACAGCGCCAGGTCGTCCCACCCGTCCAGCTCGGGAGCCAGCGCGGTGCCGTGGTAGATCCAGTCGACCAGGTCTAGGGAACTCGCATGCCCGATCGTCGCCCGATCGTGGCGCAGGCCGGCGTCGCCGAGCGCCCGCGGCGCCTTGAGGAAGAACACGTGATACAGGTCGCCGTCGTCGGCGATCCAGCAGTCCCACACCCAGTGGTCGGCGAGTCGCAGCACGCTGCGATTGTCGCCGGTAATGGAGCTAGGGGGACTCGAACCCCCGACCTCCTGGGTGCGATCCAGGCGCTCTCCCAACTGAGCTATAGCCCCGAGCGGCGGCCGGAGCCGCACGGTGAGGGCCTAGTGTAGACGGCCGCCGCGCGCATTTCCCGCCGCTCGGACGGGCTGGAAGAACCCGCCCAGCCTTAGGTCTCGGCCGCCTCGCGCCGATACGCTCAGGAGCACCTGAACTCATGGTGAGCTTTCGTACACGCCTGACCGGCTTTTTCATGATGATCGTCGTCGTTCCCATGGCGGCGGTTGGATTCCTGGTTTTCCGGCTGATCGATGACAGTCAGGCTGGGAAGGCCGATGCCCGCGCCAGCGGCGTGGCCACCGCAGCGGCGGGGGCGTATGCGAGCGCCAGTCATCAGGCGAGCCTGCGCGCGCGCACCGTCGCTTCCGATCTTGCGCTCACTCCGGTGGCTCAGTTGCCCGCGCGAGCCGACGCCCTGGCGGCGAGCCTCGGCCTGGCGCGCCTGACCGTCCAGGTCGGACCGGCGAAGGTCGTCGACTTCGGTGATCGCACCGCCGTCGCGCCCGGGATCGCCAAGATCATGGCGTCGGGCGGCCGCCCGGCCCGGACGTTCGGCGTCTCAGAGGTCACGGCCGCTGAGTTCGCGCGCGAGCTGTCGGGGGCCGGGATCCAGGTCGTGGTCCGTTCCGGCGGCGCGCCGCTCGCATCGACGATTAGCGGGTCGGGCGGTGTCACGCTCCCGTCCCGGGGCGCGGTGACGGTCGGCTCGGTGCGCTATCAGGTCGCCACCCAGCCCTTCGCCGGGTTCGGCGGCGTTCCGGTCGACGTCTCGGTCCTCTCCAGTCTCCCCGCCGCGGCCGCATCGGTCGCGACCGATCGGGTGCTGGCCGCAATCTTCATCGCCGGCTTTCTGATCCTCGCCTTCTTCTTCGCCCTGCTCGCCTCCCGGGCCTTGCACGGCCAGCTTTCACGGTTTCTCGACGCGGCTCGCCGGCTGGGCAGCGGGGACTTCTCCTCGCCGATTCCCACCAGCGGGCGTGATGAGTTCGCCCTGCTTGGTCAGGAGTTCAACAACATGTCGAGCCAGCTCGAGCGCCGGCTCGCCGAACTGGAGCAGGAGCGCTCCCGCGTGCGCCAGGCGATTCGGCGCATCGGCGAGGCGTTCGCCTCCGGGCTTGACCGTGATGTGCTGCTGGAGCTCGCGCTCCAGACCGCGATGGACGCCACCGGAGCCGACCGCGGCCGGGTCAGCGCCCGTCAGGGCGTCTCTGACCCGCTGTCGGAGACCGTCCATGTCGGGCGGCTGGCCGGCCTGGAGAAGCCGATCTATGACGCCGAGCGCGGTGCGCTGACCGGCGGGGGCGTGGGGGAGGCTTCGGCGGGCGAGGTCCATCTCGCCACGGTGGCCCTCGGCGCGGTCTCCCCGGGCGGGCCAACCCACGGCCTGATCACCGTCTGCCGCGAGGGTCGGCGCTTCACCGAGGACGACCTGGAGCTGCTGCGCTCCCTGGCCGCCCAGGCAACGCTGGCGATGTCCAACGTCAACCTGCACTACGACATCCAACGCCAGGCGATCACCGATGACCTCACCGGCCTGGCCACCCACGGTCACTTCCAGGACCTGCTCGGCGCCGAGATGGAGGAGGTCCGCCGCTACCAGTACCCGGTCGGCCTGATCATGTTCGACATCGACGATTTCAAGTCCGTCAACGACGTCTACGGCCATCAGCAGGGCGATCTCGTGCTGCGCCGGGTCGCCGACGCGCTGCGTGAGAGCTCACGTGAGCCGGACATGGCCGCCCGCTACGGCGGGGAGGAGCTGGCCCTGGTCCTGCCCCACACCGACCTCGAGGGCACCTATGAGATGGCCGAGCGCGTGCGCATCGCGATCGAGTCGCTTGAGGTCCCGTTGATCGACGGCGAGGGCTCGCTGCACGTGACCACCAGCGTCGGCGCCGCAGCCTCCTCCGACGGTGACAAGAACGAGTTGATCGCCGCTGCCGACGGGGCGCTTTACGTGGCCAAGCGGACCGGCAAGAACCGGACTGTGAGAGCCGAACCGCATACCGCGAACGTGGTCGGGGGCGAGTAGGCTTTGCGGGATGGGTCTTCTTGACGACGCAATCCGAGAACACCTCGACCTGAAGCGCCGCCGAGGCGCAGATCCGGCTGAGGTTCAACGCGCCGAGCGCGAGGCGCTCGGCCCCGTACGGCGCAATCGCGACCCCTCAGACAGCCTCGACGCCGATCCCGCGGCTGCCGAGGAGCCGGGCGCCGTCGCCTTCGATCAGCACGAGCACGACGCCGAGTGGGCCGATCACGAGGTGGTGGCCGAGCACCCCGGCGACGTCCCGGAGGAGCCGATCTTCGACGACGAGCTCTCCTCCGGAGCTGAGACCGGCGACCTCGCCGCGCCCGACCCCGCCTACGACGTCGTCGAGCCCCCGTTTGACGTGTCCGAGCGGGCGCGCCCGCCGGCCGCGGCGCCCCCACCTCCATCGGCACCGCCGCAGGCGCCCGTCGAGGAGGACCACACCTGGAGTGCCGCCGACGAGGCCGAGGGGGTCGGGGATCCGTTCCCGGTCGCCCCGCCGCCGCGCGGTCGCGAGGTCAGTCCTATGTCTGACGAGACCGCCGAGTACCGGGTCCCCGACGCGCTCCCGCCCGAGCCCCATGACGAGGAGACGGGCGACGACGTGCTGGAGGAGACGCCTGAGTTCCTCCAGGACACGCCGGACCACGACCGTCTGTGGTTCGAGCAGCGTCCGCCCAAGGACTTCGACTTCGACGGCTGACCGGCCAGCGCTGCCGGTGGGTCGGCAGTGGGTCGGCAGCACGCTGGGTGGGCTCCACTCTCCCGGGGTTCTGGGTGATCACGGGTGTATAGGACCCATGAGCCCCCAAGACCCCCTCCGGGGGGCCACCGCCGGCTCCGCCACGCCCCGGCGCCGGCCCCGCCACGCCCCACCACCGGCC
>JBAWFG010000190.1:0-3442 GCA_049591655.1 Solirubrobacteraceae bacterium
GCCCTGGCGGCCCTGCCCAACCTCCCCGCTGACGCCGCCCCCGACGAGGACACGGTCCTGCGCGAGGTCGGTGAGGGTGCCCCGACCGGCCGCGACCATCTGGAGCTGGCCGGCCCGCGGATCGACATGGAGCGCGGGGCCCGACTGTCGGGCTCGCGGTTCGCCTACCTGCGCGGCGACCTCGTGATGCTCGAGTTGGCGCTCGTGCGCTTTGCCATGGACAAGCTCGGCGCTCAGGGCTTTGAGCCGGTGATCCCACCGGTGCTCGTGCGGGAGCAAGCCCTGTACGGCACCGGCTTTCTGCCCGACACCGAGCAGCAGATCTATCGCCTGCCCGAGGACGACCTCTACCTCGTCGGCACGTCCGAGGTCGCGCTGGCCTCACTGCATCGTGAGGAGATCCTGCCCGCGGCCGAACTGCCGCTGCGCTACGCCGGATTCTCCAGCTGCTTTCGGCGGGAGGCCGGCGCGGCGGGCAAGGACACCCGTGGGATCTTCCGGGTGCACCAGTTCGACAAGGTCGAGATGTTCTGCTTCGTGGAGCCCGACCAGACCGAGACCGAGCATGAGCGGCTGCTGTCGATCGAGGAGTCGATCATGCAGGACCTGGAGATCCCGTACCGGGTGGTGGCGATCGCCGTCAACGACCTCGGTGCCTCGGCGGCGATGAAGTACGACGTCGAGGCCTGGCTGCCCGGCCAGGGGCGCTACCGCGAGCTCACCTCGTGCTCCAACACGACCGACTATCAGGCGCGACGGCTCGATATCCGCTACCGCCCCCAGGACGGCCGGCCCGCGCATCTGTGCACGCTCAACGGGACCGCCGTGGCCGTTGGGCGCACGATCATCGCCCTGCTGGAGAACGGTCAGCAGGCCGACGGTTCGGTCCGCCTGCCCGCGGCGCTGGCGGGGTTGGGCGCGCCCGACGTGCTGGCGCCCGCCCCTAAGAGGTAACGGCCCGCAGGCGAGGGGCGCGGCCGCTCTCCAGAACGACCAGAGCGGCCCGGGGCGGCCCACAGGTCGCGATCCGGGCCCGCAGCCGCACGCCGAACGTGTTCCACGGGCGCACAAAGGTCTTCGCGGTCTGGGGATCGTGCCCGTCGGCGGCGTCGGCAATCGAGGCCGCGAACCCGGTCCGGCTCTGCGCCTCGGCGTCGGCTGGCACGAGCAACTCGGCCACCGGCTTGTCGATCGCCAGCTCCTCGGTGACGCCGAGCAGCGCCTGCGCCTCTCGGGACATGGCCTGGACCAGGAGCGCCGAGTCGACGACCAGGAACGCGTCCCGGCCGGAGGGAACGGCATCCTCCCGGGCCTCGAGCATGAGCCCCAACCCGCACGAGGTGCAGACCCGGGCGGTGGGCGGCGGGGCCGCTCCGCCGGGGGAAGGAGAAGCGCAATGACCGCAGAACCATAGCCAGTTGGCGCTGGTGTCCAGCCCACCTTCTACGAGTCTCAGTGCGGGTCGTTGCATCATGGACGAATCTAGGCCAGTGGTCGGTTGCCCCATCCCCTGGGATCCCCTCCCATCGGAGGAGTCTATGTCAGGGATCGACCCAACGCAAGGATCCTTGATCGCTTCTTCGCTTTCTGGACCATCGTCAAACGGAGAGGGGGGGATTCGAACCCCCGAACGAGGTTAACCCCCGTTACGCGATTTCCAGTCGCGCCCGTTCAGCCGCTCCGGCACCTCTCCGGGAAGTCAGCAGCGTAGCGTGGCCGGGCTCTGGGTCGCGGCCACGCCGAGCCGCTCCGCGGGTCAGACCTGCCAGCGGCCGTCGCGCAGCAACGGCACCTCCTCACCGCCCGGCAGCACGCCGGTCACGGAGACCTCGTTTGAGCCGATCATGAAGTCGGTGTGGATCGCTGAGCGGTTGACGCGCTTGATGTCGTCGGGCTCGCCCACCGCCAGCTCATACGCATGCCCGAGGGCGATGTGGCTGGCGGCGTTCTCATCGAGCAGGGTGTCGTAGAAGACGGTGTCGAGCGGGCCGATGCGGCCCTCGCGGTCGACGAGCGCGACCTCGCCGAGCCGGGCGGCCCCGTCGTCGGTGGCGATCATGCCCCGGATCACCTCCGCCCCCTGGTCGGCGTCGACTTCGACCGCGCGGCCGCCCTCGAAGCGCACCCGGAGTCCGGTCACGGTCGTGCCCGAGGTGAACAGCGGCTTGGTCGAGGTGACGGTGCCGTCCACGCGCTCGGGGTCGGGCGTGGTGAACACCTCTTCGGTGGGCACGTTGGGCTGGTGCTCGATCCCGTCGACGGTCGTGAACTTCGCTGCCGTCCAGCGACTGGACGGCAGCAGCCCGACGGTGAGGTCGGTGCCGGGACCCTGGAAGTGCAGCCGGTCAAGCTGCATCTCCTGCAGAGCTCCGGTCACCCGGGTGAGCTGCGACAGCCGTGATTCCCACGCGGCCAGCGGGTCGGGCTCGTCGAGGCGGCAGATGTGGGCGATCTGTTCCCACAGCCGGGCGAGCGCGGCGTCTGGCTTGAGGTCCGGATGCACCATCGCCGCCCACGGCAGCGTCGGGCAGGGCACGATCGACCAGTTGGTGGTTGCCTCGTTGAGGACCTTCATCGATTCCGGCACGCGCGGGAGCATGTCGAGGCTGATCAGCGCTGGGTCGACGTCGTCGAGCGCGTGGGGGGCAACGGGACCGGACATCGAGATCCGGGCCGCCCGGTGCTCGCCGAGTGCCAGGATCCGCTCGCCGATCCACGGTGGCACGAACCCGAGCGTGTCCCGGTCGGCGTGGCGCGCGCGCGAGCGCTTGAGGTAGACGTCGAACACGCTGAGGTCGACGAACTTGGCGCCGGCGGCGTACGCGGCGTCGGCGATCGCCCGGGTCAGCTGCTCCTTGCCCGGCTCATAGGACAGGGCGACGATCTGCCCTGGCTGGACGTTGGCCCCCTGGCGGACGGCGAGCTGCGCCAGGCCCTCGATATAGGTGTCGAATTCAGTCATCGCCCCATCCTCTTGCTTTTGGTCATTTGGTGTGTGTGCCCCTCACGGGCCGAGCAGAATCCCCGGATTGAGGATGCCGGCCGGGTCCAGCGTGCGTTTGACGGCCCGCAGCAGGTCAATCCCGAGCCCGCCGATCTCCTGCGCGTAGTGCTCGCGGTGGTCGCGCCCGACGCCATGATGGTGGGTGATCGAGCCGCCTGCCCGCAGGATCGCATCGCCGGCGGCCTCCTTGGCGGCGTGCCATTGGGCCACCGGATCAGACAGCTGGGCGCAGGCCACGGTGAAGTACAGCGATGCCCCGGCCGGATAGACGTGGGAGATGTGGCACAGGATCACCGGCGGTGACCCCTGCCCGGTGAGCGTGTCCCGCAGGGCCTCGCTGACCGCCGCGTACAGCCCCGGCAGCGCCGACCAGAACGTGGCCGTCTCCAGCGTCTCCACGAGCGCGCCGGCGTCGAGCAGCGCGTCGCGCATGTACGG
>JBAWFG010000191.1:0-2789 GCA_049591655.1 Solirubrobacteraceae bacterium
GCGCGTCCTGCTCGGCGCGCATCCACTCACAGCCGGCCGACAGGTCCTCCACTCCCATCGCGGCGGCGATGTTGAGCCACGCCCCGTAACGAAAGAAGTTGTCCAGGCGTTCGCGGTCGGCGCCCGAGAGCTGCTCGACGTGGGCCACCAGGCGCGCGTAGCAGGCACGCACGTGATCACGGATCGCCTCGTCGTCACACGCCGCGTAGGCCTGGTGCTGGAGCATCAGGCAGTCGCGGTCTGAGGAGAGCATCTCCACGTAGGCGTTGCCCATCGCCATCAGCACATCGGTGTCGGGCAGTGCCAGTGCCGGGTCGAACTCCTCGGCAGCGCGGGTCATGATGTCGGTCACCCGCTCGAACCCACGCTGCACGGCGGCCAGGAACAGGTCGCGCTTTGACCCGAACAGGCTGAACACGTACGGCTGTGCGACGCCGACGCGCCGCGCGATCCGGTCGACCGGGGTGCCGTGCAATCCGCCGTGTGCGAACTCGTGCACCGCCGCCTCGATCAGCGCGTCCCGGCGCTGGGCAGCCGGGACGCGCTGGCGGGCGCTCTTGGTGTCGTCGGTCGAGGTGGCCATGAGATCCGTTCCGATCCTACGCCACCCCGAGGCCGCTCTCGGCGAGCGCCGGGCGCGCGGACACGGCTGCCTGCTCACGCTCCGCCGCCTCCAGCGAGGCGTTGCGCTCGGCGCTCGCCCGGGTGCTGAACGGCAGCAGCAGCGGGAGCAGGCCGCCGACGGTGAGCACTGCGGTCCCGACCCACAGGGCGGGCACGAGACCGTTGACGAACGCCTGCGGTGAGGCATAGCCGCCGTGGCTGGTGAACACGGTGGCCAGCACCGACACGCCGAGCACGCCGCCGAGTTCGCGGATGGCGTTCGTCGCGCCGGAGGCCTGGCCGGCCTGATCCGAGCGCACCGAGGCGAGGACCGCGTTGGCCGACGGTGCGAACACCAGCGCCATCCCGGCGCCGCCGAGGACGAACGGGCCGATCATCGACACGTAGGCCATGTGAACGCCGGCGATGGTGGCCAGCCAGCCGAGCGCCAGCGCCTGGAGCAGCAGGCCGGCGGCCATGAACAGCCGGGCGCCGTAGCGCTCGGAGAAGTACCCGGCCAAGGGCGCAACGAGCATCGTCGACCCGGTCCAGACCAATAGCTTGACGCCGGCCTGCAGCGGTGAGTTGCCGAGCACGTTCTGCAGGAACTGGCTGAGGAAGAACACCGAGCCGAACATCCCGAAGTACATCGCCAGCGACACGACGTTGGTGACAGCGAAGCCGCGGCGGGCGAAGAACTCCATGGGGAGCATCGGGGCCGCAGTGCGGCGTTCGTGGACGATGAACGCCACGATCAGCGCCGTGCCGGCGGCGAGCGAGCCGATCACCTGGGGTGCGGTCCATCCCAGCGACTGGCTGCGGATGAGCCCGAACACGATCCCGAACAGGCCGACGGACCCGAGTCCGAGCCCGGCGAAATCGAGCCGGTTGGCCGGGCCGTGGCTCTCGGTCAGGCGCAGCAGCGCCAGCGGAACGAGCGCCGCGCCGATCGGGACGTTGATCCAGAAGATCCAGTGCCACGAGGCGGCCTGCACCATCGCTCCGCCGACGAGCGGGCCGAGGGCGACGGCGACGCCGCTCACTCCCGACCAGACGCCGATGGCGATGCCGCGGCGGGCCGGTGGAAACGCGTCGGCGAGCAGCGTGAGCGTCAGTGGGGTGGCGATCGCCGCGCCGGCGCCCTGAATGGCTCGGGCCAGAATCAGCAGCCCGATCGACGGGGCCAGCGCGGCCGCCGCCGAGGAGATCGTGAACAGTGCGATGCCGGCGGTGAACATCCGCTTGCGGCCGAAGCGGTCGCCGAGCGCGGCGCCGGTGAGCAGGAGCACGGCAAAGGAGAGCGTGTAGGCGTTGACGGTCCACTCGAGCGACTGGATCGATGCGCCCAGGTCCCGGTGGATGCTCGGCAGCGCGACGCTCACCACGAGGTTGTCGAGCACGACCATGAACAGCCCGATGGAGACGATTGCGAGGGTCCAGCCCCTCCGGCGTGTGGTAGACACAGCGACCTCCGAGAAGAACTTAGTGAGTACTAACTGGACCATAGATTAGCAGCGACTAATAACATGTCAAGCCCCTCGTAGGCGTCCCGCCTCGGTGGGTGTCCATCGGCGGTACGTGCGAACATATGTTCGATGTATGCGGAGCTGCACTGTCATTCGGCGTTCTCGTTCCTCGACGGTGCCTCGCTGCCCGACGAACTCGTTCCCACCGCGCTCAACCTCGGCTATAAGGCGGTCGCGCTCACCGATCACAACTCGGTGTCGGGCTCGATGGAGTTCGCCGTCTCCGCGCGGGCGCTCGGCCTGCGGCCGATCCACGGTGCAGAGATCGATCTCGACGACGGGCGCCACCTGACGCTGCTGGTGGAGGACGCCTCCGGGTGGTCCAACCTCTGCCGGATCCTCACCCACGCGCACGCGCACACGCGTGAGGGGCGCCCGGGGGCTCCTCCATCGCAGCCCTGCGTCGCGCTGGACACCGTCCTGGCGCACGCCGGCGGTCTGGTCTGCCTCAGCGGCTGTGCCCAGCGCGGCATCCACGACGAGCCGACGTTGTGGCGCCTGCACGAGGTGTTCGGGCCCGAGCGCCTGCGCGTCGAGCTCCAGCGCCCCTTCCTGCGCGATGACCGGGCTCGCAACCGGCGCCTGGCCCAGCTGGCCCAGCGGTTGGGGGTGGGCTGTGTCGCCACCGGCAACGTCCACGCCCATGCCCGTTCCCGGGCG
>JBAWFG010000192.1:0-2115 GCA_049591655.1 Solirubrobacteraceae bacterium
CGGCTGGCGCCGTTGCTGGACAACGGCCGGGACGAGATCCAGCTGATGACCGCGATCCTGTTCTCGCTGCCGGGCTCGCCGGTTCTCTACTACGGTGACGAGATCGCGATGGGGGACAACATCTTCCTCGGCGACCGTGATGGGGTGCGGACGCCCATGCAGTGGACGGTGGACCGCAACGGCGGCTTCAGCCGCGCCGATTTCGCCCAGCTCTACGCCCCGCCGCTGATGGATCCGGTGTACGGCTTCCAGGCGGTCAACGTGGAGGCCCAGCTACGCACGCCGACCTCGCTGCTGCGCTGGATGCACCGGTTCATCGCGCTGCGCAAGGAGCATCCGGTGTTCGGCTTCGGCACCTATGAGCCGATTCAGACGTCCAACCCGCGGATCTTCGCCGTGCTGCGCCGGTTCGAGGAGGACCTCGTGCTGTGCGTGCACAACCTGGCTCGGTCCGCTCAGGCCGTCGAGCTCGACCTGTCCGCTCACGCCGGCCGCTATCCGGTCGAGCTGTTCGGGCGCAGCCGCTTCCCGCGGATCGGAGAATGGTCGTATCTGCTGACGCTGGCTCCTCGCGGCTTCTATTGGTTTCAGCTGGTTGAAGAGGGGGAGGACGCGATCGGATGACCGACAATGTCTCAAGCGAGAGCCCGGCCCGGACGCAGGCCGACCGGCTCGACCTCGACAGCGTCGGCACCTGGTTGGAGGAGCGCCGCTGGTACGCGTCCAAGTCCCGCCATGTCACCGGGCTGATAATCGACGAGTGCGTGTCGCTGGCCGATTCCCCGCCGCTGCTGCTGACGCTCATGCAGGCCCGGTTCGCCTCGGGCAGCCACGAGCTCTACCAGCTGCCGTTCGCGCTGCTGGCCCCGGCGCAGGTCGGCGACCGCGAGGTCGTCACCGCGACCGATGAGTGGGCCGCCGTCGATGCCGTTGCCGACCCCGAGCTCTCCCGCCACCTGCTGCGCCACGTCGACGCCGAAACCACGATCGACGGCGACGCCGGCTGCTTTCGCTTCCAGCGCGTCGAGCTGACCGGCCAGCTCCCGCTCGAGGAGCCGGTGCGCCCGATGGGCGTCGAGCAGTCCAACTCCTCGATCGTGTTCGGCGATCAGACCGTGCTCAAGGTGTTCCGGCGGCTGGAGCCGGGGATCAATCCCGAGCTCGAGCTGCTGCAGTTCCTCACCCGCCGGGAGTTCGCCAACATCGCCCCGCTGCAGGGCTGGTACGAGTACGAGGGACGGTCATTCGCCGCAACGCTCGGCGTCGCCCAGCGTTTCTTCCCCGATGCGACCGGCGGCTGGGAGCTGGCGCTGGAGCAGATCAGCACCGACCCCGACGCATTCCTCACCGAGCTGGGCAGCCTCGGGACCGTCACCGCCGAACTGCACAACTGCCTGGCGTCCGACGCTACCGATCCCGCCTTTGCCCCCGAGGAGCCGAGCGCCGAATCGCTCTCGCTGCTGACCGCCACGATCGACGAGGACATCGAGCGGATCTTCGTCCGACTGCCCGACGACGAGCGGGTGGCGGCCATCGCCGGCCGGGGCCAGGACGTCCGGGAGCAGATCGCGATGCGGGCCCAGACCGGTACCGGCGGCCGGGCGATCCGCACCCACGGCGATTACCACCTCGGCCAGACCCTGCACCTGCCGGGCGGTTGGCTGATCCTCGACTTCGAGGGCGAGCCCGCGCGCCCGCTGTTCGAGCGCCGTCAGAAGCGCTCGCCGCTGCGCGACGTCGCCGGGATGCTGCGCTCGTTCGCCTACGCCACGTCGGCCGCCTCGATCATGCGCGGCACCGCCGCCCCGGCGGACTTCGAGGACCGCGCGCGCCGAACCTTCCTGGAGCACTACTTCTCCACCATCGAACCCGGCCTGTTGCCGGCCGGAGATGCCGCGATCTGGAACCTGCTGGCGATCTTCGAGCTCGAGAAGGCCATCTACGAGCTGCAGTACGAGCTCGACAACCGCCCTGATTGGCTACCGATTCCGGTGGCCGGAATCGTCCGACTGCTGGAGTCCGAATGAGCGCCGTCGCCAAGTCCGACCTCGATGCGCTGGCGCGCCGCGAGCATCCCGAACCTCACGCCATCCTCGGCGCACATCCATCCGACGG
>JBAWFG010000193.1:0-6908 GCA_049591655.1 Solirubrobacteraceae bacterium
GGCGTTGCGCGCGGCGAGGACACGGTGAGCGGGACGGGGGGCGACGCGGGCCAGCACCACCATCGAGGCGGCGTGCAGTGCGTCGACACCGGCGCCGGCGAGCAGGGCGCTCGTGGATGGCGCGCCCACCAGCCATGCTGCCTGCACCAGCTCCCGGGCTCCAAGCACCCGGGCCACCGTGATCGCGGCACCGTCGAGCGGCATGCGGGCGATGCGACTGAGCCCCGCAGCGGACCCGAGGAGCAGGCCGGCGCCATATCCCCCGCGCGCCGCGGCCAGCACGTCGGCCGGCGTCGGACGAGCGCCGCTCATGTCCCGCTCGGCTCGGTCACCGCGCATTGGAACATCAGCGCGTGCACGAAGGCCTGGGGCAGATTGCCGCGCAGCTGACGCTGCGTGACATCGAACTCCTCTGACAGCAGGCCGGCGGGCCCGCAGGCGGCACGGTTGCGCTCAAACCAGCGCGCGGCGCGGACGAGGTCACCCTGCTGGGCGTAGGCAAGCGCCAGCAGAAAGCCGCACATCACAAAGGCGCCCTCCGCCTCCCCCAGCGGCCGCTCGTCGGGCCGGTAGCGGTAGCAGTAGCCGTCCTGGGTGAGCTCGGTCGCCACCGCCTGCAGGGTGGCGAGGGTCCGCGGGTCGTCGGCGGGGATTCCGCCGCGGATCGCCGGGAGCAGCAGCGCGGCGTCGACCCGCGGGTCGGTCGGCGAGCGTTGCCAGTGGCCGGCGGCGGCCAACCCGTGCTCGGAGGTGTCGGCGAGGATCGTGTCGGCCAGCGCCAGCCAGCGCGCCGCGCGCTCGCTCGGTTGATGGGCGGCGATGCGGCGCAACCCGGCCACGCAGATGAGCCGGCTGTGGGTCCAGGCGTCGGGCTCGAGCTCCCAGATCCCGGCGTCGATCTCCTGCCAGCGCGTTTCGATCGCTGCTGCGGCGACCTCGACCGCCCGCCAGCCGTCGGCATCGAGGCGGTCGTGACCGGCGGCCTCGGCGAGCAGCGCCAGCGACTCGCCGAATGCGTCGAGTTGGAATTGCTGGTTGACCCAGTTGCCCACCACATCGCTGCCGCCGGGATAGCCCGGCAGCGGGAGCGTCCTCTGGTCGGGCACCGGGTCGCCGTCGATCGTGTAGGCGGGAGCCATCCGCGCGCCGTCGGCGAGCAGGCGTCCGGTCACGAACCGCACCGCGTCGTCAAGCAGCGGCAGCGGGCCGGCGTGGGCAACGGCCTGGCCGGCGAAGCACTGATCACGGATCCAGACGTAGCGGTAGTCGTAGTTGCGTCCCTCGCGGGCGCGCTCGGGCAGGCCGAGCGTCGCCGCCGCAACCATCCCGCCCCCGGCGCTGGTCAGGCCGCTCATCACCGCGTAGGCATGCCGGGCATCACGCTCGGCGGTGTCGCACTCCAGATCCGGCAGCCGCTCGGACCATCCGGTCTCGGTGGCGCTCCAGGCGCGCTGCGCATCAGGCGGGGGCTCGGGCCGGGTGGAGGAGTCGAGGACGAGGACGAGGTCGTGGACGCTGCCCTCGGCGAGGTCGAGGTTCATAACCAGCGGCCGGCCTCCCCGGCCATCGGACACCGGCTCGGCGCGCGCCGCTCCGACCCACGTCATCCGCATCTCGCCGACCCGTGCGGTCCAGTTGCCGTGGTCGTCGCGACGGCGACGCTGGGGGCGCTCGGCCCCGAATGCGCCGCGGAGGTCGAGCACGACCCGGACGCGCGCCGAGCCCGCCAGGGCGACGATGCGGCGCAGGATCACCGCGCGGCCGGGACCGCCGGGCAGAGCCAGTGCCTCGCGACACTCGACGACGCCGTCGTCGGTCACCCACCGGTTGCGCCAGATGAGGCCGTGCTCGTAATACCCGCCCCACACGAACCGTTCGCGGGGGGTGACCGCATAGGTGCCCTGGCCGCCGACCAACGTGGCGAAGCATGCGTCGGAATCCCAGCGGGGAAAGCACATCCAGGCGAAGTCGCCGCGTGGGCCGACGATCACCCCGCGCTCGCCGTCGGCCAGCAGGGCGTAATCACGCAGGGCGTGCGGGACGCCGATGGACGCCAGCGACTCCCGTTCGGAGCGGTTCATGCCGTGCTCACCGGCGCACGGCGGCCGTGACCCCCGCGCCGACGGCGGCGGCCGCACCGAGCGCGGCGCCGGCGATCACCCCGGGATGGGTGAACGCCCACAGCAGCGGGCTGTGGCGCTTGGCCCGGTCGTCGAAGATGCCGTGGGTGGCGGCCTTGTCGGGCAGCGGCTCGAACAGGTTGTCGGGCCGGTCGGGCGAGACCGGGTGGCCCTGCATCTGCTGGCCGGAGAACGCGTTGCGGGCGAGGTAGCGGTCGGCGATCCCGGGCGCGAGCATCGTCCCAACGATCGCCTCCACGGCGCTGTAGCCGACCCAGAGCTCACGGCGGTGGTGATGCGCGGCCCAATAGACCGCCTCGGCGGGGATCTCGGGCTGGTAGATCGGGGGCACCGGCTGGGGATGGTCGGGCAGCTTGGAGCGACACCAGTTGAACTGGGTGGTGTTGACGCCGGGCAGCTGGACCATCGTGATCCGGACGTGGCTGCGGTCGTGGCGCAGTTCGGTCCGGATCGAGTCGGTGAACCCGCGGACGCCGAACTTGGCCCCGCAGTAGGCCGACTGCAGCGGGATCGCCCGGTAGGAGAGTGCCGAGCCGACCTGGACGATCATGCCGCGGTCGCGGGCGGTCATCCGCTTCAGCGCCGCCATCGTGCCGTAGACGGTGCCCAGGTAGGTGACCTCGGTGGCGCGTTTGTACTCCTCGGGGCGCACGTCGACGAACTTGGCAAAGACGGTCGCCATCGCATCGTTGACCCAGATGTCGATCGGACCCAGCTCGCTCTCGGCCTGGTCAGCGGCCGCCTCCACCTGCTCGGCATCGGCCACGTCGGTCGGGATGACGATGGCGCGGCCTCCGAGCTCCTCGACCTCCCGGCGGGCGTCCTGGAGTCCCTTCTCACCCCGAGCCAGCAGCGCCAGGTGCGCGCCGCGCTTGGCGAACGCGTGCGCGATCGCGCGGCCCACCCCACCCGACGCCCCGGTGACGACGACGACCTCCGGCTTCTTGTCTTGACTCATGTTCGTTCCTCCATGTCAGTGTCGCGCGGCCCCGCCGGCCAGCCGCTCGGCCAGTCGCGAGGCCAGGGCCATGATCGTCAGCGCCGGATTGGCGCTGCCCTGGGTGGGGCAGACGCTTCCGTCGCAGCAGTACACGTTCGGGGTCCCCCAGACGCGGTGGTCGGCGTCGACGACGCTGTCGTCCGGGCCGGTGCCCATCCGCGCGCCCCCGACGAGGTGCGCGAACCGCTGCACGGTCAGCACGTCCTGCGCGCCGGCGGCATGCAGCACGTCGGTGATCACCCGTGTCGAATAGGCGATGTTGCGCTTGTCGTTGTCGGACAGGCTGTAGTCCATCCGCGCCACCGGCAGCCCAGATCGGTCGCGGTCGGAGGCGAGCGTCACCCGGTTATCCGCATCGGGCAGCAGCTCGTTGAGCACACCGACCGTCGACCAGTGGTTGTAGTCACGCATGTACTCGCGCAGCGCACGGCCCCAGTGACCGTCGGACAGGACGTGCTGCGCCCACTCGATCGGCAGGGGCGAGACGGTCTGGATCGAGAATCCGCGGGCGAACCCGCGATCGGGGTCGGTCTCGTAGAACTGCTCGGAGGAGATCTCCGGAGGGGGCGCCTTGTAGGACCGCAGCTCCTCACCGAACCGACCGGCGGTCTGCGTCGCCCCCTGGACCATCACGTAGCGACCGACCTGGTCGGCGCCGTTGCCCAGGCCGTTGGGATGGCGCCGCGACGTCGACTGCAGCAGCAGCCGCGGCGTCTCGATCGAGTAGCAGCACACGGCGACGGCGCGCGCACGTTGCAGGCGATGCTCGCCGGAGCCCTCGGGGATGTAGCGCACGCCGATCGCGCGTCCGCTGGACTCCTCGATCTCGACCGCGGCCGCCATGCTTCCCGCACGGATCTCGACCCCGTGGGCGATCGCGTCGGGCAGGTGGCTGACGTAGGGGCTGCCCTTGGCGTTGACCTTGCACCCCTGCAGGCAGTAGCCGCGGTAGATGCAGTGCGGGCGGTTGCCGAAGGTGCCGTTGACGATCGCCACCGGGCCGACGCGCATGCCGATCCCCAGCTCCCGGGCCCCGACCTGGATCTTGGCCGCGGCGCCACTGACCGGGTGCGGTGAGAACGGATATTTGTGGGGGTCGCCCCATGGCCAGTCCTGACCCGCGACCGGCAGCTCGCGTTCCACCTCCTCGTAGTGAGGTTTGAGCTCGGCGTAGGAGATCGGCCAGTCGGCTCCGACACCATCGCGGCTGAGCGTCTCGAAATCCGAGGGGTGAAAGCGCGGGGCGTAGCCGGCGTAGTGGACCATCGACCCCCCCACCCCGCGGCCGCTGTTGTTCTTGCCCAACTGCACGGGGTCGCTGCCACCGATCACCCGCGGCTCGGTCCAGTAGAGATCGTGCGAACCCGCCTCGTCGGAGACCCAGTCCTGATCGGGGTCCCAGAACGGCCCGGCCTCCAGGACAACGATCCGCCATCCGCGGCGGGCGAGGCGCTGGGCGAGAACCGACCCCCCGGCACCGGCCCCGACGATGCACAGGTCGACCTCGTCGCCGTCGTCGTAGCGGCGCATCGTGCTTTGACCGGGGATGGCCCGGCTGTGGACATCGAGCAGGAACCGCGAGTCGTTGGCGCGGGGTCCGATCGACCCCTTGAGGACGCTGCGCAGGGTCAAGCCGGGCCCTCACCGACGGCGCGGGCGGGGTCCTCGTCGGTGGCCCCGGGGCGCTCGAACGGCTCGAGCCCGCCGACCCCCTGGCCGAGTCGCATGTAGCCGCGCGGGTACGCGGGCCCGCCAAAGCCGATCTCGTTCCATGCCCACGGGTGGGAGTAGAAAGCCGCCAGGATGGCGCGCATGCACACCGACCACGTCCGCGTGACGTTGAGTTGTGCCCACGCTCCCCCGGAGAGCGTGCCGGCGGCCAGTTCGCCGACGACGCGCTCTCGCCCGGCGGCGTCGAGTGAGGCGAAGCCGGTGGCGCCGAGCTCACGGGCGCGCTCGTCCAGGCCGCGCAGCGCCAGGTGCCACGTCTCGCGGTCGTCGGGCATGTCGTCGTAGCGAAAACCGTCCATGGCGCCGTCGGCGAGCTTGGCGTCGACCATCTCGGCGACCGGAATCCGCGGATCACGGTCCTGGGCGGTCGTGGTGTCACAGAACGCCCGGAGCGCCGGCTCCTCCTCGGCGGAGAAGAACCGCAGGGGACCGGACGGGGCGAGCCGTGCCTTGACGACCGCGGCGGTCTTCTCATCCCAGCCGCCCTCGGCGCTGAACACGTCGAAATCCGGATAGCGCCCGATCATCTGCGGCGTGATCCCTCGGCGTTGGCGTGGCAGCCAGTTGGGGTCCGGGGGCTCGCCGCCGGGGCGGCGATTGGGCAGGTGGTCGGGGCGGGTGAGGTCGCGGCGGGCCACTGGCGGTCTAGTCCTCGCGGCGCAGGACGGCGGCGAGGATGCCCATCGCGCCGACGATCGACATCAGACCCGGAGCGACGATCGGGGGGCCCATGGCGAGGTTGTAGACCGCCGTCTCCTGGCTGAAGCCGCCCGGCCGCCGGGCGACCCCACGGGCGTGGTAGTACTCGCCGAGCAACCCGTTGGCGGTGTAGAGCACCGCCGCCACCGGCAGATAGCGCTTTGCCCAGCGGCGGGAGAAGACCCCGCCGATGCCGGCGACGACCACCGGTGGAGTGACGACGATCGGCGCCCACATCATCTTGTTGCCGAAGCTTGCTCGGTAGTGCTCGAGGTAGACCTCCGAGGTGGTCACGACCGCGGCGAAGGCGGTCAGCCCCGAGAGCGAGCGCTCGAACCTGCCGTGCTCGACGTTGGACAGCGCGCGGTCAATCAGGTGTTCTGAGCCCTTCCGCCGGTGGCGGATAGCGCGGACGGTCTTCCCCATGGCCTGCCCCTACCCACAATCGGACCGACTCAGCCCTCACGGTCCCGTGAGCGGTCGGGCTGCAACACTTCCCGCCGATGCCCGCCACCGCGCCCCTCGTCGCCCCCGACACCGCCCACCTGCTCGTCTCCTGCCCCGACCAGCCGGGGATCATCGCGGCGGTCAGCGGCCTGCTGCGTGCCCGTGGCATCAACATCATCCAGTCCGACCAGTATTCGACCGATCCCGTGGGCGGCGACTTCTACCTGCGGATGGTCCTCCACGTCCCGGAGATCGCAGCGCAGCTCGAGTCGCTGCGCGCCGACCTGGAGGCCGAGGTTGCCGAGGCGCGAAACATGACGTTCGTGCTCAGCGACGCCGCGCAGCCCAAGCGCATCGCACTGATGGTCTCCCGCTATGACCATTGCCTGCTCGACCTGCTGTGGCGGTGGCGTCGCGGCGAGCTCAACCTCGACGTCGGGGCGGTCGTCTCCAACTGGCCTGACCTTGAATCGGAGGTCGAGCGTTTCGGCGTGCCCTACCACCACGTCCCGGTCACGCGTGACACCAAGGCCCAGGCCGAGGCCCAACAGCTCGAGCTGATCGGCGAGGGCCGCTTTGACCTGATCGTGATGGCGCGCTACATGCAGGTGCTCTCAACCGACTTCCTGCGCCGAGCCGGCTGCCCGATCATCAACATCCACCACTCGTTCCTGCCCGCATTCGCCGGCGCCGGACCGTATGAGCGTGCCAAGGCCCGCGGGGTCAAGCTGATCGGCGCGACCGCGCACTACGCCACCGAGGAGCTCGACGAGGGCCCGATCATCGAGCAGGATGTCATCCGCGTCACCCATCGCGAGACCGAGTCTGAGCTGATGCGCCTTGGGGCCGACGTCGAGCGAACGGTCCTGCAGCGCGCGGTGCGCTGGCAC
>JBAWFG010000194.1:0-6299 GCA_049591655.1 Solirubrobacteraceae bacterium
CGCCGCCCCCGATGATCCAGGTCCACGAGAGCCTGCACCGTCCCCCCGTCGCCACCGACCGGGTCCGGTATGCGGGCGAGATCGTTGCCATCGTCCTCGCCGAGTCAGCTGGCGCGTCCGTCGACGCCGCCGAGCGCGTCTTCGTCGAGTACGACCCGCTTCCGGCAGTCACCGACATCCGTGAGGCGGTCAAGGACGAGGTGCTGCTGTTCGAGCCCTCCGGTTCCAACACGTGTCTGCGGATCCCCGCGCAGGACCCGGATCCCGACCTGTTCGCCGACTGCGACCTCGTCATCTCCGGGTCCAACGAGAGCCCCCGGCTGCTCGCCCTGCCGATCGAGCCCCGCGCGACGGTTGCCGAGTTCGCCGACGGCAAGCTGACGATCTGGCTCTCGACGCAGACCCCCCACCAGGACAAGGCGGTGATCGGCGGCACGCTCGGGCTGGCGCCCGAGCAGGTCCGCGTGATCGCGCCCGACGTCGGCGGCGGGTTCGGCGGCAAGGGGGCCGATGTCGAGGACGTCCTGATGGGCTGGCTGGCCCGGGAGACGCAGCGGACCGTGCGGTGGACCGAGACCCGGTCCGAGCACATGCTGGCCATGCACCACGGCCGCGCTCAGTGGGCCGACTTCGAGCTCGGGGGCAGCCGGGACGGCACGCTCAAGGCACTGCGGGTCAAGCTGCTGCAGGACGCCGGCGCCTATCCGGGCATCGGGGCATTCCTGGCGGTGCTGACGCAGATGATGTCAAGCGGCGTCTACGACATCCCCAAGATCGAGGTCGACGTCACCGCGGTCGTCTCCAACTCGACGCCGACGGGCCCGGTGCGCGGCGCCGGACGCCCGGAGGCGACTCAGATGATCGAGCGGGCGATCGACATGTTCGCCGCCGAGGCGGGACTCGACCCGGCGGAGATGCGGCGGCGCAACTTCATCGCCAACGACCGGTTCCCGGCCACGACCGCGGCCGGCGCGACCTACGACATCGGCGATTATGGCGGTGCGCTGGACCGGGCGCTGGAGCAGGCCGGCTACGAGGAGCTGCGCGCTGAGCAGGAGCGACGGCGCGCCGACGGCTCCAACCTGCTGCTGGGGATCGGTCTCAGCGTCTACGTCGAGATCACCAACGGTCTCGGGGAGGGCGAGTTCGGCGCCGTGGAGATCACCGAGGACGGCGGGGCGACGGTCCACACCGGCTCGTTCTCCCACGGCCAGGGCCATGAGACGACGTTTGCTCAGATCGTCTCCGAGCGCACCGGCATCGAGATCGAGAAGATCCAGGTGCTCGCGGGCGACACCGACCGCGAGCCCCGCGGCACCGGGACCTATGGCTCCAAGTCGACCCAGATCGGCGGAGCCGCCGCCGGACAGGCGTCGGAGATCGTCGTGCAACGGGCCAAGGAACTCGCCGCCGACGCGCTGGAGGCCAGTCCCGGTGACATGGTGCTCGACCTGGAGACGGGCAGCTTCCACGTCACCGGCTCCAGCCAGCCGTCGCTGGCCTGGTCTGATCTCGCCGGCCGGCTGGCGGAGGACGGCCGCCTCGCGGAGCTCGCCGCGGAGACCGACTTCAAGCCCGAGACGCCGACGTTCCCGTTCGGGGCGCACGTCGCGGTCGTCGAGGTCGATGCCGACACCGGATCGGTGCGCCTGATCCGGATGATCGCGTGCGACGACGCCGGACGGATCATCAACCCCCTCGTCGCCGAGGGCCAGGTCCACGGCGGCCTTGCCGCGGGCATCGCCCAGGCGCTTTATGAGGAGGTCCGCTACGACTCCGACGGCAATCCGCAGCACGCCAACCTCGTGACCTACTGCATCCCATCGGCGGTGGAGCTCCCCTCGTTTGAGCGGGTGCCGATGGAGACCCCCACCCCGGTCAACCCGCTCGGTGCCAAGGGCATCGGCGAGTCGGGGACGATCGGCGCCACGCCGGCGGTCCACAACGCCGTCGTCGACGCGCTGTCGCACCTCGGGGTGCGCCACGTGGAGATGCCCGCCAACGGCGAGCGCATCTGGCGAGCGATCGAGACCGCTCGCAACGGCGGCTAAGCCGCCCGGCCCCCGGGCGCCACCGCGCGCAGTGCAATCTAAGCCCCGTAAGCGGGCTTAGATTGCACAACCGGATGCTCAGAGAGCGTCGAGCAGGTCTGCGACCCCGTCGACGACGGCGTCGGGGCGGCGGCGCTGCGGCACGCGGTCGAGATCAAGGCCGCCGCTGATTCCGCTGCGCACGAGCACGGTGCGCGAGCCGCCGAGCTTGCCGAGCGCCACGTCCATGTTGAGATCGTCTCCGATCACCGCCACCCGTTCGGTCGGCACGCCGAGGCGCTCGCGCAGCGCCGCCACCGCGGCCCGCGACGGTTTGCCGAGCACCCGGGGACGGGCACCGGACACCTTGGCGATGGCGGCGGTGATCATCGCGCCGCGGCTGAAGATGATCCCGTTGGCCCCGGCGTACCCGCGCACATAGCTGGAGGTGAACAGCGGCGCGGCGCGCTCGGTGACCGCCCGGGCCGCCCGCTCGACCTCCGCCAGCGACACGTCCGGCAGGTGAGCGACGAACACCGCCCCGGCGTCCTCCCCATCGGTCAGGCTGACGCCGGCGGCGACCATGTGCGCGCTGACCGCCTCGGTGGCGAAGGCATGCACGGGATGGCGGCGCGGGTGGCGCACGAGCCAGGCGGTCGCGCTGTCGACCGGGGTCAGCAACTCGTCGTCTGAGACCGGGAGCCCGTCGTTACGCAGGCCCTGGGCGACGCGGTGTGACGGGACGTGGCTGGCGTTGGTGAACAGCACGAGCCGACGACCGGACGCTCGGATGCGCTCAAGCACCTCCACCGCACCCGGCTGGGGACGCCCGCGTCCGTCCGGGCCGCGGTGCAGCAGCGTCCCATCGATGTCGAACATGAACGCCGCCGCGTCGCGCAGGCGCAGCGCGGACTCAGCCACGGCGCCACACCACCCGCTCGTCGCCGGCGCTCACGGTCACACTGCGCAACGCCGGCCGGCGCTGGAGCTCGGCGAGCAGCGTCACGATCGGCGCACGCCCCGGCCGGGCCGCGGGCAGCGGCCGTCCGCGGCCGTCGTCGCGGGCGGCGACCATCGCGTCGACCTGTTCGGCGGGCATGGTGAGCCGCAGCAGCAGTTCCTCGTCGGAGATCCCCGCACCGAACCGGCCGCGAGCGCCGTCGAGGGTCAGCGGCTGCAGATCGGCGAGCTTGGCCGCCTGGGCGCGGGCGAGCACTCGGTCGGCGATCTGGGGATCGACCGGCGCCGGCGGCGGCCCGTAGTGGCCGAGGAAGAAGCGGACGGTCTCGTCGGAGACGTTGGCCCACCGCTCGCCGTCGATGACGTTGCGCGCCGCCTGGCTGGCGATGAACTGCGAGACCGGGGTGACGATGATCGGATAGCCCATCTCCGCCCGCACCCGGGTCACCTCCTCCAGCACGGCGTTAAACAACTCCGGACGGCGCAGTTCACCGAGCATCCGGCGGGTGGTCGTCACCATGCCCCCGGGCAGCTGGTGACGGTAATAGGCGGCGTCGAACTCGCGGGGAGCACCGGCCGGCAGCCCCTTGGCGGCGGCGACCGCGGCGAAGTGCTCGCCGACGGCGGCCTGCTCGGCGAGATCGAGCCCGTGGGCGAAGCCGGCCGCCTCGAGGTTGCGCGCGGTATTCATCGCCTCGGGCTGCGAGGTGCCGCGGGCCAGCGGTCCCGACGCCGTGTGCACGGTGTCAAACCCGGCCCGCACCCCCTCCACGTACACCTGCGGGGCCAGGCCGATCGTGCAGTGGCTGTGCAGCTCGAGCGGACGACCGCGGGCGGCGGCGAGCAGTGACGGCGCCAGCTCCCGGACCGCGTCAACGGTCAGCAGACCGCCGGGATCCTTGAGGTAGAGCCGGTCCATGTCCGGGCAGTCGGCAAGCGCGGCGGCGACCTGCGCGTAGTAGGCGTGGGTGTGGACCTCGCTGATCGAATAGGTCAGGCCGATCACGACCTCCTCCACCCCGGCGGCCTTGACGAGCGCGGCGATGCGCTGGACCCGAGCGGGGTCGTTGGAGGGATCGGCGATCTGGACCCGCCGCAGCCCGTTGCGGACCGCCAGCCGGTAGGAGAGCGCCATCACCTCCTCATCGGCCGGGACCCAGGAGATGAAGCGCATCCCGGTGGTGATCATCCCCAGCGGCGTATCGGGCATCGCCGCCGCGACGAGCCGCAGCCGCTCCCAGGGATCCTCCCGGTGAAAGCGCACCGACACCGCCATGTGGGTGCTGGAGGTGAAGTCGAGCGCGTGGTAACCGACCCGGTCCAGCGCCGGCGCGATGGCGAGCACGTCGGGCGTCGTCAGCCCGGTCGCGCCCCACAGGCTCTGGTTGCCGTCCCGCGTCGTCGTGTCGATGAAGTCGATCACCGGATTGCCCGCTCCAGCCAGTCGGTGGTGACAGCGCCGGAGCGGAAGTCCGGGTGCCCCAGCACGGCGATGAGCAGCGTCCGGTTGGTCTCCACGCCCTCGATGTCGACATCCTCGAGCGCCTCGACGAGCCCGTCCAGTGCCGCGTCGCGATCGTCCGCGTGGACGATCAGCTTGGCCAGCAGCGAGTCATAGAACGGCGGTACGGCCGCGCCCGGACGGCAGTGGGTGTCGACCCGCAGACCCCGGCGCTCGGGCACCGAGAACAGCGTCAGCCGGCCCGGGCTGGGGGCGTAGCCGCGGGTCGGGTCCTCAGCGCACAGGCGGCACTCCACCGCATGGCCCACCGGGCCGGCGGGCTCTGAGGCCGCCGGGAGCGGCTCGCCGGCGGCGATCTGCAGCTGCATCGCCACCAGGTCCAGTCCGGTGAGCGCCTCGGTGACCGGATGCTCGACCTGGATGCGGCAGTTGACCTCCAGGAAGTAGGGCTCGCCGGACACGGCGTCGAGCACGAACTCCGCCGTGCCGAGGTTGCGGTAGCCGATGCGCCGGGCGAAACTCACCGCCGCCTGTTGGAGCGAGGCCCGTGTGGCATCGCTGCAACCGGGGACGGGCGCCTCCTCGACGAGCTTCTGAAACCGGCGCTGGACCGTGCAGTCACGGTCGCCGAGTGCCCGGACCGTGCCGTGATCGTCGGCGGCGATCTGGACCTCGACGTGGCGCGCTGACTCGACGAGCTTCTCCAGGTAAACGCGGTCGTCGCCGAACGCCGCTCCGGCCTCTGACCGGGCGAGCCCGAGCAGCGCCTGCAGTTCATCAGCGTCGCCGACCCGCTTGATCCCACGCCCCCCTCCCCCGCCGGCCGCTTTGACCAGCAGCGGGTAGCCGATTTCGCCGGCGAGCACCTTCGCCTCGGTGAGGCTGCGGACCTCCCCGCCGGGCAGCACCGGAGCACCGGCGGCGGCCGCCTGCGCCCGGGCGGCAAGCTTGTCACCCGCCAGTTCGATCGCCGCCGTCGGCGGCCCGACGAACACCAGCCCCTGCTCCCGCGCCCGGGCGGCGAGCGCCGGGCTCTCGGCCAGAAAGCCGTATCCGGGATGGATCGCGTCACAGCCGGTCCCCAGCGCCGCCGCAACGACGGTGTCGACGCGCAGATAGCTCTCAGCCGCCGGGCCGGGGCCGATGCACACCACCCGATCGGCAAGCCCCGCCGCCATCCCGTCGAGGTCCGGTTCGGAGGCACCGAGCACGCATTCGAGGCCGACAGCGCGGCAGGCGTTGACGATCCGCACCGCGATCTCCCCGCGGTTGGGGATGAACACGCGCTTCATCACGATGGGTCGACGTGAAACAGCGGCTCGCCGTATTCGACGAGCCGTCCGTTCTCCGAGCAGACCTCGGTGATGACGCCCCGGACCCCCGCCGGGACCGAATTCATCATCTTCATGACCTCGATGATGCAGACGGTCGTGTCGGGTTCGACCTCGGTTCCGATTTTGACGAAGGGCTCCGCGCCGGGGGACTCGGCCCGGTAGAAGGTGCCGAGCATCGGGGATGGGACGACCACGTGGCCGTTCTGAGGCGCGGCCGCGCTTGGCGGGGGCGTTGCGGTGGGCACGGGAGCACGCTCCGAGATTGCTGGTGCTTCGCGAGCAGTCTCGGAGCGTGCCCCCGCGCCCCCCATATCCCCGACGCGTTTTGAGACGTGGAGCGAGAAGCCGTCGGTCTCGATGGCCAGCTCGTCGAGGTCGGACTCGTCGATGATGCGGAGGATCTCGCGGATGTCGTCGTCGGTCAGCCCCACGTCAGGCTCCGAACTTGCTCATGATCATCGTCAGCGCTGACGCCGGTGCCTTGGGCGCCTCGCGCTTGGGGAGCGCGGTGAC
>JBAWFG010000195.1:0-14701 GCA_049591655.1 Solirubrobacteraceae bacterium
TCCTCAGGCTGCTCGCCCGTGGACTGGCGAACAAGCAGATCGCCCGACGGCTCGAAATCACGACGAAGACGGTCGGGAACCACATCGAGCACATCTACGCGAAGATCGGCGTCTCCAGCCGCGCCGCTGCGGGCCTGTTCGCAACCGAACACGGCCTGCTCGCTGTCGCCGACTTCGCCGGCATCGCACCGGGCCCCGCGGCCAGCGCCCGCGACGCGCACCAGCCCTGACCGTCGGTGTCCATGAGGCGAATACCTCATGGACGCGCCGGTCGGCGCCCCGTACCTTCGCCGAGTCGGAGTAACCGCGACCAGGACGAGGGGCATGAGCCGGACACAGCTCTACGGGATGAAGCACTCCCATGCAGTGCTGGCGTCTCGCATGGCGCTGGAGTTGACGGGGATCAGGTTCGCCGCGCGCGATCTGTTGCCCGGCCTGCACGGGATCACCGTCCGCGCGAAGGGGTTCCCGGCGTGGACCGTTCCGGCACTTGAGATCGACGGCCGCAAGATCCAGGGCACCAGGGCGATAGCCGTCGAAATCGATCGCCTCGCCCCCGGCGCAGGCCTGTTCGGAGCCAATCCAGCGCGGCGACGCGCCATCGAGCAGGCTGAGCGCTTCGGCCACGACGAACTGCAACCAATCGCGCGCCGAGTGTTCCGTTGGGCAGGCGCACACGACAATGCCGTGCGCGCATGGATGGCGAGAGAGGTGATCGGCGCGCCGGCGCCAGCGCTTGCCGGCCACGCGCTCAAGCCGGTGATGATGTTCTTCGGCCGGGTCGTATCGAAGGCCGATGACGACCGGGTCCGCGCGGACCTCGGCCGCCTGCCGCGGCTTCTCGACCACGCCGACGCGCTGATTGCCGGCGGAACGATCGGCGGCGAGGAGCCGAACGCTGCCGATCTTCAGATCTTGACGTCACTCCGGCTGCTCCTCGCCCACGAGGACTTGCGCCCGGCGATCGCGCCGCGCCGCTGCGGGGTCGCTGCGCTGGAGCTGATCCCGGATTACCCGCGGTCGGGCCGCGATGCACTCAGCTCGATCCCAGCCGTTCTCCCGTCTGGGTGGCTCCCGCCCGACATACGACCAGCACCCATCCGTCCTCGAGTAGAAGGAGAGGCAGCATCATGAGCACCATCGAACAGCCCGTCGAGGTCGACGGCGACAAGCTGATGCAGTTCGTCTTTCGCGCCGTGGACGAGGTCGGCGCGACCCTCAACGCAGCGCTGGTGGTGATGGGGGACCGGCTCGGCCTGTATCGAGCATTGGCAGGAAGCGGCGGCCTCTCGCCCGCTGAGCTGGCGCAGCGCACCGAGACTGCGGAGCGCTATGTCCGCGAGTGGCTGAACGCACAGGCGGCTGGCGGCTTCGTCGCCTACGATCCCGACAGCGGTCGCTACTCAATGGCGCCCGAGCAGGCGGTCGCCTTGACCGACCCCGACAGCCCGGCGTACCTGCCGGGGTTCTTCCAGATCGCGTTGGGTTCGGTGATCGACTCGCCGAAGATCATCGAGCGGGCGCGTAGCGGCCAGGGGCTCGGCTGGCACGAGCACGCGCATGACGTCCACGAGGGGTGCGAGCGCTTCTTCCGGCCTGGCTACAACGCACATCTGATCAGCGACTGGCTACCCGCGCTCGACGGCATCGTCTCAAAGCTCGAGCGCGGCGCGCTCGTCGCGGACGTCGGCTGCGGCCATGGCGCCTCGACGATCCTGATGGCACAGGCGTTCCCGAACTCGAGGTTCGTGGGCTCCGACTACCACGACGGCTCGATCGACACGGCGCACCGGCGGGCCCAGGAGGCGGGAGTGGCCGATCGGGTCAGTTTCGAGCTTGCGCCCGCAGCCTCCTACTCGGGCACCGACTACGACCTCGTCACGATGTTCGACTGTCTGCACGACATGGGCGATCCCGTCGGCGCTGCCCGCCACGTCCATTCGACACTGAGACCCGGCGGCAGCTGGATGATCGTCGAGCCGAACGCCGGCGACCGTGTCGAAGACAACCTCAACCCCGTCGGGCGCGCCTACTACGCATTCTCGACACTCCTCTGCACCCCCGCATCGCTCTCGCAGGACGTTGGGCTCGCGCTCGGTGCACAAGCCGGGGAGGCTCAGATCCGCAACGTTGTCGAGATGGGCGGTTGCACGGGCTTTCGCCGCGTCGCAGAGACGCCCTTCAACCTGGTGTTCGAAGCAAGGCGCTGAGATCTAACGCGCAGCCCTGAGCATCGAGATCACCGGCGGACACGCGCCGGCCTGCGACTCAGCGGAGACCTCGAATCCGTGCCGCTCATAGAAGTGCACCGTGCGCGGATTCGGGGTCTCGAGGTAGGCGGGGAGATGGCTCTCGTCAACGATCCGCAGACCATGTTCGAGCAACTGCCCACCAAGGCCGGAGCCCTGTGCGCCCTGCTCAACCCCAAGCCAGGGCAGGTACCAGTGCGCAAACTCGGGGTGGGCTCGCTCCATCAGCTCAAGCACCGAGAACATGTCGTCATGCTTCTCCGGTGCGACCGCCTCGGTGAGCACCGCGACGATCGCCGCCTCGTCGGCGGTCACCCCGGGCGCGAGCCAGAGTGCCACCGCCCGAAACCCTCCGAGTGCCCACACCGTCTGGCGCTCGAACGCCTCCCCGGCGAACGCGGCGACAAACTCGGGAAACCGTGTCTCGTATTGCTCTGGATCGGGAAACAACCAGCGCTCCACCGGATCGCCGATAAAGGCCGAGACGATGGTCGAGATCGCCCTCGCCTGATCTCCGCTGCTTGCCCGCGCTACGGATAGAGCGCCCACGGCAGCGATCCTATCCGCGTCCGACCAAGGCCTGACGGCGCTGCGCGAGACTCAGCCGGTCGCAGCTTCGGCGATGGCGGCGTCGACGCTGGAGGCGGCGTTCGCGTGTTCGCGGCTGTCTTTTGAGGAGATGAGGAGCATGGTCAGGATCGCTCCGACGACCGCGAAGCCGCCGCCGATCAGGAAGGCGCGGTCGAATCCCTTGGTGAGCGCGATCGCGGTGTTGTGGACTCCGGCGTTCAGGATGTCCTGGGTCCGGCTGTTGGCGACGGTCGCGAGGATCGCGAGCCCGAGCGCGCCGCCGATCTGCTGAGAGGTGTTGATGAGACCCGATGCCAGTCCCGCCTCCTGGGGCTCGGTTGCGGTCACGGCGGCGATCGTCACGGGCACGAATGCGAAGCCCAGGCCGACGGCGGCCAGGAGCGACGGGCCGAGAATGTCGGAGAGGTACGAGCCGCCGGGTGCGGGCACCTGAGCGAACCAGAACAGCCCCGCCGCGATCAGGATCATCCCGATGGTCAAGGGGATCTTGAAGCCCAGCCGCGTGACGAGCTGGGAAGCGAGCCCCGCCGAAAGGATGATCCCCACCGCCAACGGCAGGTACGCCAGACCCGTCTTGATCGGCGAGTATCCCATCACGTCCTGGAGATAGAGCGAGATGAAGAAGAACATCGAGAACAGCGACATGCCGATCAGCAGGCCGACGATGTTGGCACCGCGCAACGTGCGCAGGCGGAAGATCGAGAATGGCATCAGCGGGTCCTCCGCGCGCAATTCGATGACGACGAACGCGATCAACAGGAGCACGGCGGCGGTCAGGCAGACGATCGTCCGGGTCGATCCCCAGCCGACGTTGACCGCGTCGACGACGGCGTAGACGAGCAGCGCCAGGCCCGCCGTGACGGTCACCGCGCCGGGGATGTCAAACGAGCTGCCGGCCTCCTCGCGGCGGCTCTCGAGCAACGTTCTCGGGGCCAGTACCGCGGCGATCAGCCCGATGGGGACATTGACGAACAGCACCCAACGCCAGCTCAGCCCGCTGGTGAGGATGCCGCCGAGACGCACGCCGGCGGCGCCGCCGGCGCCGGCGACCGCGCCCCAGATACCCAGCGCGCGGTTACGCTCCGCGCCGTCGGCGAACGTGGTCGTGATGATCGACAGTGCCGCCGGCGACACGATCGCGGCGCCCAGCCCCTGGACAGCGCGGGCCGCGATCAGCCACGTCTCGGATTGCGCGAGGCCACCGGCCAGCGAAGCCAGTGAGAAGACGACGAGTCCGAGCATGAACATCCGGCGACGCCCCAGTAGATCGGCCATGCGCCCGCCGAGCAGCAGGAAGCCGCCGAACGTCAGCGTGTAGGAATTCACCACCCAGGTGAGGTCATCCCGGGAGAAGTGCAGATGAGCGCCGATCGACGGCAGCGCAACGTTGACGATCGATGCGTCGATGACGATCACGAACTGCGTCATCGCGAGCAACAACAGCGCGAGGTTCTTCGCTCGCGGCGTGGAAAGGGAGGGGCTGCGGGTGTGGCTGAGCGATGACATGGAAAGTGACCTCCGGTTCCGTTTGCGTCGGCGACTATAGTGAACCCTGATTCCGCTTGTCAAGGGATGCGTGTGAAAAGACCGTGACCACATCGCCAAGCCAGAGCGAGCGCCCGCTGCGTTCAGATGCGCGCCGCAACCGGGAGAGAATCCTTGCCGGCGCCCGCGCGGTGTTCGCCGAGTGCGGCAGCGAGGCGCAGATGGATGACGTCGCCCGCCGCGCGGGAGTGGGCGTCGGCACCGTGTACCGGCACTACCCGACCAAAGAGGCGCTGCTGGTCGAGCTGGTGCGCGAGAAGTTCAGGCGGTTCGCGGTCGAAGCGCGAGACGCGCTGGAGCATGACGGCGAGCCGTTTGAGGTGCTGGCGGAGCTGATGCGCTCCAACGCCGAAGCCCTGGCGCGCGACGCTGGCACCCAACAGGTGCTGGCTGGGGCCGGCGAGCACATCTGGACCGGTGCCGCAGCCGAGCAGAGGGAGCTGCTGGAACTCACGTCCCGGTTGATCGACCGGGCGCGGCGCGCGGGCACGATCCGCGCGGACGCGACCGCGACCGACATCGGAATGATCATGTGCGGCGTCTCGGCGACGATGGCCCACCCCGCCTCCGGGTTTGACTGGCGCCGACACCTCGATCTGTCGATCGACACGCTCCGCCCCCGATAGCCCAGACCGGGGGGGTGCGTCCGCCGGATGGCGGCGCTGTCATCCATCGCCGTCCGGTGGCGCGGCGGGTAGTTGCACGGTGACGCAGAGTCCGCCTGCGGGCCGGGGGGTGAGGGTGAGGGCTCCATCGTGCGCCTGGGTGATGCTGTTGACGATCGCCAGGCCGAGGCCGACACCCCCGTGGTCGGTGCGTATGCGTTCGGTGCCGCGACGAAACGGCTCGACAAGCGTGGAAACCAACGGACGGGTGAGCTTCTCGCCGCTGTTCTCGACAGTGAGCACCACGCCTGTGGGATGAACGCTGGTCGTGACCCACACGGTGCCCTGGTCAGGCAGGTTGTGGACGACTGCGTTGTGCACGAGGTTCGTTGCCATCTGCAACAGGAGCGCGGGTGAGCCGGTGGTGGGGGTCGCGTCCCCGGAGGTCTCGATGGTGACGCCGCGTTGCTCTGCGAAGGGCAGGAGCGTTTCGGCGGCTTCTTCTGCGATGAGCGAGAGGTCGACCTGTTCCGGGACGAAGGACCGCTGGTCGGCACGGCTGAGCAGGAGCAGTGCTTCGGTGAGACCGATCGCTCGGGTGTTGACGGCGTGCAGGCGGTCGACCAGTTCGCCGGTGCCGCGATTCGGGTCGTTGCGGGCCACATCGAGCAGTGTCTGGGTGATCGCCAGCGGGGTGCGCAGTTCGTGGGAGGCGTTGGCTGAGAACCTCCGCTGTTCGGCGATGTGTGCTTCGAGCCGCGCGAGCATGGCGTCAAAGGCGTCGGCGAGCTCGCGGAACTCATCGCTGCGGCCCGGCAGCCGGATTCGGTGGGCGAGCGAGCCGGCCGCAGCCGTGCGTGTGGCGTCGGTGATGCGGGCCAGGGGGGCGAGCATGCGGCCGGCGAGAAGCCACCCTCCCAGCAGACCGAACACCAACAGGAACGCCAGCACTGCGGCTGCCCGCGGAGCGAAAACATGCAGCAGGTTGGACCGGACCGGAAAAACACCACGCAAGGGGGTGCCGGTCGAGCCGGGGACAATGAGCGCGCGGTCGGGGACGTAACGCAGCAGGAACACCCACACGGCCGCGAGCAGCAACGCGCCGGCGAGCATGACGAACCCGGCATAGCTGAGGGTGAGTCTGAGGCGAACACTCAACCCAGGCGCTCTATCCACGGTCCGCTCCTTCGTGGCCGATGTCCCGCTGGGTGGCGATGCGGTACCCGACGCCGGCCACGGTGGCGATGATCCCGGGTTCGCCGAGGCGTTTGCGCAGCGCTGAGACGGTGATGCGCACGGCGTTGGTGAACGGGTCTGCGTTCTCATCCCAGGCCCGCTTGAGGAGCTCTTCGGCGCTGACGACGCCGCCTTCGGCGGCGACGAGGACTTCGAGCACGGCGAACTGCTTGCGGGTCAGCGCGATGTAGCGGCCGTCGCGGTAGATCTCGCGGCGGAACGGATCCAGCCGCAGACCGGCGATCTCTCGCACAGGCGGCCTGGCGTGGGCGCGCCTGCGGTCCAGCGCTCGGAGTCGGAGCACAAGCTCCCGGAGTTCGAACGGCTTGGTGAGGTAGTCATCGGCGCCGAGCCCGAACCCCGAGGCCTTGTCGTCCAGCCGGTCGGCAGCGGTGAGCATGAGGATCGGCATGCCGCTGCCGGACGCGATGATGCGTCTGGCGATCTCGTCACCGGACGGCCCGGGGATGTCTCGGTCCAGGACGGCGATGTCGTAGGCGTTGACGCCGAGCAGCTCCACAGCGGCGTCGCCGTCACCGGCGATGTCTGCCGCGATCGCTTCCAGCCGTAGGCCGTCGCGGATCGCCTCCGCCAGGTAGGGCTCGTCCTCCACGATCAACACCCGCATGCTCTCGATGCTGTCAGCCGGACCATATCGCCGGCGTATCGAAAAACGCATACGTGCTGGCAACCCCCGGCTGTCTTGACTGCGATGCGTGACCTACAGCCCGCCACCCTCGGGGAGAAAGCATGAATAGAACACGACGGCCGTTGGCCGCCCTTGCCCTGATCGCGATGGTCGCCCTGATCAGTGCATGTGGTTCCACCGCGCCTGCCGAGACCGGCAGCGGCAACGGCAAGGGCAACAACGCCGACGCCAATGCTCGGAAGGGGTTGAAGTTCGCCGAGTGCATGCGCAGTAACGGGGTCGGCAAATTCCCAGACCCGGGCGTGTCGGGCAAGCTCACGATCGATGCGGTAGCGAACGGCTCGTCGCTGGACACGAGCACCCCAACGTTCACGCAGGCCATCAACGCGTGCAAAGACCTGGAGCCACCGGGGTTCATAGGCAGCAAGCGGAGCTCCCAGCAGCAGGACGCGGCCCTCAAGTTCGCCCAGTGCATCCGCCAGAACGGCGTCAAGGACTTCCCGGACCCCACCCCAAACGGGCCCCTTGTCGACACGAACCGAATCCCCTCCGCCGCTGAACCCGGCGGGATGAGCGCGCTCGATACCGCGATGCAGAACTGTGGCGATGCGGCAGCCGCCGCGGGGGTCACGCGGTGAGGTTCAAGACGTGGGTGCTGGCTGCAGCGGCCGTCCTGGCGGCCGTAACGGTCACCGGCGCTGTGGCCATGGCGTCTGGCGCCAAGTCAGACAGCACGGCCGCACAGCGGCCGCCGGTGACCACCGCGCCGGTGGAGAAGAGGACGCTCTCGGCGATGGTCTCCCAGCCCGGGACCCTGACCTATCGGGCGCGATCGGACGGCTCGCCGTACTTGGTGATCGACCACGCCCGCGGGACATACACGCAACTGCCCGCAGTCGGCCGGGTGATCTCTCAGGGTCACGTGCTCTACCGGGTCAACGATCGCCCCGTGCTGCTGCTGCGTGGCTCGACACCCGCCTACCGGACCCTCTCGGCCGGGGCGACCGGCCCCGACGTCGCCGAGCTCAACGCGGATCTGGTCGCGCTCGGTTATGCCACTGCGGCTCAGCTGAGCCGAACGTCGGTCTCCTTCGGGTCGGCGACCACCACGGCCGTGGAGAAGCTCCAGGGCGCGCTGGGGGTGACCCAGAACGGCACGCTGACGCTTGGCCAGGCGGTGTTCGAGCCCACCGCCGTGCGGGTGACGAACGTGTCAGCTCAGCCAGGGGGCGGCGCTCAGACCGGCGAGACCGTGATGCAGGGCACCTCCACCACTCGGGAGGTGCAGGTGGCGCTGGACGCCTCGCAACGGACGAGTGTGGCGGTTGGGGACAAGGTGAGCATCACCCTGCCCAACAATCGGATCACCCCGGGCGTCGTCTCCTCGGTGGGGGCGGTCGCCAGCTGCCCGTCGAGCTCTGGGTCGGGCGGGTCGGGATCCAGCTCCGCCGCACCGGGAACGGACGCCTGCTCGTCACCGAGTTCAGGGAGCGGCACGCCGACCATCATCGTGGATGTCACCCCGTTGCGCCCGGCCGCGACGGGAACGTGGGATCAGGCCCCGGTGCGGGTCGGTATCACCACCGCGAGCGTTCCCAACGCGGTCGTGGTGGCGGTGAGCGCGCTGCTGGCCCGGCCCGGCGGGGGCTACGCCGTCGAGGTCGTCGGGGCAGGCACGAGCAACCATCTCGTGCCGGTCTCGCTCGGGCTGTTCGACGACGCGGAGGGGCTGGTGCAGGTCACCGGCTCGGGGCTGGCGGCCGGCCAAGAAGTGGTGGTCGCGTCAGCATGACCCACACCCCGCGACCCACCGCCGCCAACGACGCCGTCACGTCGGGCACCGGCTCCGCTCTCGGCGGCGCCGGGGTGCCGGTGCTCGATGTCGATGACGTGGCCAAGAGCTATCCCGGCGAGCCGCCCGTCCAGGCCCTGCGCGGGGTGAGTCTCACCATCGGCCGGGGGGAGCTGGTTGGGATCGTCGGCCCCTCCGGGTCGGGCAAGACCACCCTGCTGCAGCTGTTGGGGACCCTCGATCGGCCCACCAGCGGCCGGGTGCGGATCGCCGGATTCGACGTGGCAACGATGGCCGATGAGGACGTGTCCTACCTGAGGGCGACCCGGATCGGGTTCATCTTCCAGCAGTTCTTCCTGGCCGAGCACTCCACCGTGCTGGACAACGTGGCCGACGGGCTCCTTTACGCCGGCATCCCCCTCAGACAGCGTCGCCAGCACGCCGTGGACGCGCTCGAACTGGTCGGCCTGGCCGAGCGCCCCCACGCTCGTCCGACCCAGCTCTCCGGTGGGCAACGCCAACGGGTCGCGATCGCCCGCGCCCTGGTCGGCCAGCCCGCCATCGTGCTCGCCGACGAACCGACCGGGAACCTCGACCAGGCGACCGGGCTGTCCATCCTGGCGCTGATCGATCAGCTCCACCAGGCCGGCTCGACGATCGTGGTCATCACCCACGACCACGCCATCGCCAAGCGCATGTCCCGCAAAGTGGAGATTCTCGATGGCCAGATCGTCGCCGACACCCGCCCGCTCGGTGGGGAGCCATCGTGACCGCCACCGCCCCGCTGAGCCGCAGACGGCTACCGCTCTCCGACCTGACTCGGCTCTCCACCGTCGGACTACGCACCCGGAAGCTACGGGCCGGGCTGTCCGCGCTCGGCATCGCCATCGGCGTGGCCGCGATCGTCGCCGTGCTCGGCCTGTCTGCCTCCTCGCAGGCCGGCCTTTTGGCCGAGATCAACCAGCTCGGGACCAACCTGCTCGCCGTCAGCAACGGCCAGAGCCTCACCGGCGGCACCGCCGAGCTGCCCACCAGCGCGCCGCCCATGATCGGCCGCATCAACGGTGTGCAGCAGGTCCAGAGCACCGGCACGGTCAGCGGCGCCAACGCCTACCGCACCCCCTACGTCCCCTCGGTCGACACCAACGGCCTGACCGTCCAAGCCGCATCCCTCGACCTCCTCCCGGTCCTCGCCACCGCCGTCGCCCAAGGCCAGTACCTCAACGTTGCCACCGCCCGAGAACCCGTCGCCGTCCTCGGCGCCGCCGCCGCCCAGCTGCTCGGGATCGACCGCATCTACTCCGGCGAGCGCATCTGGGTCGGCGGACAGTGGTTCTACGTCGTCGGCATCCTCAAACCGGCCGTGCTTGCCTCTGCCATCGACTCATCCGTCCTGGTCGGCTATCCCGCGGCAGAGAAATACCTGGGCTTTGACGGCCACCCGTCCACGATTTACCTCCGGGCCCAGACCGACCGCGTCAACGCCGTTGACAACCTCCTCGCTGACACCGCTAACCCTGAGAACCCCAGCGGGGTCAATGTCAGCCAACCCTCCGACGCCCTCGTGGCCCAAGCTGAGGCCAAGAGCGCCCTCAACGGCCTGTTCCTCGGCCTCGGTGCCGTGGCCCTCGTGGTCGGCGCGGTCGGCGTCGCCAACATCATGATCATCTCCGTTCTCGAGCGCCGCTCCGAGATCGGCCTGCGCCGCGCCCTCGGCGCCACCCAAGGCCACATCCGCACGCAGTTCCTCTGCGAAGCCGTCCTCCTCGGACTGCTCGGCGGTGTCGTCGGCGTCGCTCTCGGCGCCGGCGCCACCGCCGCGTACGCTCACACCAGACACTGGGCCACCGTCATCCCCGCCGAAGCCTGGGTCGGCGGCATCGCCGCCTCCCTGATCATCGGCGCGGTCGCCGGGCTCATCCCCGCGCTACGAGCCGCCCGCCTGTCACCCACCCAGGCCCTGTGGTCTGTCTAGGCCACGGTGGTTCCCCCGGACGCGCACGGCTTTCCGGCGCGCTAGCTGCCGTCGTGATGTCCAGGGTTGTGGGGGCTCAGGACTACATAGGAGTCATCAGCCCCCAGGACCCCGGCGCGGCCGCGTGTACCGAAAGCCCGCGGCTGCTTATGGCACTGCGCCGTAGGAGTGCTCGGCGCGCAGCAGTCCGGTCGTGGGCCGCGAATCCCATCGATTCCCTCTCGAGCCCATCCGCATCGCAGACGACAGGTCGCGCACGAGCCACCTCCGGTGCGGTCTGGGATGCCGACTGCCGCGGTCGGCAGCCGGCACCAGAGTCTGAAAGGCGGTGTGACCGCTGGGCCGGTCAGCCGACGAGCAGTCGCTGGCCACGGCGGCGGGCGAGCCGGGTAGCCGCGCCGGCGCTGCCGACCAATACGAGCGATGCTCCGGCCGCGCCGATGGCCGCATCGCCCCAGTCAAACGACCCGGACGCCGCGGCGGCACCGGTGCTGGCGGCTCGCGCAGCGACCGGAGTTGCCTTGGCCATCCCAGGACCGGAGGACGAAATGGCGACCGTCGGATGTGTGGCCTGGGCGGCCGCTGGGGGGTCCAGCCACAAACGAGCCTGGGCCACGCCCGGCGACGCCAGCGTGATGATCAGGGCGGCGCTGAGCGCGCGACGGCGGATGAGGCGGTATCGCGACATGTGTCCATCTCCTAGGCGTAGAAGTACGGATCGAGCACGGTGACCCGGGTGATCTCGTCGACCGGCAGACGATTGCGGCTTGCCGTCCTGCGGATCGCCTCCGGACTCGGCGCGTCGTAGAGGCAGAAGCTGCGGCGGTGGTCGTCACTGACAAACGAGTGCACCCACGTCACCCCGTCGTCGCTGTTGCGCGCTACGACCTCCGCACACAACTCCCGTCCCTGTTCGGTCATTGGGATGCTCAGACCGTCGGGGAAGGTGCGCTGCACCATGTACCGCGGCATCGGTTACCTCCTGGCTGGGTGGCTGATTGGCATACCGCGACGGTACGCGGGCCCAGCCGGCGCCTCATCGGCAAGACCACCTAGATTGCCGGTCCCGTACTGCCCATCTTGACCGGCTCCCGGCGGCCTCCACCATGGGCACCTGGGCCGACTTGGCCGGCCACGGTCCCCGTGGGAGACTGTCACCGAGGCCATGGGATCAGCACATTCGGGAGACTTCGCCAGCGGCTCGAATCTCCAATCGATGAGCGCGGGTGGCTTGCAGCCGGCGGATGCGCTTCTTGAGCGTGACCACGAACTGTCCGTCCTGGGCGGCCTGCTGACGAGTGTCGCCTCCCGCGGACAGGGCGACCTCGTCATGGTGGGAGGCGAGGCCGGCGCGGGCAAGACAGCATTGCTGCGCCGCTTCTGCGAGATCGAGGGCACGCGCGCGCGAGTCCTGTGGGGACGGTGCGAGCCGCTGCACACGCCTCGACCGCTCGGCCCTTTGATGGACATCGCCGAGGCGACCGGCGGGGAGCTCAAGGATCTCCTCAGTCGAGCACCCAGGCCCCACGAGGTGGTCGCTGCTCTGCTCGCGGAGCTGCGGACCCATGCTCCCACCGTGCTGGTTCTCGAAGACGTGCACTGGGCGGACGAGGCGACTCTCGACGCCCTCGCGCTCCTCGCCGGCCGGGTCGCCGCGGCCCCCGCACTGGCGCTGGTCAGCTACCGCGACGACGAGCTCGGCAATGCTGCCCAACTTCAGTTCGTGCTGGGCGAGCTGGTGCGCCGGCCGCGGCGCCTGAGGCTCGAACGCCTCTCCTTCCCGGCGGTCGCCATCCTGGCCGCCCAACGCGGACTGAACCCCGACGAGCTCTATCGGAGCACCGGCGGTAACCCGTTCTTCGTCACCGAGATCGTCGCCGCCGCAGGTCAGCAGATCCCCGAGACGGTCCGAGATGCGGTGCTGGCTCGGGCGGCGCGTCTATCGTCATCGGCCAGGCGACTGCTGGACGCGGCCTCCGTCGTTCCCGGCCAGATCGAGCCGTGGCTCCTCGAGGCGCTCGCCGGCGAGCTGGGAGACCGAGTCGATGAATGTCTTGCCTGCGGAATGCTGATCGCAGGCCCGGCGCACGTCGCGTTCCGCCACGAGCTGGCGCGTCTGGCGGTAGAGAACGCGATCGCGCAGAACCGCCGCCTCGTACTTCATCGCACCGCGATTGATGCCCTGTCTGAGGCCGAGATCCCCGATTTTGCACACCTCGCGCATCACGCCGACGCTGCGGGAGACGCCGAGGGCGTGCTCCGTTGGGCACCCGCGGCGGCCGAACTTGCCGCGAGATCCGGCGCGCACCGCGAGGCCGCCGCGCATTATGCGCGGGCGCTGCGCTTCGCTGACCGCCTGCCGCTCGACGGGCGGGCGGATTTGCTGGATCGGCGGGTCGAGGAGTGCCGGCTAAGCGCTCAATTCAAAGACGCCATCCAGGCCCAGCAGGAGGCCCTGGACTGTCGGCGCGGGTTGGGGGACGGCCTCGGAGAGGGGAATGCGGTGCGTGCCCTGTCAAGGTTGCTGTTCTTCACCGGTCGGACGCGTGAAGGGGAGTTGCACGCCCGCCATGCCGTGGAACTGCTCGAGCAACTCTCGCCGGGACACGAACTCGCGATGGCCTACGCGAACTTGTCGCAGCGACGGATGGTCACCGAGGACTTCGCCGAGGCGGTGTCATGGGGCGAGCGCGCGCTCGAGCTCGCACGCGAGCTCTCCGATGTGGACGTGGAGATCTACGCGCTGACCAACATCGGCGCCGCCGAGCTCGACCGCGAGATGCCGGAAGGACGCTCCAAGCTCGAGTGTTCCATGACGCAGGCTCATGACCGCGGCCTTGAGGAATCCGTCGGCCGGGCCGGCGCTCTCCTCACGCTGTGCGGAGTGCGAAACCGTGACTTCAGCCTTGCTGAGGCCTTCTTGGAGGCGACCCTCGAATACTGCACCGAGCGGGGACTCGACACCTGGCGCAGCTACCTACTCGCATATCGGGCTCGTATCCAGCTCGACCGCGGCCACTGGGACAAGGCTGCCGAGCACGCCGCCGTCGTGGCCCGCGATCCACGGAGCGCCCCGGTGGCACGCATCTGGGCGCTGCCGACGCTAGGGCTGGTGCGAGCGCGCCGCGGGGACGCAGACGCAAATCAGCCGCTCGAGGAGGCGCGGGCGCTCTCGGCGCCGACCGACGAACTCCTGCAGATCGTCCCGGCTGCCGCCGCGTTGGCCGAAGCGAGCTGGCTGGCCGGTGAGAGCGCCGCTGTCGAACGGGTCACCGACGCGCCACTTGGGCTCGCGCGACGCCGCCAGAGCCGGTGGGCGATCGGCGAGCTCGCCTTCTGGCGCTGGCAGGCCGGCCTGCACGACAAGCTCCCAGCTGACGCTCGGCGAACCCCGTACGGGCTGGCGATCACCGGCAAGCCCCGGCAAGCTGCGGAGGCATGGACCGAGCTCGGTTGCCCCTACGAGTCAGCGCTCTCCCTCTCCGGGTCGCCGGACCTCGCCGACGCGCAGCGCGCGCTGGACGAGCTCCACCGCCTTGGCGCCCGGCCAGCCGCCACGATCGTGGCTCGCCGACTGCGCGAGCGCGGCCTGCGCGGCCTCCCGCGAGGACCTCGATCACAAACGAGCGACAACCCCGGCGGCCTCACCGCACGCGAACTGGAGGTGCTCACGCTCCTGGGTCGAGGATGGCGCAACGCCCAGATCGCCCAGCACCTCGTCGTATCCGAGCGCACCGTCGACCACCACGTCTCGGCCGTGCTGCGCAAGCTCAACGTCCGCAGCCGCGGTGAGGCCTGGGCCGAGGCCACGCGACTCGGCCTGCCCACGCCGAGCGAGCTGCAAGTCCCGAGGTAGTCGACCCGCCCTTTGCGACGGATTCTGATGACCAGCGTCCGTCTGTTTGACTGGTCCGCCAGATGGGTGACGACCGCCACGTCCGCGAGTCGCCGGAGTCCCGGATGCAACTCGACGCGGTGAGCCGTGCCCGGCGCACGCCGGGCTTGGTCGTGCTGGAGGGCTTTCACGCGCTCAAGCATGCGCTTCGATTCGGGGCGGAG
>JBAWFG010000196.1:0-1855 GCA_049591655.1 Solirubrobacteraceae bacterium
TTGGGTACTCGTCACTCTGATCATTGCTTGCGTTGTCGCGAGCACGGCGACGGTTTTGGCCAACGCGCGGCAGGTACCTGCTGCCAGCGCCCGCCACAACCACCGAAGTAACGTTCGTCATCAGCGCCGCCGTCACGGCGCCAGCCGTCGGGGTCACCACGCGCGTGCCCGGCGCCATGCGTGCGCCCGGCATCATAAGCGCGGCCGGCACTACGCCTGCACCCACCCTCGCAAGCACAGGGTGCGGCGCCACCGTTCGCCGGTAACGTCTCCCCCCGCCGCGACTGCCGGCGCAACCGTTCCCGCTGCACCGGGTTCCGGCGGGACCTCCGGCGGCGGAACCTCCGGCAGCGGATCACCCCCGACGGGCCTGGGCGCGAGCGGAGCGATCCAACACGTAGTTGTGATCGTGATGGAGAACAACGACGCGAGCGTGCTCAGCCAGATGCCCTACCTCAACGGCCTGGCGAACACGTACGGCGACGCTACCAACTACTACGCCATCGGTCACTTCTCAGCCGACAACTACATTGCCATGACCAGCGGCACTACCTGCTGCTTCGATGACAGCTTTCAGAATCTGAGCAGCACACCTTCGATCTTCAGTCAGCTTGGCTCCCAGGCGCAGACGCTCGCGGAGCAGGGCGGTGGAGGATATGCCCAGCGCCACGACCCGGGGGCGTACTACGGCTTCTCGTCGCTCAGTTACACCGACGGCCAGTCGGTGAACCTCACTGGCAAGAAGTTCACGTTCGTCGTGCCCGGCCTGTGCGACGACATGCACGATTGCGGTCCGTCCACCGGCGACGCGTGGCTATCGCGCAACGTGCCCAAGTTCCAGGCGAACCCAAACACGGCGATCTTCATCACCTTCGACGAGGGCACTGGCGGCGCGCAGGGACTCACCTCCCCGCCGAATAATCACGTCCCGATGATTGTGGTCTCGCCGAATACGAGCCACATCTCAGACGCCACCCAGTTCAACCATTACTCGTTGCTGCGGACCGTCGAAGACATATTCGGCCTACCGTGCCTCGGCAGCGCGTGCAGCGCGCCGTCGATGGTCGGCAAGTTCGGCTTCTAGTCCCCGCCCCGGCCACGCAATCCCTGAGACACGAGCTGAATCCGTGAGACGATTCCTGCTGGTCCTCGGCTTGGCGATGGCGCTGCTTGTCACGGGCGCGGCCTCCGCCTTGGGGCGCCATCATCGCCCTGTGCAGCGCAGCGGTCACCGTCAGCACTCTGCCGGTCACCATACCGGCGGCGGCCACCGCACCCGGAGCCGTGTGCACACGCGTGCTCGTCACCACAAGCGAAGCCACCGCCGCAGGCGCAGACGACATCGTCACCGACCGAGGCAGCACGGAAGCCCGACGGCGACGATCCCCGTCGCCCCGAAGCCGATCAAGCCGACCCCGACCACGCCGACCCCGCCCACCGGGGCCGCGCCGCCGACGGCGACGCCGGCGGGGGGTGGAGGAGTGTCTGGCGCTGGACCGTGTCCGAGCGGCCCGGCGGGCGCCAGCCAGTCTGTTGGTGGGCACACCTACGCCCTGGAGGGCATGGACACGTTCACCAAGAATGCGCCGTTGGGTTCGTTCGGGCAATCCACCGCTGATCAGATCGTCTACACCGGGGACCACGGGATGAACTGGACCGGCTATCCCGATGGGTGGCCGTCGACGTACTCCGGCGGCGCGGAGGGTTATCAGCCATCCACCGTTCTGTCCGTCCACGACGGGATGCTCGACTTCCACCTGCACAACGACGCTCAGGGCCACCCGGTCGCCGCCGATCCGTCGCCGCTGCCCGGCGGCAATCGCTACCAGACCTACGGCGCGTGGACGTTCTGCGA
>JBAWFG010000197.1:0-3136 GCA_049591655.1 Solirubrobacteraceae bacterium
CTCAAATGCCACCCGTGCCTGATTGCCGGGCGGCAGCACCGAGATGTCCTGCGTGCCCGTGGTGGCTCCCAGCCCGGGAACGGCGAGCACGAGCAGCGCAACCGTGGCCAGCCCCCCGGCGGCCAGCGGATGACGAGCGATCGATCCGCCCACCCCGACCATCCGGTCCCAGATCCGGGAGAGGGCTGCCGGCGCCGGCACCCGCCAGGTGACCGCGGCATCGCCGAACAGCGCGAGTCCGGCTGGGATCACCACGACGGCGGCGCCGGTGGCGAGCACGGTGCACAGCAGCGCGGACAGACCGAGCGTCGCGACGACGTTCATCGGGCCGAGGATCTCGATCACCAACAGCGACGCGGCCATCGCCGTGCCGGCGTACAGCACCGCGCGGCCGGTTGTGCCGACGGTCTCAGGGAGCAGTGACTCGGCTTGCGCACGGGGATGGGCCTCCCGCTGGCGATGGAACCGGTCGAGCATCATCAGCGAGAAGCTCCCGCCACGGGAAAGGCCGGCGATCGCTCCGGCCGCCAACGAGATCGCATCGATCTCCATCCCGCCCTTGCCAAGCAGCGTCATCACGCCGAACGTGCTCAGCGTCACTGTGCCGGCAACGATCGTGATCAGCGCGGCGGCCAGCGGGGCGCGCAGTCCGAGCAGCAGGAGCAGGAAGAGCACGCCGACGGCTATCAGCGCGGCGTTCTGGAGCACCTGAACGGACTGATCCTTGACCGCCTGGTCAAGCGCCGGCTGACTGGAGAGGTACGCCTTCACCGGCGGGCGGATCTGCTGCGAGATGATCGTGTTGATCTGCGGCTGGTCGTGCTTGAGGACCTGCTTCTCGGTGCCGGCCACCGAGATCACGATCATCGCCGCGGTCGGGCTCGGCCGCAGACCCGCGCTGGCCGCGCCGGCATCCCACGCCGAGATCACCCGCGTGTTCCCTCGCTTGGTCAGCGCGACGACAAGCCTGGGACCCTGCTGGTCGAGTTGGGTCTTGGGACCCTCGAGCAGCAGCCGCATGTACTGCGTCGGGCCGAACTTGGCGTCGGCCAACTGCTGTGCGTGCCAGGACTGCGTCCCCGATGCCGAGACGGTCGGTGACACCCAATGATCGACGCTGAGGCCGAGTACGCTCAGCACCGCCGCGACGATCACCCACCCGGCAAGTGCGGTCTTCGGACGGCGGATGGAGAAGCGAGCGAGCGAGATCATGCGGCCAACCTATGGCGCTCGGGTCCGCCCGACATCTGCAGAATGAGGCGGGTTGCGTGCGCACTAACCGCCCCGCCATCCGTACACCCCCGCAGTCCGACAGACGCTGACGCGCAGCCGACGGTGGGGAATTGCGCCGATGGCGCCGAAGCTGACCTCGACGATGATCGGCCGATGCGCCGTGCATCCCCCGATCCGCCCCAGGTCACGGTGTTCGGTCCCGACCCGCTGCTGAGCGTGACGATCGAGCACCGGGGAGCCGCCGACGACGTGCACATCCACGCCGCCGGCCAGGGGGTGTGGGTATCGGCGATGGCGGCCCAGCTGGGCGCCCGGCCGGTGCTCTGCTGCCTGATCGGCGGCGAGACCGGCCACACGCTGTCCGGCGTGCTGGAACGCCTGCCGGGCGAGCACCGGGCGGTGAGCTGCGCCGGGCCCAACGGGTGCTATGTCATCGATCGCCGTCAGGGCGAGCGGCGGGTCCTCGCCCTGTCCCAGCGTCCGGCTCCGCAGCGTCACGAGGTCGACGACCTGGTGGCGGCGACATGCGCCGCGGCCCTGACCAGCGCCGTTGTCGTGGTCTGCAACGCGTTCCCCGGCGACGGTCTGCCGGACGAGGTCTACGAGACGGTGGTCGGCAACGCGCGGAGCGCCGGGGTCCCGGTGATTGTCGACCTGTCGAGCCCGAGGCTGGATCGCGCGCTGCGGGCTGGGCCCGACGTGGTCAAGCTCAACGACTGGGAGCTTGCCGAGTACGTGAGCGGACCGGTCGACGGGCTTCGGGCGCTTGATGCCATGCGGGCCCTGAGACGAGCTGGAGCGACGACGGTGGTGCTCACGCGCGCCGAGGCGCCGGTCCTGGTGCTCGACGGCGATCGGGACCCGTACGAGGTCGTGCCCCCGCGCCTGACGCACGGGTATCGGGAGGGATGCGGCGATGCGATGACCGGTGCGGTTGCCGCCGGCCTGGCCCGCGGCCTCGCGCTGCGGGATGCCCTGGTGCTCGGTGTCGCGGCCGGCGCCGGGAACTTCCTGCGCCACGGGCTTGGGACGGGACGGGCTCAGACCGTGCAGGAGTTGGCGCGCAGCGTGCGTGTCCGTCCGGCGCGAGCGGCCGTCACCCGCTCACCGGAAACGGTGAGCTGAGCTCCGCCCCGGCCACGATCGCCGTCGGCGCCGTGCGGGCGAGCCAGTCCAGGTGATCGGCAACCGGCGCCACGGTACTCAGTACCCGCAGCGCCTCCGAGATCGCCACCGGACGCCCGGCGGCCGCCGAATGGGCATCGCTGGCCACGACGTGAATGAGCCCGGCCATGGCCAGGGACAGCATCCCCTCCCGGGTGCCCGGGATGGTGAACGTCGCCGCGGTTGCCTGGATCATGGCCCCCATGCTGACCACCGCGGCCATGCGGGCCTTGTAGTCGGCACCGAGGTGCCGCTCGGGGTGGGCGACGAGCGCCCGGAACCCGCGATCACGCAAACTGGCCACCGCCTGCACCAGGCGATCGTCCAGCGGTCCCGGTGCGGGCTCCAAGAGGATCCAGCGATGGCCGCCGCCCAGTGACACCGCCGCCAGCTCCGGGCCTGACAGACCCGCAACGGCTGCGCTGGCGACCTCCCCGCCTGCGAGGATCTCGGTGGCGCAACCAGCCGTCGTGATCGCCGCCGCCAGGGCCGCGCGGCGCTCGGGGAGCTCACCGATCCGGACATCGTGATCGGCGCGAATGTGCGGGGTGGCGCACACGGCGGTGATCCCGTCGGACTGTGCCTGCCTGGCCATCGCCACCGCGTCGTCGAGATCACGGGCGCCGTCGTCGATGCCCGGGAGGATGTGGCAATGCAGGTCGATGAGCGTGCTCATCGACTCAGGCTCACCGGCCTGGGCGTGGCGCTCCCGGTCCGACCCCGGGCTCGGTCGGCGCCT
>JBAWFG010000198.1:0-4823 GCA_049591655.1 Solirubrobacteraceae bacterium
GGAGCCGCGGCTGTGGGTGGAGAGCCGGCGGGCAGGCGCTGGCCTACACCCCGCCCGGCGCCCCGAACGTGGAGCGCAGCGAGCGGGCCAGCCGCCGGGCCTTGTCGGTCCCGCGCCGCCCGGCCCACGGGTGGGGACCGATCGCCCACGGGTGCCAGCCGAGCGTGCCGTACAGCTCGCGGATCTCCGCCTTGAGCTCGCCGCGATGCTCACCGCAGGCGTAGCGGGTGCGCCCGTACATGCCGCGCCCGTGCCACGTCAGCCAGCGGCCCGGGTCGGCGTCGACGTACTCCCCGTGGCGGAGGTCGAGCAACTGGCGTGACAACGCGCCGTCGGTCTCGGGATCCGGCCGCGCACCGCAGATCTCACAGCGAAAGACGACGCGCACCGGCATCGCCAAACGGTAGCGCTGGTCAGGCCTGGGCCTGCGCCCGCCCCCCGACCGTCAGCGTGTGATCGGCCAGCGCCTCGACGTGCCTCTCGACTGTCCCCAGGAGATGCCAGTCCCCGGCGCTGCCGGTGACCAGCCCGGCGGCCGAGAGCCGGCCGAGCGCATGGGAGATCGACGGGCGCTCGGCGGCGACGAGTTGTCCGAGCAACCGGTGGGTGAGCGGCAGCGTGAGCCGGATCCCGGACGGCTCCACGCGACCCCAGCGCGCCGCCAGATGCCAGAACAGCAGGTCGAGACGGACCTCGAGGCGGGGGTGACAGGCGATCGCGCGCATCTCATCGACGTCGGCGGTCCGCCGCGCGGCGCGCCGCAGCAACGCCTGAACGATCTGCGGCCACGGACGCATGCGGGCTGCAAACTCGGCGTCGAGCAGCGCCATCTGAGCGCGGACGAGCACCCGCCACTCGGCATGGCAATCCAGCATCGCCCCGATCCGGTGCGTCGACGGCGCGATCAGATCCCCGGCGCCGATCAGCTCAGTGGCGGTGCGATCGCCAACCTCGGTGTCAAAGGCGATCAGGCCGTCGATGACGAGCAGGCCGAGCCCCTGGTCCAGCGCGGCGAACGCCGGGCCCAGATCGCAGTCGCCGGAGTCGGCGACGAGCACCCGGACGGTCGTCCCGGGGCGCACCGCCAGCCGGGTGCGCATGTCGAACTCGGTGGCGAGCTCGTCGTCGACGTCGAGGAGGTACCGGCTCAGCGCTGCCGCGATGGGGCGCTGGGCCACCGCCTTGGGACGTGAGGCAGGCCAAGCCGGACCCATCGCGTATCGCGCTGTCCCGCTTGTCTCCACGCCTCTCCTCGGGGTGCCTGACGTTTGCACTGCCGCACCCCACACTCAGTTTACGGGTGCGGAACGTCACTGTGGCGTTAATCGTCTCCTGGTAATGCAGATTACGCCCCAAAAATCGGGTGTAACCCGAGTTACGAAGCCGGTCGCGGCCCAGGCCCGGCACTGTTAGAACGAGCCCGGATGTGTTTGGCAATTCCTGGCCAGGTGGTTGAGATCGTCGACGACGAGAACCGGTTGGCCAAGGTCGAGGTCGCCGGTGTCCGACGGACCGTCAACATCGGATTGCTCGACAGCGAGGGCGGTGGCGTGGGGCCCGGTGACTGGGTGCTCATCCACGTCGGGTTCGCCATCTCGCAGGTCGACGAGGAGGAGGCCCGCGCCACCCACGACCTGCTCGTGCGCATGGGTGCCGACTATGAGCAGGAGCTCGAGGAGCTCAAGGCGAGCGTGATCGAGTGACCGACCTCGGCGCATGCCACGGGAGCGAGCACTGCATCACCTGCGGCGACATCGCACTCGAGATGACCGTGCTGCGGGTGGACGAGGCTCGCGAGCTCGCCCTCTGCGCCGCGGACGACGGACGACGTGAGACCGTCGAGATCGCCCTGGTGGCCCCCGTACGTCCCGCCGAACGCCTCCTCGTCCACGCCGGCACCGCGATCGCGCACCAGGGAGGCGTTCTGTGAGGTTCGTCGACGAGTTCCGGGATCCCGAACTGGGGCGGGCGGTCGCCGCCGAGATCCTGTCGCTCGTCGAGCCCGGCCGCCACTACAAGCTGATGGAGGTGTGCGGCGGGCACACCCACTCGATCTACAAGTACGGCGTCGACGATCTGCTCCCGGCCAACGTCGAGCTCGTCCACGGGCCCGGCTGCCCGGTGTGCGTGATCCCGATGGGCCGCGTCGATGACGGGATCGCGGTCGCCCGGCGCGACGAGGTCATCTTCACCTGCTTCGGCGACATGATGCGGGTGCCGGGCTCGGAGGGGACGCTGCTGGAGGCCAAGGCGGCCGGCGCCGACATCCGGATGGTCTACTCGCCGCTCGACGCGCTGCGGATCGCCAAGCAGAACCCCGACCGCCACGTCGTGTTCTTCGCGATCGGCTTTGAGACGACTGCGCCGTCGACGGCGCTGACGCTCAAACGCGCCCGTGCCGAGGGGATCGAGAACTTCTCCTGCATGTGCAGCCACGTGACGATCGTCCCGCCCCTGCGGGCGCTGCTGGAGTCACCGGACCTGCGCCTGGACGGGTTCATCGGCCCCGGTCACGTCGCCACCGTCGTCGGCGCCCGCCCGTTTCAGTTCATTCCCGCCGACTACGGCAAGCCGGTGGTGATCGCCGGCTTTGAGCCGCTGGACATCCTGCAGTCGGTGGCGATGATCCTGCGCCAGCTGCGCGACGGCCGCTGCGAGGTCGAGAACCAGTACCGCCGGGTCGTGCCCTACGAGGGCAACCTGCGCGCGCTGGAGGTGATGTCCGAGGTCTTCGAGCTCCGCCCGCATTTCGAGTGGCGCGGGCTCGGCTTCATCTCCCACAGCGGCCTGAAGTTGTCGGAGGCCTACGCCGAGCTCGACACCGAGCGTCGCTGCGAGGTCCCCGGCGTACGGGTCGCTGACCCCAAGGCGTGCCAATGCGGCGAGGTGCTCAAGGGCGTGATCAAGCCGTGGGAGTGCAAGGTGTTCGGCACCGCCTGCACCCCGGAGCGCCCGATCGGCACCTGCATGGTCTCCTCAGAGGGTGCCTGCGCGGCCTACTACAACTTCGGCCGGTTTGCCCGGGAACGCGAGGTCGTATGAGCGCCGTCAGGCAAACCGCCGCTTCAGCCCGCGAGCGGGAGGTCGTCTGATGGCCCCCGACACCACCGGCGCGGTCTCTGAGCGCGAGCAGCGCATCCTGGGGATCATCGAGACCGCGCGCGGCAAGCGGCCGAAGTTCCGTGACCGCCGGATCACGATGGCCCACGGCGCCGGGGGCAAGGCGACCCAGACCCTGATCGAGGGGCTGCTGGCGCCGACGCTCGGCGGCCCGCAGCTTCAGGAGCTCGGCGACGCCGGAATCGTCGCCGTCGGCGGCCTGGAGCTGGCGTTCACCACCGACTCCTATGTCGTCAAGCCGCTGCGCTTCCCCGGCGGGTCGATCGGCGAGCTGGCCGTCAACGGCACCGCCAACGACCTGTCGGTGTCCGGGGCGCGGCCGCTGGCGCTCAGCCTGTCGCTGATCCTGGAGGAGGGACTGAACGCCGACGTGCTGCGCGGCGAGGTGGAGGCGATCGCCGCCGCCGCGCAGACCGCCGGCGTATCGGTCGTCACCGGTGACACCAAGGTCGTCGAGCGTGGGCATGCCGACGGCATGTACATCTGCACCGCCGGCATCGGGGTCCGCGACCCCCGGGCCCGGCTCTCGCCCGGCGCGCTGCACCCCGGAGACCGGATCCTGCTGTCCGGGACGATCGGCGAGCACGGCACCGCGATCATGCTGGCGCGCAACGAGTTTGAGCTCGATGCCGAGATCCGCTCCGATACCCGCAGCGTGTGGCCGGCGGTCGACGCACTGCTCGATGGGGCCGGGGACCAGCTGCGCTGCCTCCGTGACGCCACCCGCGGCGGGGTCGCCTCGGTGCTCAACGAGCTGGCCCGTGCCTCGTCGGTGGCGATGATCGTCCGCGAGGCCCAGATCCCCGTCGCCCCGGCCGTCGCCGGGGCCGCCGAGATCCTCGGCATCGACCCGATGTACGTGGCCAACGAGGGAGTGTTCGTGGCCTTCGTGGCCCCCGAGGCGGCCGACAGCGCCCTGGCGGCGCTGCGCGCCGTGCCCGGCGGCGAGCAGGCGGCCGAGATCGGCGAAGTCCGGTCAGAGCCTCAGGGAATGGTGTTGATCCAGACGAGCTTTGGCGGCAGGAGGGTGCTCGACCAGCTGGTCGGCGACCCCCTGCCGCGCATCTGCTGAGAGGAGCCCGCAGTGAGCGCAACGACAAGCCCCTATGCCCACCATCAGAAGACGGAGGGCGTCACCGCGCATGTCCTGTGGATGACGACGGGCCTCAGCTGCGAGGGCGACTCGGTGGCGATGACCTCGGCGACCAACCCCAGCCTGGAGGACATCATCCTGCAGGCGATTCCGGGCATGCCGAAAGTTGTTGTCCATAACCAGGTCGTCGACTACGCCGTCGGCCAGGACTACGCCCAGGCGTGGTTTGACGCCGAGCAGGGGCACCTTGACCCGTTCGTGCTCGTGATCGAGGGGTCAATCGGTAACGAGGAGATCAACGGCGAGGGCCACTGGACCGGCTTTGCCGTCAATCCCGCCAACGGCCAACCGATCACGATGAACGAGTGGCTTGACCGCCTGGCCCCCAAGGCCGCCGCGGTCGTCGCGGTCGGCACCTGCGCCACCTATGGCGGCATCCCGGCGATGAAGAACAACCCCACCGGCGCGATGGGGGTGCCGGATTACCTGGGGTGGAACTGGAAGTCAAAGGCGGGGCTGCCGGTCGTCTGCATCCCCGGCTGCCCGGCCCAGCCCGACAACATGACCGAGACGCTGCTGTACCTGGCGCTGCACCTCGCCGGACTCGCCC
>JBAWFG010000199.1:0-4005 GCA_049591655.1 Solirubrobacteraceae bacterium
TACCGCTTCGACCTCGGCGGCCACCGCTTCTTCACCAAGGTCAAGGAGGTCGACGACCTCTGGCACGAGATCATGAAGGAGGAGTTCCTCAAGCGTCCGCGCCAGAGCCGGATCTACTGGAACGACAAGTTCCTGGAGTACCCGCTGCAGGGCATGGACGTGATCCGCAAGCTCGGCCCGGTCGAGCTGACGCGCTGCCTGATCTCCTACGCCTGGGCCGCGATCAAGCCCAAGGGCCGTGAGGATTCCTTTGAGGAGTGGGTCTCCAACCGCTTCGGCAAGCGCCTGTACAACCACTTCTTCAAGACCTACACCGAGAAGCTGTGGGGCGTGTCGGCCCACGAGATCCGCGCCGAGTGGGCCGCCCAGCGCATCAAGGGTCTGTCCTTCTTCTCGGCGGCCAAGTCGGCGTTCTTCGGCAATGAGGGCAACAAGATCAAGTCGCTGATCTCGGAGTTCAACTACCCCCGCTTCGGCCCCGGCCAGATGTGGGAGCAGATGACCGCCGACATCCGCGAGCAGGGCGGCGAGGTCCGCCTCAATGCACCGGTGACCCGGCTCAAGGTCTCTGACGGGAAGATCACCGAGGTCATCGCCGGCGGGGAGACGCTGTACCCCTCGCACGTCATCTCCTCGCTGCCGCTGCGCACAACGGTCGGCATCACCGAGCCCGAGGCTCCGGTGGCGGTCCGTGACGCCGCGCGCGGCCTGCGCTACCGCGAGTTCCTCACCGTGCTGCTGGTGATCGAGGGCGAGGATCTGTTCCCCGACAACTGGATCTACATCCATCAGCCGGGCGTACGCGTGCTGCGCATCCAGAACTTCAAGTCCTGGAGCCCGTGGATGGTGCCCAACGACACCGACGCCTCGATCGGCATGGAGTACTTCTGCTTCGAGGGCGACGACCTGTGGAACATGGCCGACGATGACCTGGTGGCGATGGCCGGCCGGGAGATCGAGAAGCTCAACCTCGCCCACGCCGCCAAGGTCAAGTTCGGCTTCGTGGAACGGGTGCACAAGGCCTATCCGATCTACGACGAGCTCTACGGCGAGCGGGTGGCGACGATCCGCTCGTGGCTGGAGACGATCTCCAACATCACCCAGGTCGGGCGCAACGGCCTGCATCGCTACAACAACTCCGATCACTCGATGCTCACCGCCATGCGGGCGGTCGACAACATCCTGCTCGGGACCCATCACGACATCTGGGCGGTCAACGCCGAGAGCGTGTACCACGAGGAACATCAGGAGAACGAGGACCCGTACCGCAAGTCGCCGCAGACGCCGGCGATGGAGCAGCCGCTCGCTTCCGAGCGCTGAGGCCGGGTGTCGTGAATCTAGGCGTTCGTTTGCGCCCGCGGACGCTCACGTGGCTCGTTCTGGCGCTGATCGTGCTCCCGTCTGTGGGCGCGGTCACCGCTCAGGCGGCGACGACCAGGCCGGGCAGCGCCACCGCCTCACAGCCGACCGCCACCGCGGCCACCTCGCCGGGCGCCGGTGGGGCCGCCGTCCCGGGGACCAGCCCGCTGTCGGGCGGGGTCACACCCCTCTCACCGTTGCCGACGACGGCGACCACCACCCCGCCGGTCACCCAGCAGGCGACGAGCGCCACCGCCGGCGGGAGCAGCTTCTCCACCGGCAGCGCCCTGGTCGTCGTGCTCGGCGCCGCCATCCTGCTCGGCGGCATCGCGTTCTTCATCTGGCGCGACGCCCGGCGGCGCGCGCCCGTGCGCACCGCCGAGGCCGGCGTCGGCGGCACCGGCCGGCGCACCGGATCCAAGCCGCCCCCCAAGCCCCGTAAGCTCAGCGCCGCTGAGCGCAAGCGGCGCAAGCGCGGCCGCGCACGCTGAGACCCGGCAGCGAGCCCCGATCCGGTTCATTGGCCGCCCCGCGCTTCGGCGCGCAGCCTCCCCCGCGCCCGAAGGATCTGGCGCTCGACCGTGCGCCGGCTCGCCGCAGTCTCCCGGGCCATCTCGACGTAGCTGAGCCCCAGCCCCTGTAGCCACACCAGCCGGCGCTGGCGCTCAGGAAGCGAACGCAGCGCCTGCAGTCGCAGGCGCGCACCGACGGTGTCCTCCAGCGACGGACCGCCGGCGGCCCACGGGCCGTCGTCCCATTCCTCCATCAGCTTCTCGAGCGAGAGATCTCGCTCCTCGCGCCGCAGCAACCGGACTGCCTCATGCATCGCGGTGGTCACCAGCCAGGCCACCGCCGCTTCACGGCTGACGCGATCCCGAGCGGCGACGAGCCGCGCCCATGCCGCCTGACACGCGTCATCGAGGACCGGATCAGCCCCCCGGATCCCGCGACGGACGTCCCTTCTCACCCGCGCGGCATTGGAGGCGTACAGCCCGGCGAGGTCGGGCGTGGCGGTGGGGATCGATGTGTCGTCTGCCGACATCTCCGTACGCATGAGGCCCTCCGAGTCTAATTGACACACATTTATGACGGTTGAGCCTAGCAAGCGTCAGTGATATTGAATAGGCTGAGTTGGCAGTAATTGGCTCATTTGGACTCGAGGAGGGTCGATCGATGATTGGCTGGCAACCGGCTGCAGTGAACGCCCACCCTGATCTGCAGGGACTCCCGGGCAGCAACGTCCTGCAGCAGCTCGTCAACGGCGCCGAGGCGTGGGCGCTCGTGATCGCGCTCCTGGGCACGTTCATCGGCGCGGGCCTGTGGGCGGTGGCGTCGCACACCCACAACCACCAGTACGCCGCGCGGGGCCGGATGGCGGCGCTGGTCTCCGGGGCCTCGGCGCTCATGGTCGGCGCCGCTCCCGGCCTGGTCAACTTCTTCGCCCATCTCGGAGCGACCGCCCGATGACGGGGGTCACGCGCACCGTGGCATTGGTTGCAGCGGTCGCGATGCTCGCACTCGGGGCCACAGCCGCGCCCGCTTCGGCGCTGAGCCCCACCGACGTGCTCTGCAAGGCGACCGGACTCGTCAGCGGAGCGCTCGGCAAGGCGTGCACGCTCACCACTCACGCCGGCCGCGTGATCAACGCCGGTAGGAAGCTGCTCGGCGGACACCTCGGGGGCGCGCTCAGCGCGCTCAGCGGCGCGGGCGGGGTGACACGGGCCGCGAGCGCAGCGGTCGGCCTGGCGGCGATCGTCGCCGCCGTTGCGGGGGGAGCCCGCTACGCCCTGCATGAGACCGCGCGGGTGATCGACATGACCACCACCCCGGACCTGCGGAGCACCTGGTTCTCGGCCTCCTACTGGCGCATGGCCGCCGTCGCGGCCCTCCTCACGCTGCCATTCCTGTGTGCAGCGGGGATCCAGGCGATGCTTCGCTCCGACCTGACGCTGCTGGCCCGCGCTGCGTTCGGTTACCTACCGCTGGCCATGCTCGCGATCGGGGTGGCGGCGCCATTGACGATGCTGCTGCTGGCGGGATCCGACGAGATGTCGGCGCTCATCGGGTCAGCATCGGGGCAGGCACCGGCGGCCTTCCTGAACAAGGTCGGCGGTCTCTCCGGGGTGACGGCGCTGGGCGGCAGCGCAGTCGGGATGCTGTTCGTCGGCGTGCTCACCGTGATGGCGGCGATCACGTTGTGGGTGGAGCTGTTGACCCGCCAGGCCGCGGTGTACGTGATCGTGCTGATGCTGCCGCTGTTCTTCGCAGCGATGGTCTGGCCCGCACGACGGATCTGGGCGGTGCGGGCGGTGGAACTGCTCGTGGCGCTGATCCTGTCGAAATTCGCCATCGTCGCCGTCCTGGCGCTCGGCGGCGCAGCGCTCGGGCATACGCTGTTTCCGAGCCTCGAGGCGACGCTGGCGGGCGGCAGCCTCCTCCTGCTCGCCTGCTTCTCGCCGTGGGCGCTGTTGCGGCTGCTGCCGCTGCACGAGCTGGCCGGCGCAGCGGCCGGGAGCCTGCGGACGGGCGGGCAGGCGCTGGCCCCGGCGGTGGCGAGTGCCGACGCGCTCGCGGACGTAGCCGAGTTCGTCGTCGCTGCGCGGCTCGGCTCGGTGGCCCAGAGCGGCGCCGGGGACGACCCCCGAG
>JBAWFG010000200.1:0-5662 GCA_049591655.1 Solirubrobacteraceae bacterium
GCGCCGCAGCTCCGCCCGCCCGGCCGGTCTCAGCTCGCCGACGAGCGCGGCGGCCCGCTCCGCCGTCGTCGCGGCAAAGCGCCCGGCCACCTCCCTGGCCCGGAACGGACCGACGAACGGCGCCCGGTGGCGACCGTGCTCTGTCCCATCGAGACTGAGCATGCTCGGCCCCACGACCTGCGCGGTCGAGAACCGGGGATCGTCGACGGTGAACAGTTCGGCGTTGCGCATCGCTGACAGCACGAGGTCATGGCGGGTGACCAGCCACCCGTCGAGGCTGGGTAGCCACGACACCGGCTCCGAGGCACGCAACCGGTGCAGCACCGGGTGGGGATCGCGGTCCAGCGCCTCCACGCTCACGGCGGCTCCGAGCGGGTGGTTGCGGGCGCGCTGTCGCTCGGAGCCGGTCACGGGCCATCGATTGTGCCCGGCCGTGCACGCCGCCACCCCCCGCCTCCCAGGCGTCGGGCCTCCCGCCACCCCCCGCGTCCCAGGTCAGCGGCGTCAAGCGTCGACCCGCCGGCCCGGCGGCGGCTGGGCGCCGATGTCGATGAGATGGCGCAAGAACGCCATCCGGTCACGGTCGGGGCGGAACGGGTCCATCCCGTCGCGCAGCAGCGCCGCCACCCGTTCGATGTCGAACAGCAACGCAAGCTTGCCTGGCGGATCGTCCCACTCGCCTGAGTCATAGCGATCGGTCCAGGCGGCGAGCGCCGCCAGCGCCTCGACCTGGATGTCGTCCTCCCACCATTGCGATCGCACCGCCAGCCGGTAGCGGTCTCGCAGCGAGCAGACGTCGCTCCACAGCCGCTCGAACCACAGCCACCGTTCCCGCGGCAGCAGTCCCCGCCAGGTCAGCGGCCAGCGACCGGCATCCTCCCCGGACCAGTCGTCGTCGAAGGGACGGTCGTCGGGCCACTCGTCCGGGCCGTGCCAGTTCACGGCTGCGCTCCTTTCATCCAGGGCGGGCGTTCCTGGCGAGCCGGTCCACGGCCACCGGCGGCCAGGCGGCGCAGCCGCCGGTCGGCGAACCACATCCGCAGCTTCACCTGCGCGGGTGCGATCCGCCCGTAGAGCAGTAGCGCGTGGCCGGAATCGAGCTGGCGTAGCGCCTCGGGTGCCACCAGCGGTCGGCGCCTTATGCCCGTCGTCCGGGTGCGTCCGCCGGCTCCGCTCGTCCGGGTCAGCTCGGTCGCGTCCTCCTCGCCGGCCAGACCGGAGAAGTAGCGCAGGGTGTCGAGATCGGCCACGCCCGGCAGCAGCATCCGCGCCCGGTGGCTGTTGACGACCGTCTCCGCCTGTCGGCCGTAGCGGCTGCGGGCCTGGGCCAGATCGTGGAAGATCGACACGAGCTGGATGTTGTGGCTCGGGGCGGTCGACGCAACCTCGGCCAGATTGGGGAGCGGGGCGACGTTGCCGGCCTCGTCGAGGCAGAGCAGCAGCGGCAGTCCCAGCCGGCCACCCGCCAGCGTTGCCCGTTCATAGGCGCGGTCGACGACCTCTGACAGCAGTGCCAGGAAGATCGGGCGCAGCAGCTTGGACGCCTTGGCGTCGCCGATCAGGTAGAGCGTTGCCGGTTGGTCGAGCAGCGCGTCTGCGGTGATCTCGCCACCGTGCGCCGAGCGCAGCACGCGAGCGAACCGGTAGGCGCGCAACAGGCCCTGGGCGGTCGCCTCGATTGAGGACCGCGTCCGGTCGGCCTGCGCCTCGAATGCCCGGACCGCGTCATATGCCGCATGCGCGTCCTCCAGTTCGGCTTCGTCTGACGCGGACCCCGTCAGCCGCGAGATCGCCTCATACAGCTCGCGTGACCCCTGACCGTAGGCCCAGCGCACCACCGCTCCCATCCCGGCATCGGTGCGAGCGGCCGCATAGAGCAACGGTGCGAGCCGCTGCTCGGCGGCGATCGCCCAGAAGTCGCCACCCTCGACGCCGCGCTGGTCAAGCTCGCCCGCGGCGGCCAGGCGCCAGGCAACCTCCAGTGCCCCGTCCCACGTCCGGGCGGTGTGCAGCGGTGACCACGTCTGGGCCGACACTCCGGAGAGTTCGAACGGGTCAAACACGAACACCCGCCCCAGCTCCCGCCGCCGGGTCGCGGTCGCGGCCAGCAGGTCGGTCTTGATCGATGACGCCACGGCCGGACCGTCCCATTCCAGCAGCGCGGGGACCGCCAGTCCGGCCGATTTGCCTGACTGCGGCGGCCCGAACGCCACCAGCGCATGGCGCTGCTCGGCGTAGAGCAGCCGTCCGCCGAATCGTCCGAGCGCCAGCCGTCCGGCGCGGGCCCGGGCGTGCAAAGGCCGCAGTTCGCTCTGCGTTGCCCATCGCGCGCCTCCTGACCGCAGGCGCAGCCCAGTCATGACGCCCGTTCGCCGGGCCCCGGCGACGGCCAGCGCTCCGCCGGCGCCGAGCAGCACGAGTGAGGCGTAGAAGCCGGCCGGTCCCGGAAGCTCGTGACGCACGGTGGCCGGCCATGCGGCCGACGGGTCTCCCAGCCGATCCGGGATCCGCACGATCACCTCCGGCAGCTGACCGGAGCCGATGCGCGGCCAGCCGCCGCCGAACAGCACGCCCGCCACACCACCCCATGTCCACACCCCAAGCCCCAGGCCGAGCGCGGCGGCGATCGCCATCAGCAGCATGCTGTCACCGGCCGCAGAGTGGCGGGGTGTGCTCATCGCCTGCGCCCGGGGGCGCCGGTTACGTTCATTCCGGCGTCGGTGTCGGTGAGCCGGCGCTCGATCTCGGATCGGTGGTGGGCAACGACAAACGAGCGCCGCCCCACCCGCCACAGCGCCTGGCCGGGCGACAGCATCGAGACCAGGCGCGCCTCGCGGTCGGTGAGTCCGAGCAGCGAGCGGGTGAGCGGCACCTGGCTCTCGTCCTGGTGATAGACGATCCGGGTGGATGCGTCGGCCACCAGACCCTCGGCGATCCGGGCGGCGCGTGAGCCGGCATCTCCGACCGCCTGCAGGTCGGCCAGCTTGTGCAGCACGACCAGATTCATCACCCCGAACTGCCGAGCGAGCTTGAAGTTGGACTGAAACCACTCGCCCAACCCGGTGTGCTGGACGATCTTCCAGGACTCGTCGGCGACATTGATGAGGCGCTCGCGCCCGGGGCGCTCGGCGGTGCGCGCGAGCAGCGCGCTGATCCACGCGCTGGCGCATGCCATCAGGATTCCGACCGCCGGCGAGTCGCGGACCGCGTGCAGATCGATCACGAGCAGCCGGGCGTCGAGATCCAGACCGGGGCTCGTGGGACCGTCGAACATTCCCCGCAGCGGGCCCTCGCACAGGTCCTGGAGGGCCAGAGCCACCCGGCGGGCGTCGGCCGCCAGCACCACGGCCGTGGTCTGCAGGTTGTCAGCCATCGCATCGACGGGCGAGAACAGGACCGTGGCGATCTCCGGCAGGGTCGGTTCGCCGGTTCCCCGCGCTCGCACGACCCGCAACCCCTCGCGCAGGGCGGCGGCCTCCAGTTGCGTCAGAGGCTGACCCATCGCCGCCACCGCAACCGCACGAAGCAGTTCGAGCTGGGCATGCTCCTCGGGCCGTGAGGCGAGCGGATTGATGCGCACGCCGCCGCCCGGAACGAGTGCGATCGGCGTCACGCCCGCTGCCTGACACAGCCGGCCGTATTCACGCTTGACGTCGAGCACAAAGGCGCGGCGGCCGAACAGGAGCATCCGCCACAGCAGGGTCTTGACCAGGGCGCTCTTGCCCTGTCCGAGTTTGCCGAGCACGATCGCGTTGGGATCATCGAGCGTGCCCTCGCCGTACAGAACCCACGGGTCGTAACAGAAGGCGCCGCCGGTGGCGTCACGCCCGATGTAGGCGCCGCGGCCGCCGAGGCCGCCGGCACTGACGAACGGATAGACGGCCTGCGCATGGCGGGTCGTGACCCGGTGCCCCGGGCACTCGGCGGCGCGCTGGCTCACCGCAGCCCCCGGCCGAGCGGCAGCGTGAACGTGAACGCCTCGGCCTGCTGGCCGTAGAGGCGATGCAGCTCCAGGCGCGCACGGGCGGCGTGTTCGCAGACCTCCGCGCAGGCGCTGCGCAACTCGTCGGCGTCTCGGCCGCTGACGGTGACAAAGCCACTGAGGCGAACCTCGGCGTGCCCGGCGGCGAGCTCGGCCTCGCGCCGCACCGTCGACTCCGCCGCCTGGCGCTGACGAGCGGTCTCGGACTGCCCGAAGCGGGCCCGCAGCGCACGGTCGGCCCGGTCACGGGTCACGGCCGCCTCCACCTCGCGGGTCGAGCGCTGTGGGGCGAGCGGCTCGAATGTCACCGCGACGGTACGCACCGCGCCGGAGTGACCGAGCAGGGAGTCCATGAACATCGGTGAGACCTCGACACGGGGCCAGGCCCCGATCCAGTAGATGGCGTGCAGTGCTCCGTCGCTGCGGTAGTGATCCCACGCATCACGCGCCCCGAGCGGCCAGGCATTGGCCTCCGCGAGCCCCGACCGCTCGGGGTCGGCCGCCTCCAGCGCCGTGAGCTCCGCTCCGGCGAACGGATCAAACGAGGTTCGCAGCACCCGCGCCAGCTGGCTCGGGGCCAGCACTCCGAGCACGTTGACCTCAGCCGTCTCCAATCCCTGGGCGACCCGTTCGGTCTGCTCCACCAGCGCCTGGATGACCGTGTCCGGGCCGCGCTCCCGGACGCGCCGGGCGTCGACCTGGACCGCCAGGAGGATCTCGTGCTCCTGGGTCACCCGCGCACTTGAGGAGATGAGCTCCAGGTATGACTCGACCAGCGGGGTGCCCCGCGGCGGCACCGCCGGGTCACGCTCGGCGTGGAGCCAGCGGGCCAGCTCGTCGCCCTGAGCCGGCGACGTGCGCTCCAGCCACTGCAGGCGCCGGATCGCGGTGCCCCCGGCGCCGGCAAGCACCAGTCCCCAGCCGGCGAGCCGGCGCTCCTGTGCCTCACGGTCCAGCAGCGAGAAGGCCCCCACCCGGCAGGCGAGCACGGCCGTCAGTCGTCGTCCGGATCGCTCCGACAGCGCCCCCATCTCCCGGCCCCGATGAGTGGCCGAGATGATCTGCACGCCGCTCAGAAGCGGGGGGATGTCCTCGTCGCGGGGGCCGGAGCCGGTCAGCCCCAGGGCGCCGAGCCCGCTGGCGACGCGCCCGCGACGTGGCAGCGCTGAGATGAACCGGTGTCGTCCCCGGAGGCGCCGGGATCCGAACGTGGCCACGATCGGCATCCATTCCTGCAGCGTCCGGCCTCCGACGGGGACGAACGAAGCCGCCAGAGCCGTGATGACGGCGCCGGTGGCGACGAGCGCCCCGGTCGCCGAGGGCGAGACGTCAAGGACGGCGATCGCGGCTGCGCCCGCGGCGGCGAGCAGGGCTGCCTGCCCGGCGCGCACGGGCCCGAGCAGGCCGCGGCGCTCCAGGGGCCCGAACGTGTAGGTGAGATGCCGCTCACTCATCGCGGGCCTCGTCGTCGTCGCCGTCCGGGTCGACCACGGGCTCCTTGTTGTCTGCGCCGGCGAGGTTGGTCTCCCGCCATTCGAGATCACGGGCCTGATACTCGGGGCCCATTCCCGGCCGGCGCTCCCGGGGCGGCTCGGGGTTCGCCGACGTCGGCACCGACGTCGGCACCGGCGCCGGCTCGGCGGCGGTGGGCTGCCGGCCGGCGACCGGCAGGTCGTCGAT
>JBAWFG010000201.1:0-2935 GCA_049591655.1 Solirubrobacteraceae bacterium
GGTGGCCCCCGCGCTCGCCGGTCTGTTCGCCGGCGCGGCGACGCTGGTGCTCCCGAGGCTCGGCTGGCTGGCGCTCGTCGCCGGGGCCGCCGTGACGGCGATCCTGCACGATCAGGCCGGAGTCGCGCTCGTACTCGCTCTCGGTGGCGTCCTGCCGATGCTCGGGCTCGTCCGCAGCCCGAGCGACTGGCCCCTGGCGACGGCGGCACCAGGGCTGGGGATGATCGGACTCGCTGGCGGATGGCCGGCGCTCGCCGGCCGGGCCCACACCGTGTGGCGGCGAGCCGTTCTGGGCGCGCTGGGGTGGGTGTGGCTGCTGCTCGCCGCGCCGCTCGCCGGCCGGATCCTGTACCTCTCCCCGATGCCGGGACGTCCGCCGCGTGGTGTGTGGGCGTCCTCGGCGGCCGAGGCGGTCCGGTTTGCCCAGAGCCTCGCCACCAGCGGCGTGCTGGCGGGCGCCGCCGTCTGGGCGCTTGCCGCGGCCGTCTCGCCGTGGCTGGTCGGCGGCCGATCACGGGCTCTGGACGTTGCTCGCGTCGGCCTCTGGGCGACGCTGACCGCGTGGGGCGCCGAGGCCGCCGTCGCGGCGGCTCACGGGCCGTTGCCCGCGCCGTCCGCACCCACAGTCGCGCTCGGGGCGGTGGCGTGCGCCGTGATCACCCTGGGCCCAGTGGTGGCGGGGGGTTGGAGGGGCCCGTGGCACAGCCCCCTCTCCCGAGCGAGAGTTCCGTAGCATGGACCCGCCCGAAGGGGCGTTCCCATGAGTGTGCTCAGAAGCATCGAGAGCAAGATCGCCGGCCTCGTCGAGGGGACGTTCAGCCGCGCCTTCAAGTCCGAGGTGCGCCCGGTTGAGATCGCCCGCAAACTGGCGCGGGAAATGGAGGAGAACCGCACCTCCTCGCTGTCGCGCACCTACGTGCCCAACGACTACACGGTTTACCTGTCCCCGCGGGACCGCGACCGCTTCTCCGAGTACGAGGACGCCCTGATCAGCGAGCTGTCGGGATATCTGCTCGAGCATGCGCGAGGCGAGCGCCTGGTGATGATGTCGCGGCCGGTGGTGCGCTTTGAGACCGACGACCGCCTCGGCCTCGGGGAATTCGGGATCCAGGCCCGCTCGGTCGAACCGGAACCCGATTCGGCGTCCCACCGCGACGCGCCGGCGGCGCCACCGATGCCGCCCCCGGCCGAATCCGGGCGCACGATGGTCTACAGCACCGCAGGACGCCATGCCGAGCCGCTGGAGGAACGGGCCCGCTCCCGCGAGCGCTCGGCGCTGCTGTTGATGGGCGGCCGGCGCCTGGTCATCGGGTCCGGCGGTGTGACGATGGGTCGCAGCCGCCAGTGCGATATCACCGTCGATGACCCCAACGTGTCGCGCACACACGCCGAGATCCGTCCGCGCGGAGGCTCCTGGGTGCTATCCGATCTCGGATCGACCAACGGCTCGCGCCTCAACGGCCGGCGGCTCGATGGCTCCGAGGTCCTCAAGCCCGGCGACGAGATCGAGCTCGGAACCACCCTGCTGACGTTCGAGCTGGAGTAGCCTCCGGATGCTGCAGCCTGTTTCGGTCGGCCTGAAGTTCGGCTTTCTCGCCGTTCTCTACCTGTTTCTCGTGTGGGTCGCGTGGAGCGCCATCCGGGACCTGCGCCGGGGGCGCGGGAGCGTGCCCGTGACCGGTCACGGCCCCGCTCCCGACGAGACCGGGATGTATGAGGCCGCCAGCGGTCTGGGGGACAGCGGGGAATTTGAGCCGCGACTGCTCGTCGAGCGCGCCGCCGGTCATCAGAGCGGAGTCGCGTATGACCTGATGGATGGTGCGACACTCGGTCGTGGAGACGTGGAGATCAAGCTGGAGGACCCGTTCGCATCCTCCCGCCACGCACGGATCTCCCGCGAGGGACACGTGGTCGTGATCGAGGACCTGGGTTCAACCAACGGCACCTACCTCAACGAGGAACCCCTGTCCGGGGCCCAGCCGCTCTATGACGGTGACCGGATCCGGATCGGAGACAGCGAGTTCTCCTACCTGCAATGAACTAGCCACCATGCTGCGCGCCGCCGACACCATCTTCAGGACCGACACCGGCCGCCAGCGGCCGGGCAACGAGGACAACGCGTTCGCGCGGGCCCCGCTGTTCGTCGTCGCCGATGGCATGGGCGGGGCACAGGCCGGCGAGGTCGCCTCCGCGCTGGCCGTCGAGGAGTTCCATCAGGGGCTGCCGGCCGACGGCACTGCCGAGGAGCGCCTCGCCACCCGGATTCGCTCGGCCAACCGTCGTGTCTATGACAAATCGCGCGCGGAGGTGGAGCTGGAGGGGATGGGCACGACGCTCACCGCCGTCTACGTCGACGCCGACTACCTGGCCGTCGCTCACGTCGGCGACAGTCGCGCCTACATCTTCCGCGACGGCGTCCTGAGCCTGCTCACCGAGGACCACTCGCTCGTCGGCGAACTGGTGCGCCAGGGCAAGCTCACCGAGGCGCAGGCGGCCGAGCATCCGCAGCGGTCGATCATCACCCGCGCCCTGGGGATCGAGGCCGATGTCGAGGTCGACACGTGGTCCTACCCGGGCCGGGTCGGTGATGTGGTGCTGCTGTGCAGCGACGGGTTGACCTCGATGATCGACGAAGAGCGGATCGCCGCGATCCTGGCCGAGGAGCGCGACCTGAGCCGCGCCGCGGATGGGCTGATCGCGGCCGCCAACGAGGCCGGCGGGCGCGACAACATCACCGTCGTCCTGTTCCGTCTGGAGGACGCCGGGGCTGACGGCGGCCACGAGCAGCCGACCGCCGTCGGGCTGGAGCCGGTCGACGGTGCCGACCCGCCCGGCGCTGACCAACGGCCGCCGGCGGACAGTGGCGCGGTGATGACCGCCCCGGCGCTGTCTGCGACCCAGCGGGGTGCCGCACCCCGCCTGGCCCGCACCCAGG
>JBAWFG010000202.1:0-9228 GCA_049591655.1 Solirubrobacteraceae bacterium
CTCGTAGCGGATGAAGCCGCGGTACTCGGCGACGGTGTCGTAGAGCCGGCGGGCCGTCGTGTTGCTCTCGTGCGTTGACCAGTACACCCGGCTGCAGCCGCGCGCCCGGGCCCAGTCGGTGACCGCCGCGATCAGCGCGCGGCCGACCCCTTGTCCCCGGGCCTCCGGCGCGGTGAACAGGTCCTGCAGGTAACAGACATCGGCCGCCGAGGTGTTGGCGTGTACGAGGAAGTGCACGATCCCCACGAGCCGCCCGTCGAGCCGCGCCCCGTAGGCATGCATGACCTCGTCCCCGGTGAGCAGCCGCCAGGCGCGGTCATAGACCTCCTGCGTAGGCGCCCGCTCATAGAAGTCCATGTAGGCGCGAAACAGCGCCTCCCACCGGTTGTGGTCGGCGTCGGTCAGGCGGGTGATCTCGGTCATGTCGCCTCCGGATCCCGCCGGCGGACCCCCTACTCGGCAGCGCGCAGCCGGCGCGGCTGCGGGGGCGCCTCGTCGTCGGCGAGCGCGGGCCCGAGGTCGAGCTGCAGTTCGGCGGCGTGCACGCTGCGAGCGCTGACCGTCACGGGCTCAAGTTCAGGCAGCTCACGGCCCTCGGCGACCGCTCCATGGTCGGCGAACCGCCGCGCCCCGGGTAGCACCCGGGACTCGTAGGAGCCGACGGTCTCGTTGTAGGCGCGCACCGCGCTGTTGAGCCGAGTACCGAGCGTTCCCATCAGCGTCGAGAGCTTGACCAGCCGGGTGTGCAGCTCACGGCCGAGCTCGGAGATCTCCTGCGCTGACTCGGCGACCCGCTCCTGCTGCCAGCCGTAGGCGACCGAGTGCAGCAGCGCGAGCAGGATCGTCGGCGTGGCGATCAGCACCCGCCGTGACATCGCGTCCTCGATCAGCGTCGGGTCGGTCTCCAGTGCCGAGCTGTACAGGTGCTCGCCGGGCAGGAACATGACCACCATGTCCGGCGCGGAGTCCATCCCGTCCCAATAGGCCTTATCCGACAGCGCCTTGACGTGTTTGCGCAGCAGCCGGGCGTGGTCCTTGAGATGGCCCTCACGCTCGGCCTCGTCCCGCGCCTGGTAGGCGTCGAGCACCCCCTGCAGCGGGGCCTTGGCGTCGACGATCACGTGCTTGCCGCCGGGCAGGTTGATGATCACATCGGGCCGCAGCGTGCGCTCGTCGCCCGGCATCGAGGTCTGCTCGGTGAAATCGCAGTGGCGCACCATGCCGGCCAGCTCGACGACGTTGCGCAGCTGCATCTGCCCCCACTGACCGCGGGTGTTGGGCTTGCGCAGCGCCGTGACCAGCGCGCCGGTCTCGGTGCGCAGCCGATCGCCGGTCTCGGTCAGCGTGCGCAGCTGAGCCTCGAGGCGCCCCCGCGACTCCCGGCGCTCCTGGTCGAGGCGCAGCAGTTGGCTGTCCACGCGCCCGAGCTGCTCCTTGAGCGGGGCGACCAACTGCTCGACCGCGGCCTGGCGCTTGTCCATGTCCCCCTGGGCCACCGTCTGCGCGTTCTGCAGCTGCGCCCGGGCCATCTCGGTGAGTTGGGACATGCTCGACTGCAGCGCCTCGTTGCTCATCGCCTTGAACGAGGCCGACAGCCGCTCCTGGGCATCGCTGATCGTCGCCAGTCGCTCGGCAGCGCGGTCACGCTCGTGCTCAAGGTCGGCCTGGGCCTTGACGAGGTGGCGCTCCAGTTCACCGGCCCGCGCCGCCTCGGCGGTCAGCGACCGCAGCCGCGGTCGCAGTGCCAGGGTGATGACCGCGGCACCGATGAGAACTCCGAGAGCGAGCCAGAGAGCAGTCATGACTCTGCTGAGGATGGCGGGCGTCCCGGACAGAGTGCAATCGCCTGACGCCGATCGCATTGGGCCGTCGCCTGGAGGCGATGGCCCGGCAGCCCGCAAGGGAGGACAATCCGGCGATGAGTCCCGAGCTGATCCGCCGCCGACTGATCGTTCACGGCCGGGTGCAGGGAGTTTTCTTCCGGGACTCCACCCGCGAGGCGGCCGAGCACGCCGGCGTCGCCGGCTACGCGGTCAACCGCGACGACGGGACCGTCGAGGTCGTGCTCGAGGGACGTCCCGAGGCCGTCGGCAAGGTCGCCGATTTCTGCCGCGCCGGCCCCGGCCACGCCTCGGTGGAGCGGGTGGAGAGCATCGTCGAGGAGCCGGTGGGCCTGGAGGGGTTCCGGATCCGCTGACAAAACGTGGAAAATCCGCGGCCCTCGCGGGGTGCGGCGGTAATAGGGACCCCTATGGGGGAGTAATCGCCCACGCGTCCCGGCCGGCCGGTGGATTTTCCACGTTTTGCAGGGTGGGCCGCCGCGTTGTGGGGCCGGGTGGGCGCCCTGGGGCCGGAGAGGGCCGTGCGCAGGGGCGGAGACGACCATCGGGGACGCAAACGGACGCCGGGAACCCTCAGCCAGCCCCCAACTCACCGAGTGACGCAACGCATGAGTTTCGCCGCCAGGCGAAACTCACAAGGTAATCGCAGAGCGATTACCCAACTTCAGCAGGCTCATCCTTACCGGCAAGCCGATCCCGCCCGCGCTGCACGGCGGCGATGAACTTGCTCAGGTTGACCTCAAGGGTGTTGAGGATCTCGTCGGCGTAGTCCTCGGCGCCGAGCCGGATCTCACGCTCACGAGCGCGGGCGTCCTCGATGATGTCCTCGGCGGCGCGCTCGGCCTGCTTGGTGATCTCCTCGTCGGAGATCAGGCGCTCCTGGCGCTCGCGGGCTTCCTTGACGATCCGCTCAGCCTCGCGCTTGGCCTCGGCGAGCATCTCCTGGCGCTCCTTGACGATCCAGCGGGCCTGCTTGATCTCCTCGGGGATCGTGGCCCGCATCTGGTCAAGGATGTCGTAGATCTCCTCCTTGTCCACGCGCACCTGGTCGGTCAGCGGGACCGGCTTGGCGTTGTGGACGAGGTCGTCCAGTTTGTCGATCAGTACCAGAACATCCATTTAGCTACTCGATTCAGAAGTCTTGGTGCAACCGAGCGCACCTGTGTTTCGTCACCGGCCCAGCCGATCCTTCAACTGTCGCGCCACCTCGTCGGGCACCAGATCATCGATGTCTCCGCCGAAGGTCGCGAGCTCCTTGACTCCGCTTGACCTCAGGAAACTGTACTTGGGCGAGGCCATCAGGTAAACGGACTCGATATCGGGGGCCTGCCGGCGGTTGAGCTGATTCATCTCCAGCTCGTACTCGAAGTCCGAGATCGCGCGCAATCCCTTGACGATCGCCATCGCGTTCTTCTCCCGGGCGAACTGCACCAGCAGCGAGCTGAACGTCTCGATCTCGATGTTGGGCAGGTCGCTCGTGGCGTTGCGGATGAAGTCGATCCGCTCCTCGGTGGTGAACAGGGTCTGGCCCTTGCGCCACGGGAGGTTGACGATGCCGACGATCACGGTGTCGTACATCGCCGACGCGCGTCCGATCACGTCGAGATGGCCGTAGGTGACCGGGTCAAAGGTCCCGGGGCAGATGGCGATGCGGTTATCGAGGGGCATGGATCTGGATCAGGGTGTCGCCGTAGCGGCGCTCGTCGAGGAGTGGCAGCGTGAGCCCGAGGGGGTCACGCCGGTCGCTCTCGGCCACTACCCGGGCAGAGCCCGTCAGTATCGGCACGAGCGCCTCAGAAAGCTCCCGTCCGAGGGAGCTCGCCTGGCGGTATGGGGGATCGAGGAAGACGAGATCGTATTGACGCGCCGGGTTCCGTGCGGTCTGGAGGAATCGCAGCGCCGGCCCCTGGACGACCTCGGCGTCGAGACCGAGGTTGTCCAGGTTGCGCCGAATCGCCCGGATCGCCCCCACCGCGGAGTCGACGAGCGTCGCCGAGGACGCGCCCCGGGACAGCGCCTCGATCGCCAGGGCGCCCGATCCGGCGAACAGGTCGAGCACCCGCAGGCCCTGCACGTCGGCGAGGATCGAGAACAGGGCCTCGCGCACGCGGTCTGAGGTCGGCCGCGTGTCACGGCCGCGCGGCGCGACGAGCGTCCGCCCGCGGTGGGTGCCGGAGATGACCCGCATTGACTGCTGGACCCTGCCAGAAGGCAGGGTCTGTTGGGGGCGCTCATGCCCGGATCGGAGCCCGCGCCTCGTCGCCGAACACGCCGCCCAGTGCCTCTGAGAGCAGCGAGAACTCCGGCGACTGGAGGTCCGGATCGGTGGCGTCGATGTGCTCGGCGCGCATCCGGGCGCGCTCCTGCAGCTCCCGGTCGCGGGGCATCTCGGCGACCGTGAACTGGGCCAGGCCACTCTGGCGGGTGCCGACGATCTCCCCCTCGCCGCGCAGCTCGAGGTCGATCTCGGCCAGGCGAAAGCCGTCGGTGTGAGCGGCGAGCGCCCGCAGCCGCGCCGACTCCTTGGGCCCGAACAGCAGGCACAGCGAGGCGTGCTCGCCGCGGCCGATGCGCCCTCGCAGCTGGTGCAGCTGCGAGATCCCGTAGCGGTCGGCGTCCTCGACGAGCATCACGGTGGCGTTGGGGACGTCGATCCCCACCTCGATCACCGAGGTGGCGACCATCACGTCGGCGCCCCCGGACGCGAACGCCGCCATCACGTCGTGCTTCTCCCCCGGCGTCAGCTGTCCGTGCATGAGCACGACCCGGAAGTCACGCAGCTCGCCGGTGCGCAGCCGCTCGAACTCGGCGGTCGCGGCGCGGGCGGCGAGCAGCTCGGACTCAGAGACGAGCGGGCAGACGACGAACGCCTGGCGCCCGGCCCGCAGCTCCTCCCGGATGCGGTCATAGGCGCGGGCGCGCTCACGCTCGGTCGAGCAAACGAACGTCTGGATCGGCTGGCGGCCGCGCGGCAGCTCGCGCAGGACGGTGAAGTCCAGGTCACCGTAGTTGGAGAGGGCCAGTGTCCGCGGGATCGGTGTGGCGGTCATGTGCAGCACGTGCGGCGCCCGCCCTTCCCCCGCCTTGGCGTCCAGCGCGGCCCGCTGGCGCACGCCGAAGCGATGCTGCTCATCGACGACCGCCACCGCCAGCTGGGCGAAGCGGACGGGCTCCTCGATGAGCGCGTGGGTGCCGACGAGCAGCGACAGCTCGCCGCTTGAGAGCTTGCCGAGCAGGTCGGCGCGGCGGCGGCCGGGGGTGGAGCCGGTGAGCAGGCCGATCGGCACCGCCTCACCGGGCATCAGCGCCTGGATGGTGGCGAAGTGCTGCTCGGCCAGCGGCTCGGTCGGGGCCATCAACGCGCCCTGATAGCCCTGCTCGACCGCCCGCAGCAGCGTGTGCAGCGCGACGACGGTCTTGCCCGAGCCCACCTCCCCCATCAGCAGCCGCTGCATCGGGCGGCTGCCGCGCAGGTCGGCGTCGATCTCCTCCATCGCCCGCCGCTGGTCACCGGTCAGATCAAACGGGAGCATCTCGGCCAGCCAGCGGGCGCTGAGCGTCGGTTCCTCGTCGAGCACCGGCGCGGTGTCGCCGTGGCTGCGCAACCGGCGGCGGCGCAGCAGCGCCAGCTGGATGAGCAGCAGCTCGTCAAAAGCCAGCCGCCGGCGCCCGGCCGTCTGCTCGGCGTCGGCCCCGAGGTGCACCGCGGCGAGCGCGTCGCGCAGCGCCGGCAGCTCCTCGGCCATGCGCAGCGCGACCGGCAGCGGCTCGCCGACATCTGAGAGCGCTCCGGCGTGCTCCCGGACGAGGGCGAGGATCTGAGTCGAGGACAGCCCCTCGGTCGCCGCGTAATGGGCCACCCCCTCCCCCTCGCCGCCTGCGCCGGTCTCGGTGGTGGGGGCATGGCCCTGGACGCGGAAGCGGTTGCGGGCCTCGTGCTTGCCGTGCAGGACCAGGCGGGTTCCCGGTGGGTAGCGCTGGGCCAGCCACGGCTGGTTGAAGAACGTGGCCTTCATCGCGCCGCTGCCGTCGACGACCGTCGCCTCGACGAGCGGGCGCATCCCCCGCCGGCGCACCGGCCGCGACGTGATCCCGCGCACCTCGACGACGACGGTGGCGGTCTCGCCGGGCTGCAGCTGGGCGATCGAGCGGGCCTCACGACGGTCGCGGGGCAGGTGGCGCAGCAGGTCCTCGACCGTCGCCAAGCCCAGCCCCTGGGCCGCCTTGGCGGCCTTGGCGTGATCGAAGTGCAGCTCGGCACGCAGCCGCGAGGGCCGCGGGTAGCGCACCGGCGCAGCGGCCAGCTCGTCAGGACTCAGCGCGTGTGAGCTGGCGAAGGCGGTGAGGGTCATCGGCGCACCGATGATGAACGCGCGGGCGGTCGGTCACTCGGCCGACAGCAGCCACCAGTAGCTCGGCTGGCCGCCGTCGGACAGCTCGAGCTCCGCGGTGTCGCCCACGAGCTCGGAGACCGTGGCGTCATCGAGGGGCGCGTCAGCGCCCCGCAGGCAGGTGATCAGCTCGGCATCCTGGGCCAGTGAGGCAATCACGTCGGCGAGTGTCTCCCGCGGACCGCCCCACGCGATCAGCTCGTCGTCGGCGAAGCCGACGGCATCGCCGGCCCGGAAGCGACCCTGCGCATCGTCGCGGGCGGCGGGCGCGACGGCGCCGGTGCGAATCCGCGCCAGCGTCTCGGTCATCGCCTCGGCGTTGTCGACGGCGCGGCGGCCGGGATCGAGGCTGACCGCCGCCGCCAGGCCGGCCTGCGGCGAGCGTGAGCCGACGACCGACACCGTCTTCTCCGACAGCTCGGCGGCGCGCTCGGCGGCCATGATCACGTTGGCGCTGTTGGGCAGTACCACGACCTCCTCGGCGGGCACGGCGTGGATCGCGGCCAGCAGGTCGTAGGTGGAGGGGTTGAGCGTCGGGCCGCCGTCGAGGACGCGCACGCCGAAGCCGGCGAACAGCTGGGCCATCCCGTCGCCGTTGACGACCGCCAGCGCGCCGCAGACCGCGGTCGCCTCCGCCGCGTCGGCGGCGTCCAGGCGGGCCTCGCGGGCCTGCACCTGCTGGTACATGTCGGCGACGTCGAGGTGGGAGACGACCCCATACTCGGCAAACAGTGCGGTCGCCGCATCGGGATCGTCGGTGTGGACGTGGACCTTGAGTGTGGTCGGGTCGCCGACGACGAGCACCGAGTCGCCGAGCTTCTCCAGGGCCACGACGAACCGGCGCTGCTCCAGACCGATGCCGGTGACGGCGAAGTTGGTGCAGTAGCGATAGGTGCTGGAGGCGTGCTGAGGGTGGGTGACCCGCGCGGCGCGGTGATGGTCGAGCTCCGGGGCCTCCGAGCCGCGCAGCGCCCCGACGATCCCGGCCAGCAGGACCGTCAGGCCATAGCCGCCGGCATCGACGACGCCGGCCTCACGCAGGATCGGGAGCAGGTCAGGGCCGCGCTTGACCGACTCCTGGCCGGCCTCCAGCGCGGACTCGATCACCTCGGCGATGACGAAGTCCTGCTCGCCGGCGGTGGCGTCCTGGCCGAGGCGGGCGCCCGGCATGTGGGCGATCTCCGATGCCACCCGGTGGGCCATCTCGCGCACCACGGTGAGGATCGTGCCCTCGGCCGGCTCCCGCACCGAGCCGTAGGCCTGATCGGCCGCACGGGCCAGCGCGGCGCCGATCAGCACCGGGTCGACGAGTTCGCCGGGCCGGCTGATGAGCTCCTCGGCGGCGCCGCGGATCAGCTGGGAGAGGATGACCCCGGAGTTGCCCCGGGCGCCGAGCAGCGCCGCGCGGGCGACCGAGGCGACGATCTCGTCGCGGCCGATGTCGTCGATCGTGCGGCCCTCCGACGCGCCGGCCAGGCGGTCGAGCTCGGCGAGCACCGCGCGTAGCGTGAGCACCATGTTGTCGCCGGTGTCGCCGTCGGCGACCGGGAACACATTGAGATCGTTGACCTCCTCGCGGCGTGCTTCCAGCGCCGCGAGTCCAGCCTCCACCAGCAACCGGAAGCGCACGATGCTGGGATCGGACACTCCGGTCTGGTCGGTCGCTCGCCCAGGTGCGGCCACCTCGACCGCTCTCAGCGGGCTTTGGTGATCTTGCCGGCCTTGAGGCAGCGGGTGCAGACGTAGACGCGTCGCGGCGAACCGCCATCGTCGATACGAACCCGCTGCAGGTTCGGATCGAAACGGCGCTTGGTCGCGACCATCGAGTGGCTGCGGTTATGACCGAAGGCCGGGCCCTTGGCGCACACGTGACAGATCTTGGACATCGCGGGGCCAGTATAGGAGACCCGCGCGACAAACCGCCGTGCGCCTCCCCGCCGCACCCGCGGGCGAGAGGAACACATGCAGGCACTGTCGCAAATCCGCTCCACATCCGTACCATTTGAACTCTGATCGCGGATAGACACCCAGCCAGCCGGGTACAGATGAGCCCCAATGGCCGCTAGACCACATTCCGGGGCTCAGCCACAGTCGATGCCGAAGCTTCCTGATCGCTATCAGGTGCGTCGTCATCTCGCCTCGGGAGGCATGGCCTCGGTGTGGTGCGCGCAGGACACGGTGCTCGGGCGCACAGTTGCCGTCAAGGTGCTCACCGAGCGCTTCGCCGAGGACGACGTGGCCAAGCGACGGTTCAAACGCGAGGCGCGCGCCGCCGCCCGGGTCTCCAACCACGCCCACGTGGTGACGATCTTCGACGTCGGCGACCTCGACTCCGATGCGGCCTCCCCCGACGGCGCCGAGCGACCGTTCATCGTCATGGAATACCTGGCCGGGGGCACGGTCGCCGACGCCATGCGGGTCGGCGCGGTGCGCCACCAGGAGGCCGTCCGGTGGCTGCGCGAGGCCGCCTCGGCGCTTGACCACGCGCACGCCCGCGGGATCGTGCACCGGGACATCAAGCCCGCCAACTTCCTGCTCAACCGCAGCCGGGTGCTCCACGTCGCCGACTTCGGGATCGCGCGGTTGGTCTCCGAGGACACGATCACCTCGGCCGGGGAGCTGTTCGGAACCGCCGCCTATCTGTCGCCCGAGCAGGCGCTCGGGCGCGAGGCGACCGGCGCCAGTGACCGCTACGCCCTGGCGGTGGCCGCCTTTGAGCTGCTCGCCGGGGAGCGCCCGTTCATCGCCCAGCATTTCGCCACCCAGGCGCGCCAGCACATCGAGGACGAGGTGCCGCGCATCTCCACCATCGACCGCACCCTGCCCCAGACGCTCGACGCGGTGTTCATCCGCGGAATGGCCAAGGAGCCCGGCGAGCGCTTCGAGACCGCCGGCGCGTTCGTCTCGGCGCTGGAGACCGCCGTCTCGGGCGGGATCCCGGCCCCGCCCCCGGCGCCGCGGCACGTCCCGCCCCCCCGGACGGTGCCCGCCGCTCG
>JBAWFG010000203.1:0-4675 GCA_049591655.1 Solirubrobacteraceae bacterium
CGGCGAGCCCGAGCGCCAGCCGCCCGCGGCGCGCCCCGATTCCACCCGGCGCGCGCGGACGCCGTCGCGGCGGGGCACCGGACGGCTGGAATGTCAGCGGCGGCTGCCGCGTCGCTCGATTTCCTCGGGACACGACGGGCCGAAGCTATCAGCCGGGTGCCATGGCCCCGGTTCTGCGACCCCGGGCCGCACTTCGGCGAGTCGCGGGATGACTCTGGTCGGCTATCCTCGTGCGCTCTCTGGGCCGCCCTGGGCCGTACCGGCCGGCGAACCACCGCCACGGCAGGCCGCGCCCCGTACTGGAAGACACCTGACTGTATGCAACCCCTCAGGAGGGCGAGATGACCGTCGCCGATCTCAACGACCGCCGCGTGCTGGTCACTGGCGGGTCTGGCTTCATCGGCCGCCACGTCGTCTCGGAACTGGCCGCCGACGGCGCGCAGGTCCGGGTCGTCGACCTGCAGCCCCACCCCGACCCGGCCGTCGACGTCGTGATCGGCGACATCGCCGACCCCGTCGTGCTGGCGCGCGCGTTCGATGGAGGGTTTGACTCGATCGTGCACCTTGCCGCGGTGACCTCGGTGCTGAAGTCGATCCAGGAGCCCGAGCGGACGTTCGCCACGAACGTGATCGGGACCAACGCTGTGCTGGCGGCCGGCAAGGAGGCGGGCGTCACCTCGCTGGCATTCGCGTCGACCAACGCGGTCACCGGGCCGATGACCGCGCCCAAGATCTCGGAGGCGGCGGTGCTCAACCCGCTGACGCCCTATGGCTCGACGAAGGCGGCCGGCGAGATGCTGATGTCGGCCTACACCGCCTCCTACGGTCTGCGCTGCGCCTGCATCCGCCTGACCAACGTCTACGGTCCGGGGATGCAGGCCAAGGACAGCATCGTCGCGCGGCTGATGCGCGCCATCCGGCTTCAGACGACGTTCGAGATCTACGGCGACGGCAACCAGGTGCGTGATTACGTCCACGTCTCCGACGTCGTCGCGGCCATGCGCCTGGGCCTGACCAGTGATAAGTGGTCAGGCCCGATGGTCATCGGTTCGGGCCAGTCGCTGTCGGTGCACGAGGTGCTCGCGGCGGTGCGAGACGTGTCCGGGGCCGAGATCGACGTCCGCCACGGCGAGGCCAAGCCGGGCGAGATGCCGGCGGTGATCGTCGACCCGGCGCGCGCGCATGCGGCCGGCTGGTCACCGCGCTTCCCATCGCTTGCCGACGGGCTCGTCGGCGTCTGGGACGAGTGGTCGGTCGCCGATGTCCAGGCGAGGAGCTGAGATGGCGGTCGAGCAGGTCGCCGCCGCGGAGTACGAGCGCCTCCAGCCCGCCGAGCGCGGCGCCGCCGAGGATTTCCTGCGCCGCCACCCGGCGGGCGCCGGCGCGCCGCTGGCAGTTGTCATCCCCGCCTACAACGAGGAGCCCACCGTCGCCGAGGTGATCGCCGGCATTCCGGCCGAGGCCGCCGGGCTGGGCACCGAGGTGATCGTCGTCGTCGACGGCGCCAAGGATGCGACGGCATCGCGCGCGACCGAAGCGGGTGCGCTTGTGTGCGACGTGCCGGTCAACCGCGGGCAGGGTGCCGCCCTGCGCCTCGGTTACTGGCTGGCGCGCGCCCGGGGCGCTCGCGTGATCGTCACGATCGACGCCGACGGCCAGTACGAGGCCGACGAGATCAGTCGTGTCGTGACGCCGATCCTGTCCGGAGAGGCCGACTTCGTCTCCGGGTCACGGCGTCTGGGCAGCGAGCTGACCACCGACACCACCCGCCATGCCGGCGTGATCGTGTTCGGCGCGCTCATCTCCGTGCTCGTCCGCCAGCGGATCACCGATCCCGCCTGCGGCCTCCGGGCGATGCGCTCAGAGCTCACCGCAGCGGTTGTGCTCGAGCAGCCTCAGTACCAGGCGTCGGAGCTGATGATCTCCGCCGCGCTGCACGGCTACCGGCTCGCCGAGGTGCCGACGACGATGCGCGACCGGGGCAAGCACGCCACCGGCACCAAGAAGGGCGGGAACCTCGGCTACGGCGTGCGGTTCGCCCGGGCGGCGGTCCACACCTGGTGGCGGGACCGGACCGCGGCGCGCAAGCTGCGGCCCGAGAACACCCAGCGCTCGTAGATCACGAACTTGCCGACGAACAACGCCGCCTGCACGAGCACGTAGGAGCCGGTGACAATCAGCACCCGGAGGCCGTGGTGGGCCGGGATGCTGGCCACCTGGCTGTTGGTGAAGCCGGTCGCCGCCGAGGAGGCGACGAGCGCGACGATGGAGACGACGACGTACCCGACGATCTCCCGCAGGAACGCCACCTGGCCCTGCACCTGCCACGCCCAGCGCCGGTTGAGCACCCAGTTGGGAACGGCCCCGGCGACGAAGGCGCCGATCGAGCAGGTCGTCGTGTTGATGCCCATCACGTACATGAGTGCGAACACGACAATGCTCGTCACCAGGGCGATGACCGACCCAATCGCGTACCGCGTGATCTTGCCGGCGAGCGCGGAGGAACGCGCACGGCCTAACAGGTCGTAAACCATCGACGCCGAATCCTAGCGTCAACTCGCATAAGCTTCGTGTCAAAAGGCCGCATCTGCGGGTCGATACGGAGTCCCGCGACACCAGGGCGGCCGCTGCAGGCGCTAGCGTGGCGAGCCGATGCGCCTCGCCGCCAGTCACGAGCGGATCGTGCTCGACGACGATCTGATCCTCAGCGGCGACAATCTGCCGTGGTTGGCGCAGCTGCCCGACGGGGCGTTTGACCTTATCTACCTGGACCCGCCGTTCAACACCGGCCGCGCCCAGGAGCGGCGCTCGACCCGCGCCGTCGCCGACCCTGACGCCCGGCGGGTCGGTTTCGGCGGCCGACGCTACCGCTCCGAGCTGCTGGCGCAGCTCAGTTATGAGGATGCGTTCGCCGATTACCTGAGCTTTCTGGAGCCGCGCCTGCGCCGCTGCCGGGATCTGCTGGCCGCCCACGGCACCCTGTATTTCCACATCGACTACCGCGAGGCGCACTACTGCAAGCTGCTGCTCGACGAGATCTTCGGCCGCGACGCGTTCCTCAACGAGATCATCTGGGCCTACGACTACGGGGCCAAGCCGCGGCGGCGGTGGCCGGCCAAGCACGACACGATCCTCGTCTACGTGCGCACGCCGGGCGCGCACCACTTCGACGCGGACGCCGTCGACCGTGAGCCCTACATGGCGCCCGGTCTCGTCGGGCCTGAGAAGGCGGCGCGCGGCAAGCGGCCCACCGATGTCTGGTTTCACACGATCGTGCCGACCAACGGTGGCGAGAAGACCGGCTATCCGACCCAGAAGCCGGCCGGAGTCCTGCGGCGGTTCGTTGCCGCCTCCTCGCGCCCGGATGGGTGGTGCCTGGATCCGTTCGCCGGCTCGGGAACGCTCGGGGCCGTGTGCCAGACCCTGGGCCGGCGCTTCGTGCTGATCGACTCCAGTCCGGTCGCGGTGGAGGTCATGCGGACCCGGCTGCAGGGCGCCGCGGATGCGGTCAGTCCGGACGCCCCCGCACGAGCGGCACGAACCTGACCGCCTCCAGGCGCTCCCGCGTCAGTCCCTCCGGGGTGTGGCGAACGCGGACGAGGAACTGGTGGTCGGCCCCGAGCGGGGCGACGAGCCGGCCCCCCAGCGCCAGCTGTTGGCCCAGCGCCGGCGGCAGGCTCGCGCCGGTCGCAGCGGCGACGTTGATGGCGTCAAACGGAGCCTCGGCGGGGAGGCCGTCCCAGCCGTCGCCGACGACATAGGTGATGTTGTCGTAGCCGAGCTCGTCGAGGGTGACGCGCGCCGCGGCGCTCAGCGGGGAGTGGCGCTCGACCGTGTAGACGTGCGCGGCGAGCAGCGCGAGCAGCGCGGCGTGATATCCCGAGCCGGTGCCGACGTCGAGCACCCGGTCGGTGGGAGCGAGTTCGAGCAGCTCGAGCATCCGCGCGACCACGACCGGCTGAGAGATCGTCTGCCCGCACGCAATCGGCAGCGCCACGTTCTCATACGCCCGGTGGCGCTCGGCCGCGGGGACGAACCGATGGCGGGGGACGCGGGCGACCGCGTCCAGGACCCGAGGGTCGGTGACCGTCCCGGCCAGCTGCGCGGCGAGCGCGCGCGCCTGCTCCATCGCTGGATTGTCCCGGACCGGCCGTGCGCGGCATGCAAGAATCCTGCGGATGCCAGCGAGCGTGAGACTGCAGCGCCTGCTGATGGGGGTGCTCGTCGCCCTGGTGGCGGCGATCGTGCTGGTCGTGGTGAGCTCGGGCGCCGGTTCCGGGAGCCCGGCCGCTGCCCAGGGCGGCTTTCACTCGCAGTTCGACGGGCCCACGATGCCGCCCCACCTGCGGGCCGCCGACTTTACGCTGCGCAACGTCAACGGCACCCGGGTGTCGCTGGCCGCTGACCGGGGCAAGGTTGTGGTGCTCACCTTCATCCACTCCCTCTGCCACGACACCTGCCCGTTCATGGTCGAGCAGATCAAGGGTGCGCTCAACAGCCTGCCGGGCAACGGCGCGGGGGTGGTGGCGGTCGGAGTAAGCGCCGACCCCTCCGAGGACACCGTCCGCAACCGCCGGCACTTCCTCGCACAGCACGAGATGGCCGGCCGGCTGGCGTTTCTCAACGGACCGATGGCGGTGATGCGCCGCATCTGGCACGCCTACGGGATCCAGCC
>JBAWFG010000204.1:0-3183 GCA_049591655.1 Solirubrobacteraceae bacterium
CCGCCTGACCGCCGGCGCCTGACCGCGGCCGCCTCACCGCCGGCGCCTGACCGCGGCCGGGGCGCCGATCAGGGCGAGGTGACCGAGCCCTCGCGCCCGCACACCGGGCAGGACTCCTGCGGACCGAGCGGGCGACCGTCGCAGGCCGGGCAGCGTTCGAGCGCTTCCAGCACACCGAGCAGCTCGCCGACGCGACACACGAGCAGCCGCTCCTCGTCGACCTCGATCCAGGCACCCGCCGAGGCCGGGAACACGACATGGTCACCCGGCTTGACCGGCATCCGCACACCGACGTGATTCCACCAGTCCAGGCCCGGACCGACCGCGAGCACGATCCCGTGCTGGGGCGGGGGCTCATCGGAGCCGGCGGGCACGAGCAGGCCGGAGCGGCGGATCCGGTCAGGATCGAGCTCCTTGATCACGATGCGGTCGAACAGCGGTCGAAGCTGGTTGCGCATGGTGACTCAGATCATAGGCGGGGCATCGGTCCGGCCAGAAACCTAGTCTGTGGGAATGCGATTGATGATCGCCCGGTGCTCGATCAACTACTCCGGCCGCCTGAGCACCCATCTACCCGAGGCCACGCGGCTGCTCATGTTCAAGGCCGACGGGACGTTCATGGTGTGGTCCGATCACGGCAGCCAGAGCGTCAAGCCGCTCAACTGGATGACCCCGCCGACGGTGATCGAGGAGGCAGGGGACGAGATCGTCGTGCGCAAACACGCCGGCTCCACCGAGGACCGCCTGCAGATCACGCTTCACGAGGTGCTCTCCGACGTCACCCATGAGATGGGCTCGCCCGAGGCTGATGCGTCGCTGACCAAGGACGGCGTCGAGGCGCATCTGCAGGAGCTGCTCGCCGATGCACCCGAGTGGTGCGGCGAGGGTTTCCGCCTCGTCCGCCGGGAGTGGCCGACGGATATCGGCCCGGTCGACCTCATGTGCCGGGACGCCGACGACGGCTGGGTTGCCGTCGAGATCAAGCGGATCGCCGGAATCGACGCCGTCGAGCAGCTCAGTCGCTACCTGGAGCGCATCAGGCTGGATCCGACGTTCGCCGAGTGCCGCGGCGTGCTCGCCGCCCAGCTCGTCAAGCCGCAGGCCCGGGTCCTCGCCGATGCCCGCGGGATCACGTGGGTCGAGGTCGACCTCGCGGTGCTGCGTGGCGAGCGTGAGCCGGAACTGCGACTGTTCGCGGCATGAGCGACTCTCAGAACAGCGCCGTCCTCACCGAACGCCGTGAGCGCATCTTGGTGATTACGATCAACCGTCCCGATCAGCGCAACGCCGTCAACGCGGCGGTCGCCACCGGAATGGCCGCGGCGCTCGACGAGCTCGACGGCGATGACGGCCTGTCGATCGGCGTCATCACCGGTGCCGGCAAGGGCTTCTGCTCCGGCATGGACCTCAAGGCGTTCGTCGCCGGCGAGTCGCCGTACGCCGGGGACCGGGGCTTTGCCGGAATCACACAGCGAGCCGCCGCCAAGCCGCTGATCGCCGCCGTCGAGGGCTTCGCGGTGGCCGGCGGCCTCGAGGTGGCGTTGTCGTGCGATCTCATCGTCGCCGCCCGGGGCGCCCGGCTGGGGATCCCAGAGGTCAAGCGCTCACTGGTCGCGGCGGGCGGCGGGCTGCTGCGTCTGCCCCGTGCGCTGCCGCGCAACATCGCGATGGAGCTCGCCCTGACCGGCGACCCGATCGCCGCCGAGCGCGCCCACGAGCTGGGGCTCGTCAACCGCCTCGCCGAGCCCGGTCAGGCGCTGGCCACCGCAGTGGAGCTGGCCGAGACGATTGCCCAGAACGGCCCGCTGGCGCTGACCGCCTCCAAGCGCATCCTCAACGAGTCAGTCGACTGGCCCGACGCCGAGTTCTTCGCCCGTCAGGGGGAGATCGCCCAGCCGGTGATGAGCTCCGAGGACGCCCGGGAGGGGGCCACCGCGTTCGCCGAGAAGCGCGCTGCGGTCTGGAAGGGGCGCTAGCCCTCTCCGCCGCGGGGCAAATCAGCTCTCGCCCCAGGCGGTGGCCACGACCGACCGTGAGCCGCCGTGATCACGGTGCTCACACAGGTAGATGCCCTGCCAGGTGCCGAGCGCCGGACGGCCCCCGGAGACGGGCAGCGTGAGCGAGGGACCGAGCAGCGCCGCCTTGATGTGTGCGGGCATGTCGTCGTCGCCCTCCAGGGTGTGCGTCCAGTAGGGGGCGCGCTCGGGCACCGCCTGGTCAAACCAGCTCTCGAAGTCACGGCGGACGTCGGGCGACGCATTCTCGTTGAGCGCCAGCGACGCCGAGGTGTGCTGGATGAGCAGATGCAGCATCCCGACCCGCAGCTCACGCAGTTCCGGCAGGCCCTCCAGGAGATCACGGGTGATGAGGTGAAATCCCCGCGGACGGGGGGCGAGGCGCAGCTCGCGCTGGAGCCAGGTCACAGCGGCAACCGCGCGACGCGCATGTCGACTCGCTCACCGCGGAACGGGACGCCCTCCCGCGCCAGCAGCCGGCGCTGGCGCGTGCCCTTGGCCAGCGAACCATCGGCGCGGACGATGCGGTGCCAGGGCAGTCCGGGCTCGGAGGTCTCCGACAGGACCGCTCCGGCCACGCGGGGAGCGCCCGGGGAGACGTCGCCGTAGGTGCGGACAAAGCCCTCGGGGGTGGCCCGCACCCGGGAGAGGATCGTCTCGTGGCGCTCTGCACGGGTCACGCCTGACAGGATGCCACCGCGGGCGGCCGCGCGCCCGCGCCCACCGCCTACGGAATGAGGACGATCTTGCCGCGGGTGTGCCCCCGCTCGAGCTCGGCGAACGCGGCGCGGACCTGGTCCAGCGGATACGAGGCGGCGACCGGGACGTCGAGCTCGCCGGCGGCGATCAGTCCGGCGAGCTTGGCCAGGGTCTCGGCGCTCGCCCCCGCGGCGCTGCCCTCGGCCTTGACCCCGTATCGCGCCACCGCGGCGAAGTCGGCGATCGTATCGATCCGCTCCGGCGCAACGCCCAGCTCGATGGCGAGCGCGACGTAGCCGTCGCCGTAGGTGTCGATGAACGCATCGACACCCCCGGGCGCGACCTCCCGGATCCGGTCAGCCACCCCATCGCCGTAGCGGACCGGTGTGATGCCGTGCCCCCGCAGCCACTCGGCGTTGGCATCCCCGGCAAGGCCGATCACGGTGGCGCCGGCTCGGCGGGCGAGTTG
>JBAWFG010000205.1:0-2183 GCA_049591655.1 Solirubrobacteraceae bacterium
TTGAGCTCGCCGGGGCGTCCGTCGACGAAGATCGCCTTGGTCGCTGACTGCACCGGGCCGCGGATCAGCCTCCCCAGGAGCCCGCCGAGGTCGGCGTCGAGTTGGTAGCGCACGTGGGTGCGTCCGTCGCCGAGATCCTCGAACTCCCAGACGGCCTTCACCGCCTTGAGATCGCCCCGCTCCTGGGTCCAGGTGAGCCGCGTCGGGCGCTCGTAGCGGATCCGGACGCGGGACCTGACCCGGCGGACCTTGATGTCGCTCTCGCTGTCGACGAGCGTCGGCCGGCCGTCGGCGTCATGCTCCAGCGCGGTCACCGTCTCCAGACCGCTCTGCCACTGCGGCGCTGCCAGCACGTCCTGGACGACCGCCCAGACCTCGTCGATCTGGGCGCTGATCTCGGCGTCGGCGCTGCCGCTCAGCCCGCCCATGTGGCGAAGTCCGGGACCGGAATCTCACGCTTGAGCGTCTTGCCGGTCGAGCCCTTGGGCAACTCGGTCAGGAACCACACCCGGCGCGGGTACTTGTAGGCGGCCACCCGCTCCTTGACGAACTCGCGGATGTCGTCCGCGGTCGCCTCCATTCCGGGCCGGAGCACGATCGCGGCGGCGATCTCCTCGCCCAGCGCCTCGTCGGGGATGCCGACCACCGCGGCCTCCAGCACCGCCGGGTGCTCGTAGAGCAGCTCCTCGATTTCCCGTGGGTAGACGTTGAACCCCCCGCGGATGATCATGTCCTTCTTGCGGTCGACGATGAAGAAGTAGCCCTCCTCGTCGGTCCGGGCCAGGTCGCCGGTGCGCAGCCAGCCGTCGTGCATCACCTCGGCGGTTGCGTCCGGGCGGTTCCAGTAGCCCTTCATCACGTTGTGACCCCGGACCACGATCTCGCCGACCTCGCCCGGCGGTTGTGGGTTGCCGAGCTCATCGACGACCTGCATCTGCACCCCCTGGATCGGAGTGCCGATCGAACCGGGCTTGCGTGCCCTTTCGGGGTGGTTGAAGGATGCGACCGGCGAGGTCTCAGACAGGCCGTAGCCCTCAAGAATGATGCAACCGAAGGCCTTTTCGAAGCCGCGCATCACCTCCACCGGCATCGCCGAGCCGCCGGACACGCATCGCTGCAGGGAGGAGACGTCGTAGTTCTGACGCCCGGGGTGGTTGAGCATCGCGTGATACATCGTCGGGACGCCGTCAAACAGCGTGACCCGGTCGCGCTGGATGATCTCCAGCGCCTTGGCGGGGTCAAACCGCGGCAGCATCGTCAGGCACGCGCCGGCCCGCACCCCGGTGTTCAGGCAGCACGTCTGGCCAAAGGAGTGAAACAGCGGCAGCCCGCCGAAGATGACGTCCGTTTCGGACACGTGCATGAGCTCGGTGCCGCCGCTGCGGCAGTTCTCCAGCATGTTGGCGTGGGTCAGCTCAGCGCCCTTGGGGGTCCCGGTGGTGCCCGAGGTGTAGAGGATCACCGCCGTGTCCTCGCCGTCGCGGGTGACGTTGTCTATGTGGCGCGGGGCGCTCGCCAGCCGCTGCTCGAAGTTGCCGGGCTCGACGATGATGACGTCGGCGCCCGCGCGGTCGGCGCCCTGCTGCGCCGGCTCGGCGAACCCGTGCCACGCGAACAGCCGCCGGGCGCCGGAGTCTGAGAGGTGGAAGGCCACCTCGCGCTCCTTGAGCAGCACGTTGAGCGGGACCACCACCCCGCCGGCGCGCAGCACGCCGTAGTAGACGGCGCCGAAGTACGGCACGTTGGGGAGCATCACGCCGACGCGGTCGCCGGGCACGAGGCCCTGTTGTGTGAGCAGGCCGGCGACCCGTGCCGCTGCCTCGTCGAGCATCCGGTAGGTGACAACCGTGTCGTCGAGTTTCAGCGCCGGGCGATCGGGGTGGGTGTCCGCGGTGGTGGTCAGGAGCTGGGCGAGGCTGGTCATTGGGGTTTTGCCTCCATCGCCGGCGGGGTTGGTTGCGGGTCGCCCCGGGCGATTGACGTGTGAGAGCCACCGACGCTAAAGGCGGCGCCTGCTTGCGGAAACCGCTGAAGACCCCAGTCGTGGTCCGTGTGGACCCGCGTGAGCGCGGTGGGGCCCCGCCTGGGCCCCGGCCGCCGCAGTTCCCCCGGCCGCCGTCCCCGGCGCGCCCGCGGTTTGTGGAAAATTCAGCCGCCGCCGGCTGAATTTTCCGCGTATGAGG
>JBAWFG010000206.1:0-4816 GCA_049591655.1 Solirubrobacteraceae bacterium
GTGTGGAGCCGCTGCTCGACGAAGCCGACGTGGTATGCGTCACGGGTCGTAGTGCGTCACCGCAGGTCCAAGATGCGAAGCGACTCGCTGCAGAACTGAGCGGTGAGGGGTCGACGCGGCGGACCTACCGTCGGTCTGACGCCCGCAACGGTCACGACCCGCTACTCGCGCACACGGCCGGCGGTCTTGGGTCGGGCGCGGGCATCGTCATGCTCGCCGACGTCGGCCGCGAACTCGGCGGCTTCGACGTGGCACTCGGTCCGGCGACGCCCGCATGCGGCGGCGAGCACATCGACCTGCTCGGGCGCCTGCTGCGCTCCGGCTACACCGTCTCCTACGAGCCCAGCGCGATCATCTGGCGTGAGCATCCTGCCCACGCCGAGGCTCGCCGGCGCCAGATCTTCCGCTACGGGATCGGCCTTGGTGCGATCATCAGCAAGCGGCTGATCACCGGCCCGGAGCGGCGGGCCTGGCTGCGGGCGATGCCCGCCGCCGTGCGCTACTCCCGGGATCCCGCGCCACAGCCGTACGGCGACGCGCCCACCCGTTACCCGATTCGCCTCCGGTGGCTCATGCGGCTCGGGATGCTGCTCGGCCCGTTCGCCTACCTCTGGAGCGCGTTCCTGACCCGTGCCCGCCGGCTGCGTGGCGCGAAGCCTTCGAGCCCGCATGCGCCTCGGGTCGTGCAGCGGCTGGTCGTCGGAGGAGAGACGATCAATCTGGTCTGGTTCGACGACTCCCCGGAGGCCAGAACCCGTTTCTCCTGGCGCTCGACCGGCGAGGCAGAGGAGACCGACGCCGCCCTCGGGCTCGCCCCGGAGGCCGCCATCGAGCTCGCGCTCCCGGCGACAACCGAGTCCGGGGCGCCGCGCGTCAGCGCGGTGGTCCCGGCTCGCAACGCCGAACACTGGATCGAGTCGTGCCTGTCGGCGATCCGTGCCAACGACCCAGCCGAGATCATCCTCGTGGACGGTGGCTCCACCGACCGTACGGTGGAACTGGCCCGGCCCTGGGTCGACAAGGTGCTCGATGACGGTGGGACCGGCGTCGCGGCCGCCCGGATGATGGGCGTCGCCTCAGCGTCGCAACCATGGGTGGCGCTCGTCGATGCCGATGTCGTGCTACCGCCCGAGGCTCTGCGCGACCTGGACCAGGAGCGCCGCAACCGCCACCTGGTGGCGCTTCAGGCGGGACTCCACAGCGTTGGCGCCGGCGATTACTGGAGCAAGTCGCTGGCCGACCATCACAACCAGGGGCAGAGCAAGCAGTGGTTCGGGGTCTGCGCCAGTCTCGTGTCCCGAGACGTGCTGCTCGCCAACCCCCTGGACGGCGACCTGCGATCCGGGGAGGACATCGATCTCCGCATCCGGCTGACGAGCGCCGGCTTCCCGGTCGGGGTCTCGGAGACCATGGTCGGGCAACATCGCTTTGGCAGCGGGTTCCCGTTCGCCGGCCAGCAGTGGCTGGCGGATGGCGCCGGGCTGGGCCGCATGGTGCGTAAGCACGGCCGCGCGGCGCTGGTCAACGCGGTCGTCATCCCGTTTGGCGCGGCGGCCCTGGGGATCGTCCGCGGGGCCAGGCACGCGTTGAGGCCCTGGCCCTACTTCGCCGGCTTTGCCGTGGGCAACTACATCGGCCTGTGGCGGGGCCTGCTCGACCGCCGCGTCCCGGTGCCGGGGGCGGCACGCCGGTTGCTGGTTGGCGGCACGGTCGCGTGGTTGCTCGCGCTCCCCGCGCTGCTGGGCCTGGCGGCAGCAGGGTTGGTGTGGTTGCTGCTCCAGGCCGGCCACGCCGCCTACGAGGGGCACCTGCTGCTGGTGACCTTGCTGACGCTGGCCGTCGCGATACCGCTCGAGGTGGGCAAAGGGGCGGGTACCGGGCGCTTCCCTTCCATCGCGAGATCCCTCGCCCCGTTTGCTGCGTGGGCGATGCTGCTGGCACTGACGCTCAGCGCGCTGAGACTCGCCAACGTCGTCGGGCTATGACACGCACACCGCAGGGACGCACACCACAAACCAAAGGGGCTAACACAATGATGCAGGAACGAGTTACGACAGGGGGCAGTATTCATGCGTCGTAGTCACAACCACCCGGTCCGCCGACGGCTCGCGCCACTTCTTGGCGTTCTGGCCGCCGCCGTCGTCCCGGCCACCGCCGGAGCGGCTCCACTCGCCGCTGCGCTGCCACCGCCGGTGAACACAGCGCCACCGACAATGATGCCACCACCGCTGCCCACGCCGCAGAATGAGGTCGCCAGCCCGCAGGTGGGTAGAACCATCCTGGGCAACAAGGGCACCTGGACCGGTGCGAGCTTCTACAAGACCCAGTGGGAGGACTGCGACGTCACCGCAACGGTCTGCCACCCGGCCGCCGGGGCCCCGTCGACCAATACGACGTACAAGATCGCACAAGGCGATGTCGGGTCCTATCTCGTGTTATCGGTCACGGCCTCGAGCTCACCCGGGAGCAGCGCCACCGCAAACTCGGCACCGTCCGGCCTCGTCGCAAACGGGACGCCGCTGAATCGCACGGCGCCGACGATCTCCGGCGTGACCCTGGATGGCCAGACGCTGACCTCGACGTCGGGCATCTGGGACGGGACGCTGCCCATGACCTTCGGGTACCAATGGCGGCGCTGTGACGGCGCTGGTCTCAACTGCGGCAAGCCGTTCCCAGCCACGCCGAGCGCCTCTCCGACGTACGTCCTCCAGGACACCGAACTCGGGTCCATCCTGGTCGCCTACGTCACAGCGACCAACGTGGCGGGGGCCACCCCGGTCCATTCCCACACGACGACCACGGTGGTGACACCGGCCAACACCGCCGCACCGACGATCTCGGGCGACGCGCAGTCCGGCAAGACGCTCACCGAATCCCATGGTGGGTGGATTCCCACCAAGCCAACCGGCTACGTCTATCAGTGGCAGGAGTGCAACGCCTCCGGCGCTCAGTGCTCGTCGATTGCGGGGGCCACTGCGCAGACCTACGCGATGACCAACGCTGACACGGGCCACACGCTTCGGGTCCTGGAATCCGCAACGGGCCGTGGCGTCACCGGCAGCAGCGTCACCAGCAGCCCGGCGACCTCCGCGGCGACCGGCGTCGTAAAGGCCGGCTCGACCACGGGCGGTGGGACCGGAGGCGGGACCGGTGGGACCGGAGGCGGGACCGGCGGGACCGGAGGCGGGACCGGCGGGACCGGCGGCGGGACCGGCGGCGGTCAGGGAGGCTCAGGTGGCACGGTCACCCTGAGCGCCTCCAAGATCCGCGGGCTGCTGCGTCAGGTGCTCGCCGTGCACGGCAGGGCAGGAACGATTCGCGGCGTGCTCAACCACTCCGGATACTCGTTCGTGTTCGCCGCGCCGGCGCCGGGCCATCTCGTCCTGGCCTGGTACTCGGCACCCAAGCACGGCAGGAAGCTCCTCGTCGCCACGGTGAGCCTGGTGTTCCACGGCAGCGGTCGCGCAACGGCGAAGCTCCAGCTGACCGCCGCCGGGCGGCGGCTGCTCAGTGGCACGCGTCGGATGAAGCTCACCGCTAGGGGCAGCTTCACGCCCAATGGCCACCGGGGGGTCAGCGCCTCAAGGACGTTCACCTTGAAGGCGTAGGAAGGGGGCAGTGGGACGCCGGCGGCTGAGCACCAGCCGCCGGCGTTTCACACACCGGGTGCCGGCGGTGAGCAAGCGCCGGCACCGCAAGTTGTACCCAGAGGGCAGTCGTACACGCATCTGAGACCAGCGTGGTCTGGATCGTGGCGGCACAGCAGTGCGTGTACCAAGCCATCGGGCCGGGCTATGGCACTCAATCAATAGGGGCAAGCAATGCCACAGTCACCAGTTACCACAGGGGGCAGTCTCCATGAATCGCAGTCATAACCACCTGAGCCGCAAATGGCTCGCGCCACTCGTTGGCGTACTGGCACTCGTCGCGTTTCCGGCGGCCGCATCGGCGGCTGGACCGTTGCCGGCCGCAACTCCATGCCCGGTAGTCGGTAACAGCCCCTGCTACACGGCAGCACCGCAGGTGTCGCCATCAAATGAGACAACTGCCCCGCCGGAAGGCCGGATCCTTTCGGTGAGCACCGGCACGTGGGCCGGTACCCCGGCACCCACGTTCAGCTACCAGTGGTATGACTGTGCGACATCCGGCCCCAGCTCGTGTACGGCCATCGCGGGCGCGGGCTCACGCACGTACACCGTAGCTCCCACCGATGTCGGACAGTGGCTTGCCTTCGTGGTGACAGCTAACGGCTCCGGCCCACCCGGGGCCTGGGTGTACGAGAGCACCAGCCCCGCCACTGCCGCCATACCCATCAACCGCAGCGCTCCAACGCTTTCGGGCAACACGGAGGACGGCCAGAGCCTGGCAGCGACCACCGGCGTGTGGGCCGGCACGATGCCGATCAGCGGCTATACGTACCAGTGGGACCGGTGTAACGCGGCGGGCGCAAGCTGCGGCAAGCTGACCACCCCGAGCTCGCCCGGTTACGTGCTGACCGATCAGGATGTCGGGCACACGATCGACGTAGGCGTTGAGGCCACCAATTCGGCGGGAACAGGAGGCGCGACCACATGCCCCGTCGGCCCAACCCCCTGCCCCGTGTTCTCCAAGGTAACCGTGCTGATCACGCCGGGCAACACGGCGGTGCCGGCGATCTCCGGAACGCCGCAGGCGGGTGACACCCTGACTGCGTCACACGGCTCGTGGCTCCCCAGCACCTCGACCCTCGCCAACCAGTGGGAGTCGTGTGACAGCTCAGGGGCCGGTTGCTCACCAATTCCGGGGGCGACTGCGCAGACCTACAAGCTCACCTCAG
>JBAWFG010000207.1:0-9947 GCA_049591655.1 Solirubrobacteraceae bacterium
GCTGCCGCGCCGGAGCCGCCCGTGTCCGCGCCCGAGCCGCCCGCGCCCGAACCCTCGGTGGCGCCCGATCCTCCCGCCACCTCTGCGTCCCCGGAGTCCCTTGTCGAGCCCGCCCGCCTCAATGACGCCCTCAGCCGCCTGCGCGACACGATCGCGCCCCAGGACGCCACGCCGGCGGTCGCTGCCGTCGGCGGAGCCGCGGCCGATGACGACGCCGTCCCCGCGCCCACGACCGCGCTGGTGCCGAGCACGTCGGTGCTCGTGGAGGCGCTCGGGCGCCCGACCCTCGAGCCCGCGTTCCGCCGCCTGGTCCGTGCCGACGCCGAGGCCGCCGGACGGCTGCTGCTGGAACTGCTCCCGCTCCAGCGGGTCGCCTACCCGCACCCCGTCTCCTATGACCTCGTGCTCGGTTCCGGGCGCGGCTGCGTGTCGGTCACCGTCACCGACGGGTCGCCCACGATCGGCGTTCAGAGCACCCCACGTCCGCGTCAGACGGTCGATTTCCAGGTCCACGGCGAGCCGGCCCGGATCGCCCGGATGCTCGTCGCCGGGCGGCTGCGGCGCCGGCTGGGGATCGGGGTGGCGCGGGTACGCGGCCGCCGTGGAGGCGCCGCCGCGCTTCAGGCGCTGCTGGGCACGCCGCTGGACCTCTCGGGCCTGTACCGGGCCGGTGTGCGGCTCGACGCGGCAAGTGCGTTGCAGCTGGTGGCGAGCATGATCGAACCGGGGTGGACGGTGGGTCACCGCCTCACGCTCGCCCATACCGAGCCGCGGACCGCCACCACCTACCTGCTCGTGCGGGACGGCAAGCCCATCGAGATCGCCCGCAGCGCCCCTGAGGGCGCCGTGGACGTGACCCTGCGCTGCCCGGCCGACCGGCTGCTGCCCGCGCTCTCAGACGTCACGGGACAGGGGGCGATGGTGGAGGGCGACGCGGCCGCGCTGGAGCTGGTGCGGGGCTGGATCGGCCAGGCGGAGACCCGGTGACGGCGTCGCGCCGGACTCAGATCGGCGTGATCCCCCGTGGCTGTGGGACATGCCGGATCGGTCCGGCAGGGCGCCTAATCTGAGTACCGCCGCCATGACCGCGTCCTGCGCCCACCTCCACGTCCACTCCGAGTACTCGCTGCTCGACGGAGCGTGCAAGATCGATGCGCTGGCCGCCCGGGCCGCGGCGTTTGACCAGCCGGCGCTCGGCCTCACCGACCACGGCGTGATGAACGGCTCGGTCGAGCTCTACACCGCCTGTCGCAAGCACGACATCAAGCCGATCATCGGCTGTGAGGTCTACATGGTCGACGATCATGCCCGGCGCGCGCCGGGCAAGCTCGACCGCTTCCACCTCACCCTGCTCGCCGCCGACCAGACCGGCTACCGCAACCTGGTCAAGCTCTCCTCCGCCGGATTTCTCGAGGGGTATCAGCGCGGCAAGCCGTCGGTCGACATGGCGCAGCTCGCCGCCCACGGCGAGGGCATCATCGCGCTGACCGGCTGCCTGGCCTCGCAGTTCTGCCGCCATCTGGCCGATGACCGGCCCGACGATGCTCGTGCTCACGCCCGGGAGCTGATGGACGCCGTCGGCGGCGACAACGTCTACTTCGAGGTCCAGAAGAACGGGATCGCGCTCCAGGACAAGTGCAACGAGGGCATCGTCCGGATCGCCCGTGAGGTCGGCCGCCCGCTGGTGGCGACCGGCGACGTGCACTACCTGCGGCGGGAGGACTATCACCACCACGCCGCGCTGCTGTGCGTGCAGACCAAGTCGACGCTCAGCCAGCCGAAGATGAGCTTCGACACCAACGAGTTCTACCTGCGCTCGACCCAGGAGATGGCCGACTGCTTCGCCGAGTGGCCCGAGTCGCTGCCGAGCACGCTGGAGATCGCCGAGCGCTGCAACGTTGAGGTGGAGCTCGGCCGCCAGCTGATTCCCACGTACCCGTGTCCCGAGGGCGAGGACGAGGGCACCTACCTGCGGGAGCTCGTCGACGCCGGTCTGCGCCGCCGTTACGGCGATCCGGTCCCGGCCGCCGCCGTCGAGCGCGCCGAGTATGAGCTCGGGGTCATCGACCGGATGGGCTTCAACGCCTACTTCCTGATCGTCTGGGATTTCGTCAAGTACGCCAAGGATGCGGGCATCGCCGTCGGTCCCGGCCGTGGCTCGGCAGCCGGCTCGATCGTCGCCTACTGCCTGCAGATCACCGATCTCGATCCGCTCCGTTACGACCTCCTGTTCGAGCGCTTCCTCAACCCCGAGCGCGTGTCGATGCCGGATATCGACATGGACTTCTCGGTCCGCGGCCGTGAACAGGTGATCCGCTACGTCACCGAGAAGTACGGCAAGGAGGCGGTCGCTCAGATCGTCACCTTCGGCAAGATGTTCCCGCGGGCCGCCACCCGGGACGCCGCCCGCGTGCTCGGCCATGACTACGCCATCGGCGACCGGCTGGCCAAGCTGATCCCGGACCCCCAGCAGGGACGTCCGCCGAGCTTCGAGGACTGCCTGGCGCCCGGTCAGCCGCTGCGTGCCGAGATCGACAAGGACGGCACCGCCAAGTCGATCGTCGATGTCGCCCAGGGGCTGGAGGGGATCGTGCGCAACTCCTCCATCCACGCCGCGGCGGTCGTCATCTCCGACCGGCCGCTGACCGACATCCTGCCGCTCCAGATCGCCGACGCCGGCGCCGATGAGAACGGCGAGCGGGTGTTCCGGATCGTGACCCAGTTCTCGATGAAACCCGTCGAGCAGCTCGGCCTGCTCAAGATGGACTTCCTGGGTCTGCGCAACCTCGACGTGATCGAGGACGCGCTGGACATCGTCGCGCGCTCGACGGGCGAGCGCCCGGACATGAGCACACTGCCGCTCGATGATCCCCGGACGTATGAGATGCTCGCCGCGGGCGACTCGGTCGGCGTGTTCCAGTTTGAGTCCGAGGGCATGCGCGAGTCGCTCAAGAAGGTCCGGCCCACCGAGTTCGAGGACCTGATCGCCCTGGGCGCGCTCTACCGGCCTGGCGCCATGGACCAGATCCCCACCTACGCGCGGGGCAAGCGTGACCCTGACTCGATCACCTATGCCGACGACCGGTTGCGACCGATCCTGGAGGACACCAAGGGCGTCATCCTCTATCAGGAGCAGGCGATGCTGGTGTCCAAGGAGCTCGCCGGGTTCAGCGGCGCCCGCGCCGACGACCTGCGCAAGGCGATCGGCAAGAAGAACCGCGAGGCGATGGCCAAGCTCAAGCCCGAGTTCTTTGAGGGTTGCCGGGCGTCGGGCACCGCCGAATCGGTCATCGAACTGCTGTGGGCGACCAACGAGAAATCAGCCGACTACTCGTTCAACAAGTCCCACGCAGCCTGCTACGCGCTGATCTCCTACCGGACCGCCTGGCTGAAGGCCAACTATCCGGCCGAGTACATGGCCGCGCTCATCTCCTCGGTGATGTCCACCAAGGACAAGGTCCCGTTCTTCGTCGCGCAGGCCGAGCAGATGGGGATCCAGATCCTGCCCCCCGACGTCAACCTCTCCGACCACGACTTCGTCGTCGTCGACGGCAACATCCGCTTCGGCCTGGACGCCGTCAAGGGCGTGGGCTACCAGGCGGTCGAGGCGATCAAGCGCGCCCGGGAGGACGAGAACGGCTCGCCACGGCCGTTTACGAGCCTGTTCGATTTCTGCGAGCGCGTCGACAACCGCGCGGTCAACAAGAAGGCGATCGAGGCCCTGATCAAGTGCGGCGCCTTCAGCTCCACCAACGCGCCCCGCAAGGGCATGCTGTCGGTGCTCGAGCAGGCGCAGGCCGCCGGGCAGAAGGCCCAGCAGGACGCCCTCATCGGCCAGGGCTCGATCTTCGATCTCGCGATGGGCGACGACGGGGGCGGGGGAGGGGCGAGCTCCGCGGCGGCGGCGTTCGGCGGACCCACGCATGCGCCGATCCCCGGCGAGGAGTTCGATCGCAACGAGTTGCTCGCCGCCGAGAAGGAGTCGCTCGGCCTGTTCATCTCCGCCCACCCGCTCAAGGAGGTCGGGCCGGCGCTGCGCGCCAAGTCCGACAGCACGCTCGGGGAGCTCTCCAGCCGCCGTGACGGCGACTGGGTGCAGATCGGCGGGATGATCACCCAGGCGAAGAAGATCAAGACCAAGAAGGGCGACTTCATGATGTTCGCCACGCTCTATGACCTGGAGACGTCGGTCGAGATCATCGTGTTCGGCAAGACGCTGGCCACCTGTGAGGAGGCCCTGGAGACCGACTCCATCGTGCTCGTGCGCGGCAAGGTCGACCATAAGGACCGGGACACGACGTGCCTGATCGCCCAGCAGGTCGAGCGCTTTGAGCCGACCGAGGAGGAGGTCCTGGAGGCCCAGGTCCAAGCGGCCAAGCCGGCCCTGACCCCCAGCGCGCTGCGGCTGCGGCTTGATGCCACCGCACTGCCGATGTCGGCGCTGACCGAGCTCAAGGACCTTCTGGCCGGGTTCCCGGGCGATTCGGACGTCGTCATCGAGCTCTCCACGACGGTTGGACACCGCAGGCTGAGGCTCGGCCCGAGCTTTAGGGTTTCCCGCAGCGCGTCGCTTCACGCCGAGCTCGACGCCCTGCTCGGTGGGGCGCTCATGCCTGAAGCTGCCGCGGCAGCCGAGGCCGCCGCGGTCGCCTGACGGTTAGGGTCGGCACCGGTCGTGCCGAGGCCGGGCTAGGCAGTCAGGGACCGGTCAGGGCGTCAGAGAGCCGAGTGCCGGGGTGAGAGCCCGGCTCAGTGAACGTGGAGGTTGATCCCGAGCAGCAGCAGCGGCCACAACAGGATCGCCAGCACCGCCGAAATGACCGGCTTGAGCGCGTCGACGTGGTCGAGATAGTGGCGGCCGGAGGCGAGCAGGATGCCGACGATCAGCCAGATGATCGTGCCGAGCTTGGGCTTCACAGCCGCACTCCGGTGAGCAGACGGTCATACATCGGCGCCAACGCTACCGGCGGGAGAGGACGGTGGCGCCGATCGGCGGGGTGCGGCTCCCGCCGGCCCTAGCCGGCCGCCACCGGCCCTAGGAGGGCAGCCACGGCCCATGCCAGCCGCCGTAGCGCGCCACCATCTGCTCGGCCTCCTCCGGGCCCCATGAGCCCTGGGGGTAGCGGATCGCCTTGGGCGGGGCGTCGAGCAGCGGCTGGACCACGCGCCAGGTCTGCTCGACGCTGTCCTGGCGGGTGAAGTGGCCGGCGTCGCCGACGAGCGCGGCGTGCAGCAGCACCTCGTAGGGGGTGGCGCCCTCGCCGCCCTCCTCCGCGAAGGTCATGTCAAGTGCGATCTCGCTGGCCCGGGTGCTGTCGGCGCGCTGGGCGTCGAGCACGATCTGGATCCCGGTTCCCGGGTCGATCCGGAACACGATCTGGCTCGGCGCCGGGGCGCGGCGGCCGGAGGGGATGAACGGCAGCTTCGGGGCCTGGCGGAACACGAGCCGCAGCTCGGTCTGGCTGACCGGCATGCGTTTGCCGGTGCGGATGAAGAACGGCACCCCGGACCAGCGCCAGCTGTCGATCTCCAGGCGCAGCGCCACGTAGGTCTCGGTGTCGGAGTTGCGGCGGACCCCGTCGATGTCCCGGTAGCCGTCGTACTGGCCGCGCACGAAGTGGTCTGGCTGCGCGTCGGCCATGGCGGCGAACACCGCGTACTTGGCGTTCTTCTGGCTGTCGGCGTCCCCCTGGGCCGGGGGGTCCATCGCGGCCGCCGCCACCATCTGCATGAGGTGGTTGACGACCACGTCGCGCAGCGCGCCGACCGGATCGTAGAAGTGGCCGCGGTCCTGGACCCCGAAGCTCTCGGCCATCGTGATCTGCACGCAGGCCACGTAGCTGCGGTTCCACACCGGCTCCAGAATCGCGTTGGCGAAGCGCAGGTAGAGGATCTCCTCCAGCCCCATCTTGCCCAGGAAGTGGTCGATCCGGTACAGCTGCGGTTCCTCGAGGTACTTGTGCAGGTCCCGGGCCAGTGCCCGAGCCGAGGTGAGGTCGTGGCCGAACGGCTTCTCGACGACGACCCGCCGGCCACCCTGGACGAGATTGGCCCCGGCCAGACCGGAGACGACCATCGCGAACAGCGACGGAGGGATCTCCAGATAGAAGACGGGGTTCTTGCTGTCGCCCAGCGCCTTGGCGACCGCGGCGTAGGTGGCCGAGTCCGAGAAGTCCCCGCCGACATAGGACAGCCGTTGTGCAAACCGCTTCCAGACCGCATCGTCGATCGGCTCGCCGGTGGCGCGTACCGCCTCCAGCGCATGCTCGCGCAGGTGCTCGTCGGTCCAATCCTCGACCGCCACGCCGATCACCCGGCAGGTCAGCAGCCCGCGGGTCTCGAGCCGGTAGAGCGAGCGCAGGGTCATCTTGCGGGCCAGGTCTCCGGTGATGCCAAAGACGACGAGGGCATCGCCGGGCCGGGTGAGGTCGCTCATCGCCCGGACCCTACCTTCATGACCGGGCGCGCGCGGCGGCCCGCTTGCGCGACGCCTGGCCGCGCTTGCGCAGCGAACGGCAGTGCTCAAGCTCCTCGCGAGTCGGCCCCTGACGGTCGGGCCCGGGGGTCTCCAGGACCAGCGGGAGCGTGTCAAAGCGCGGCTCAGACAGGAACGCCCCGCAGCCGCGTTCGCCGAGCTCGCCCTCGCCGATGTCGGCATGGCGGTCGCGGTTTGAGCCCAGTGGCATCTGGGAGTCGTTGAGGTGCAGCGAGCCGAGCCGGTCGATCCCGACCTCGCGGTCGAACTCGTCAATCACCTCGGTGAGCCCGGGGGCGGTTCGGATGTCATAGCCCGAGGCCAGCAGGTGGCAGGAGTCAAGGCACACCCCGAGCCGCCGGTCACCGCCGGCGGCGTTCACCAGGGCGGCCAGCTCGGCGAAGGATCGCCCGAGGGTGCCCCCGGCGCCCGCGGTGTCCTCCAAGTGAAGCGGGCAGCTCTCAGTCTCAGACAGCGCCTCCTTGATCAGGGTGCCGGCGCGCGTGATCGCCTCGCCGACATGGCCCTGCTTGGCCGAGCCGGGATGCAGCACCACACCGGCAGCGCCGATTCCGGCCCCGACCCGCAGCGACTGGATCAGCGACGCCCGGGACTTGTCGCGGATCTCAGGGTCCTCGGAAGCGCAGTTGAGCAGGTAGACGGCATGAATCAGCACCGCCTTGACCGGGCTGTCGCTCATCGCCTCACGGAAGGCGGCGAAGTCGTCCTCCCCGTAGGCGGTCGGCCGCCACATTCGCGGCGACTGGTTGAAGATCTGGATCGCCTCACAGCCGCGCTCGGCGCCGCGCGCCACGGCTTTGGGGAGGCCACCCGCCGGTGATACGTGAGCGCCGATTAGCATCTTCGATACATGTCCTTGCGAGTTCGCTTTGCTCCGTCGCCGACCGGGGCACTCCACATCGGCGGTGCCCGGACCGCGCTGTACAACTGGCTGCTGGCCCGGGGACAGGGCGGCACCCTGGTGCTGCGGATCGAAGATACCGACCGGGAGCGGTCAACGCCGGAGAACGTCGAGCAGATTCTCGATGCCCTGCGGTGGCTCAACCTCGACTTCGACGAGGGCCCGATCTTCCAGTCCCAGCGCGCCGCTCGCCACGCCGAGGTGCTTGACCAGCTGCTGGCCGACGGTCACGCCTACCACTCCACCGCGACCGCCGACGATGTCCGTGCCTATAAGGACCAGCACGGCGCCGACCGCGGCTTCCGCGGTGAGCCCGAGGCGGCCGGCGCCGTCCGGTTGCGAGTGCCCGACGACGGCGACACCGTCGTGCACGACGTCATCATCGGCGAGACGAGCTTCCCCAATGCCAGCCTGGATGACCCGGTGATCGCCCGGGCCGACGGATCGGTGCTCTACAACTTCGCGGTGGCGATCGACGACCTCGACGCCGGGATCACCCACGTCGTCCGTGGCGCCGACCACCTCTCCAACACCCCCAAGCAGCAGCTCGTCCTGGCCGCGCTCGGCGCTCCGGTCCCGATCTATGCCCACCTGCCGCTGCTGCACGGCCCGGACGGCAAGAAGCTCTCCAAGCGCCACGGCGCCGCGTCGGTGCAGGAGTTGCGTGACCAGGGCTACCTGCCCGAGGCCGTCGATAACTACATCGCGCTGCTGGGGGCTGGGTTCGCCTCTGACGAGGAGTTCTTCAGCCTCGACGAGCTCGCCGAGCGGTTCCGCCTGGAGCGCGTCTCCAAGAACCCGGCGGTGTTCGACGAGCGCAAGCTGCGCCATCTCAACGGCCGCCATCTGCGCGAGCTGGGGGTCGATGAGCTGACCGCGCGCCTGGAGACGTTCACCGGGCGCTCGGGGCTGCGTGGCGCGGTGGAGATCTCCGCGGAGAAGATCCAGACCCTGGCGGACTTCTGGCCGCTCGTCTCGTTTCTGTTTGACGGGCCGGTCGACGATCCCGGCGCGTTTGCTCGCACGATCGCCAAGGACGGTGGGGTGGACGCGCTGTCCGCGGCGCGTGAAGCCCTCGCCGGCGCCGAGCCGTTTGACTCCGCCGCCATCGAGGAGGCGTTGCGCCAGGTCGTCACCCGCACCGAGCTCAAGCCGGGCAAGGTCTTCCAGCCGGTCCGAGTCGCGATCGCCGGTCAGACCGTGTCGCCAGGTATCTTCGAGAGCGTCGCGCTGCTCGGAAAGGACGAGACTCTGGCCAGGATCGACGCGGCCCTGAGCCGGGCGCAGGCACAGACCTGAGTGGAGGCGGTGAAGACGGCTAAACCGGTTACGGGTAACTGCCGATAAACCGGGCGATGCGTCAGACGCCCCTGACTCTGTTCACGCCGAAGAGCCCGGTCCCGGGTTGGAAGGAATGATCCCGTGGCAACCGTAGCTCTGAAAACTGTGCCCCCGACCGACCCCTACGCGACGCGCGAGCGTCATCACAACGAGGGCCATGGCCGCCGCCTGACGACGGCCTTTGAGGCCCTGGAGGCCTATCCGGTCCTCGTCGAGTCACGCAACCGCGTGCTGCGACTGTTCGAGGACGGCGAGCCGTCGGTGGGCGACGTCGTCTCCGCCGTCGAGGCCGACGTCGCTCTGACCGTCACGGTCGTGCGCCTCGCCAACCAGGTCGAGGGTCCGACCCACGGCCGGATCGACAGCGTGGTGGCCGGCGTCGACGTGCTCACCCCGCGCACCGTGCACGCCATCGCCAGCCGGGCCCGGACCTTTGACTTCTTTGAGCGCACCGCCGTCTGGCAGGGCATCCCGGAGCGCTTCCGCCTGCACTCGGTCGCCACCCAGCGTGCCGCCGACCGCCTGGCGCGGGAGATCAACTTCGACGCGCGTGACCGTCTGATGGTCACCTCCCTGCTGCACGACATCGGCAAGCTCGTCCTCGTCCACGCCTACCCCGGCTATCCCGGGCAGGTCCACGGCGATGCCCGCACCCCTGAGGGGCGCATTCAACGCGAGCGCCGTGAGCTCGGCGTCGACCACGCCCTCGTCGGGGGCGTGCTCGCCCGCCGCTGGGCGCTTCCCAAGTCGATCGCCAGCGTGATCGAGCGCCATCACGCCGAGGATTCCACCGGTGAGTCCGCGCTCGTGCGCCTCGCCGACATGCTCGCCCACTACGTGCTCGGCGGCTCGATCGCCCCGTCAGAGCTGCTGTCGGTGGCCCGGACGATCGGCCTGACCCCGGCCGGCCTGCGCAAGGTGATGTACGAGCTGCCGCTGCCGGCCTCCGGGGAGCGCCCCCGTCAGGTCGAGCCGTGCCCGATGTCGACCCGTGAGGTCGACGTCCTGCGCCGTCTGGCCAAGGGCATGGTCTACAAGCAGATCGCCTCCGAGCTCGGCCTGTCGACGAGCACGATCCGGACCCACCTGCACAACGTGTACGGCAAGCTCGGCGCCATGGACCGCGCCCAGGCCGTGCTCATCGCCACCGAGCGCGGCTGGATCTGATCCACGCGGCCGGCAACGGCCGCACACGACGGCGGGTTCGCC
>JBAWFG010000208.1:0-3667 GCA_049591655.1 Solirubrobacteraceae bacterium
CAGGCGGCCAGCCGCGTCTCCGACCTCTCCGAGGGCCGCTTCCAGCCGGTGCTCAGCGACCCCAGCGTCGATGCCGCCGAGGTTACGCGGCTCGTGCTCTGTACCGGCAAGATCTACTACGACCTGCTCGCCAATGACGCTCGGGCTGAGAATCCCACCGTGGCGATCGGCCGCGTCGAGCTGTTGTACCCCTTCCCGCAGGGCGAGCTGATGACGCTCATCGCCAGCTATCCCAAGCTCGAGGAAGTCGTCTGGGTCCAGGAGGAGCCGCGCAACATGGGCGCCCGCGCGTTCATGTCCCCGCGCCTGCTCCAGATCCTCCCCGAGCACCTCCAGTTCGGCTACATCGGCCGCCCCGAGCGGGCGGCCTCGGGCGAGGGCTATCCAATCGCCCACGCCACCGAGCAGCGGCGGATCCTCACCACCGCACTCGACCTCCGCCAGCCGGTCTCGCAGTACCCGCGCAAGACGCCCGGCGAGCGCTGAGCCCGCCCCCAGCGGCCCCCCGCGCGCTAAGCCTGCCCTGAGCGCCCGGCCTCCGGCCCGCAGTGCAATCTAAGCCCCCATACGCGGGTTAACTCGTCACGCCGCGCCCGCTTACATTGAAATCGCGCTTGCGCACCCCCGCCGGGGGTCGATGTCTGACAGTCTGTCCTGCATCAGATTTCGTAGAGACGGTTCCCGTCGCGACAACTCACGGCGCCACCTGGCGCCCACCATCGGCGTCCATGACATGGCGATCGACCTCGGGACCGCGAACACCCTCGTGTATGTGGGTGGGCGCGGGATCGTCGTGTCCGAGCCGTCGGTCGTCGCCTCCGACGTCGACACCGGCCTCGTGCACGCCGTCGGTGCCGACGCCGAGCGGATGATCGGTCGCACGCCGGCCTCGATCTCGGCCACCCGGCCCCTGCGCCACGGCGTGATCGCCGACTTCGAGGTGACCGAGGAGATGCTGCGCTACTTCATCCGCAAGGTCATCGACCGGCGGATGGCCCACCCGCGGCTGATCGTGTGCGCCCCCTCGGGCGTGACCGAGGTCGAGAAGCGGGCCGTCGAGGAGGCATCGCTGGCCGCCGGGGCCCGCCGGGTGCATCTGATCGAGGAGCCCATCGCCGCGGCCATCGGGGCCGGCCTGGAGATCGAGGAACCGGTCGGCCGGATGGTCGTCGACGTGGGGGGTGGGACGAGCGAGATGGCCGTCATCTCACTCGGCGGGATCGTCATCTCCCGCTCGGTGCGGGTCGGTGGATATGAGATGGACGAGGCGATCGCCCACTACATCCGGTCGGTCTACTCGCTGGCGATCGGCTCACGCACCGCCGAGTCGATCAAGATCGAGCTGGGTTCTGCGATGCCCCAGCGTGAGGAGCTCGTCACCGAGGTCCGGGGCCGCCATCTCGCCACCGGGCTGCCGACCGCCATCCAGTTGCGTTCCGAGGAGGTCCGCACCGCGATCGCCGCCCCACTGCGGGAGATCCTCCAGGCGATCCGGGACACGCTGGAGCAGACGCCGCCCGAGCTCGCCTCCGACATCGCCCGTGACGGCATTCTGCTCGCCGGCGGGGGAACCCTGATCCGCGGCTTCCCGGAGATGGTTGCCGCCGAGACCGGGATGCCGGTCTATCGCGCCGACTCGCCGCTCACCTGCGTCGCGGTCGGCTCAGGTCAGGCGCTGGACCATCTGGACCAGCTGAGCCTCGTCACCCGCCAACTGGGGCGTGCGCCGACCACGCCGGACTGGCGTACGGCCCAATCCTGAGACGATCCGGCTCAGCGCAGCGGTCACCGCGCAGCCGGCCAGCAGGATCAGGAACGGGTCGATCGGCTCCCTGAACCGGGGTGTCTCGACGTTGATCGGCACGACCGTGATCCACCACAGCAGCGGGATCGCCCATACCCAGAGTGGGACGCGTCGCGCGCGGCGGGTGAACAGGCCGGCGATCGCCAGCACGCACATCACCCAGAACGAGATCACGCCGACCTGGGCGAAGCCCGGGCGGATGCTCAGCGCACGCGCCGAAGCGTGCCACGCGTAGCTGCCCTCCAGCTCGAACATCCGCAGCGTGTTGTCGGCGGCCGCCTGGATCGGCGACAGTGGATGAGCGGAGATGTAGTTCAGAGCCTGGGTCTCCAGCAGGTTTGACAGATGCAGCTCGGTGTAGCGGGCGCTGGCGTGGGCGAGGTAATGCAGCTGGGGCACGTGGCTGAACAGGTGCCATTTGTACGGCAGCAGCGGGTCGTTGGCCGACAGCGGGTTGTAGGTGCCGGCGAGCGTGATCCCGGTCTCATCGGCGATCGGGACGAAGTGGTGGAGCTCGACGGCGTTGCGAATCGTCCACGGGAGGATCGTGGCGCCGCACGCAACGACGAGCAGCGCCGGGGCGGCGAGGGCTCGCAGCCAGGGCCGGCGGCTGTCCGTTCCGAGCCGTGACCGGGCCACCGCCCAGGCGGCGATCCCGAACGGAATCACATCGAGGATCGCGTTCTCATGGGTGAGCGCCGCCAGTCCGGTGAGCACCCCCGCGGCGCCGATCCAGATCCACGCGCGCCGGCTGCGCGCGCGACGGGCGCGCAGCAGCGCCCACACCGCGGCAAGCTCGAGGGCGACGACGAGGTTCTCGGCCACGAGCGTGCCCGACAGCTCGACCGCCACCGGGTAGAAGGCGGCGAGCGCCATCACAACGAGCGCTGTTCCCTCGCCGAACAGCTCCAGCGCCACCAGCCCCAGCAGCGCGACGCTGATCGTCCCGGTGATCGCCATCTCGGTTCGCTCGGGCCCGACGGCCGCCTTGCCGCCCCGCTGGTGGCCGTCGACGAGGTCGGTGATCGCCAGGAAATACGGGAACGCGGGCGGGAAGTACGCCGTCGGCCCCCGGGAGCCGCCGGCGCCCGACCGGGGCTTGGAACCCGTGTGGTAGTCGCCGAACTGGGCGACCATGCTCGCCATGCGGTTGTAGGTGCCGGCGTCGTTGATGGCGTGGTAGGGCTCGGCGGCGTTGTAGCCGAGGCGCACTCCCAGCGCCGCCAGCAGCAGCGCCACGGCCAGCAGCGTCTTGAGCAGCCGGCTCCGGCGACCGGTCAGTGGATGCCGACGATGCCCGCGCACACCCAGTTGGATGCACCGGCACCGCCCCTCCAGATGCGTGCCGCGACGGCGTCCTGCTCGGCCTTGCCGGCCAGGTACGCCGCGGGGCCGCTACCGCCGAACAGGCGCCAGGTGGCGGGCATGATCTGGTAGTACCCGGATGCTCCCGCGCTGTTGGGCGGAAGGTTCTGGCCTCCGGACTCACACAGGACGATCGGGTAGGGGATCGACCATCCGCCGGACCCGCCGGACCCGCCGGACCCGCCGGACCCGCCGGACCCGCCGACCCGGTCGTGGACGGGCCGTGTTGGAACTCGGCGTCGTCGAAGGACAGCGCCAGCTCCGTCTCCTCCTCGTCGTCACTGGCCGGAACGGGGACGCCCCAGCGCGCCATGCCCGCCTCCATGTGCCGGATCACGGTCTCGATGACCTCGACCCGGCCGTTGCGCTTGCTCTCCGACGAGATGACGTCCCAGGGCGCCAGGGGACCGTGGGTCAGCCGCAGCATGTCCGCCACCGCCTCGTCGTACTGCGGCCGCTTCTCCCGGTTGCGCCAGTCCTCGTCGGTCAGCTTCCACG
>JBAWFG010000209.1:0-2538 GCA_049591655.1 Solirubrobacteraceae bacterium
GTGTGGGCGCTGCTGCACGCCGGCGCGGCCCGGGTGAGCGTGTGGAACCGGACTCCGGACCGGGCCCGGGCCCTCGCCGGTGAGCTCGGGGCGACGGTCGCCGAGCGTCCGGCAGGCGCCGACCTGCTCGTCAACTGCACCGCGGTCGGGCTCGACGGCAACGATCCGTTTGACCGCCTGCCCCTCACCGCCGGCGCCCTCACCGAGTACGGGTGCGTCGTCGATTTCGTCTACACCGACTCCGGCACGGTGCTCACCCGTGAGGCCGCGCGCCGGGGGGTCCCGATCGTCGAGGGGATGACGCTGCTCGTCGGCCAGGGGGCGCTCAGCTTCCAGGCGTTCACCGGACGGCCCGCCAGCACCGCCGCGATGCGCGCCGCGGTCGCGGCACACTGACGCAGTAACCTGCCCCGCCATGGCCGAAGACGACCCAAAGACCGAGGACACAGTGCAACCGTGCGGGCCCTGCCGGGGGACCGGACACCTGATCTCCGGCCTGGGGGGTGAGCCCCACCAGGTCACCTGCCCGTGGTGTCACGGGACCGGGCACCTGATCCCGGGCATCGACGCCCAGGAGGCTCCGGCCGAGGGCGGCTCCGCGCCCAGCTAGCCGATGGCCCTGGATCTCATCACCGCCGGGGAGTCGCACGGCCCCGGCCTCACGTGCATCGTGCAGGGCATGCCGGCCGGCCTGCAGTTGGACCGTGAGGAACTTGACCGCGATCTCGCGCGCCGCCAGCTCGGGCACGGCCGCGGCGGGCGGATGAAGATCGAGCGCGATCGCGTCGACGTCACCGCCGGTGTGCGGCACGGACGGACGCTCGGTGGCCCGATCGCGCTGCAGGTCGCCAACCGTGACTTCGCCAACTGGGAGGAGCGGATGAACCCCTGGCCGGTGGAAGCGCAGACCGCCGAGGTGCATCTGCCCCGGCCCGGCCATGCGGATCTCGTCGGCGTCCAGAAGTACGGGCTCACCGATGTGCGCGACATCCTCGAGCGGGCCAGCGCGCGCGAGACCGCCGCCCGGGTCGCCGGCGGCGCCGTCGCCAAGGCATTCCTGCGGGCCCTCGGGGTGGAGGTGCGCTCGCACGTGACCCGGATCGCTGGCGTGACGGCGCCCGAGCGTCCTGACCTGACCGTGGCGGATTTCGCCGATGTCGATGAGTCCCCGGTGCGCTGCCTCGACGAGGAGGCGACGCGGGCCATGGTCGCCGAGATCAACCGCCTGCGCAAAGCCAACGAGTCGCTCGGCGGCGTGTTCGAGGTGCGGGCGTTCGGCGTTGTCCCCGGGCTGGGCTCCCATGTCTCCTGGCGCGAGCGCCTGGACGGGCTGCTCGGCCAGGCGATCATGTCGATCCAGGCGGTCAAGGCGGTAGCGCTCGGCGACGGGGTCGAGGTGGCCGGACTGCCCGGATCCCAGGCCCACGACGAGATCTTCTATGACGAGGCGACACACTTTCACCGCACCACCAATCGCGCCGGTGGGGTGGAGGGCGGGATGACCACCGGCGAGCCGCTCGTCGTGCGGGGATGGATGAAGCCGCTGCCAACGCTCACCAAGCCGCTGCGCTCGGTTGACATCGCCACCCACGAGCCCGCCGAGGCGCTGCGCGAGCGCACCGACTCGTGCACGGTTCCGGCCGCGGGCGTCGTGGGCGAGGCGATGGTGGCGTTCGTGCTCGCCGACGCCTACCGCGCCAAGTTCGGCGGCGATCACATCGATGACGTCAGCGCCGCCCTGCTCGCCTACCGGGAGCGGATCGGATGGCGGCCGCGGTGAGTGGCGCTGCCGCCGCTGGCGACGGCCGCGCGGTGGCGATGGTCGGCTTCATGGGAGCCGGGAAGTCCACGGCAGCCCGCAGCGCCGCCCGCGCGCTCGGCGGCGAGCCCGTCGACGTCGACGCGGTCATCGAGCACCGCCTCGGCGCGACGATCGGGGCGATCTTCGCTCGCGACGGCGAGGCGGCGTTCCGCGCCGCCGAGGAGCGCATCACGCTTGAGTTGCTTGAGGCCCCAAGCGACGGCCCCCGGCCGGTGGTGGCGCTCGGCGGCGGGGCGCTCGGCTCAGCCGCCGTGCGTGACGCGCTGCGCGATCACCTGACGGTGTGGATCGACGTCGACCTTGACACGGCCTGGCGCCGGTGCGAGGGGACCGCCCGCCCGCTCGCTGCCGACCGTGATGCGTTCACCGCCCTCTATACCGCCCGGCGCCCGGTCTACGAGCAGGCCGCCGACGTCGTCGTGCCCCAGGAGCGGGCCGGCGAGATGGGGGCAGTGCTTGCCGCGCTGGAGGGGGTTCCCCGCACCGGGGTCACGGTCCTGTGGGCGACCAGCGCCTCCGGTGATTACCCGGCCTACATCGGCCCGGGCCTGCTCTCGGGCCCCCCATTCTGGCCGGCCACCGTCGCCGGACGCCGATTCGTCGTCACCGACTACAACGTCGGTCGGCTCTACGGCGAGGCGCTCGGCCGTCTTGACGGGCGGGTCACGATCATGCCCGGAGAGCAGTCAAAGACGATCGCTCACGCCGAGATCGTG
>JBAWFG010000210.1:0-3122 GCA_049591655.1 Solirubrobacteraceae bacterium
CCGGGGCAGCCGGCCATGGCTGGCGCTGGTGGCGGTGCCGTTGTTCGCGCTCGCCTGGGCCTCCCGCACGACGCTGTGGGGGGAGGGGGCGGCGCTGGCCCTGTCGGCGCTCAGCTGCGTGACCCTCGGGTGGCTGCTCGCTGCGGTCACGCCGCCGGCATGGCTGAAGGTCGGACTGCTGGCGATGACCGCCGCCGACGTGTGGCTGGTGCTCACCGATCTGCTGCAGGCCCCCAACAACGCCCTGATCGCCGCCGCGCCACTGCCGGGCAGCGGGCTGCCCCAGCTGCAGAGCGAGCTGTTCGGCAACGTCTCGTTCGGTTACGGAGACCTGTTCGTGGCCGGCCTGCTCGGCGCGGTCCTGGCCCGGGAGGGCCGCCGCCAGGGCCCGATGGCGCTGCTCACCTTCGCCCTGGCCGGACTCTTCGACCTGCTGTTCTTCGTGCTCAATGAGCTGCCGGCGACGGTGCCGGTCGCGCTGGCGCTGGTGATCGGAGAGGCGTGGGCGTGGCGGGGTCGCCGGCGCGAGCGCCGGCAAACGGCGGCCCGGGTGCCGGCGGCGGGGGTCGACTCGCCGATCCAGGCGGCGGCCGGAGGCTAGGGTCGCGCCCACGATCCGCGACAAATCCGGATTCGCCGATTGGATTTGTCGCCAACCGCGGGCCACGGGCCGCATCTGCGACATCGCTCCACGAGCCGGCCGGTTTTGTCGCAATCCGCGGGGATGGCAATCCGCGGGGGTGGCAATCCGCCGGGGGCGGCAATCCGCCGGGGGTGGCAATCCGCGGGGGTGGCAATCCGCCGGGGGTGGGGAGCGGCTAGTGGGGCTGGTCGCCGGTGGAGGCCGGCGGCCGGGACTCCTCGGCGAGCGAGGTGATCGCCAGCGTCCCGCGGGCGGCCTCCTCGAGCACCTCGGTGGCCTCCTCGGCCGACCGGGAGTACAGCTCGACGAGCAGGTGTACGACGATCCGGTCCTCGTCGTGCTTGTGGAAGCGCACGTGGGTGAAGAACTCCCGCGTGCCGTGGTCTCCGAAGGCGGCATAGGACAGCGCGTCCCCAGCCTCGGGCCCCGAGCAGGTCTCGACGTCGTCGGCGTCGACCGTGACGGTGCATGAGGCGACCCACGGGGTCCCGGCGATCATCCGCTCCCAGCGGTCCTCGATCGGCTCCACGCGGCCGTTGTGGAAGCCGAGATGGGGCTGGTCATGCATGCATTCCAGGCATTGAACGACGGCCTCCTGCATCTCGTCGACGACTTCGCCGCGCTCCCCGGTTTCGGGGTCGATGCGATGGATGCCCTCGTAGTGGACCTGGACCTCCAGATTTTGAGACCAGCAGCGATAACACCGCAACCAGCTGCGGACCTCGGTCGAGCCCTCCATCGCCTTGATGATAGGACGGGCTCTCCCGGACACCCCCCGGTGAGGCCTGCGGGCACCTATCCTGGCGCGGGTGAGCAGCCTGGGCCGACCGCCGATGGGAGCCGTCCTGGCGGGGGGAGAGGGGCGGCGGCTGGGCGGCGACAAGGCGGTCGCAATGCTCGCCGGACGCCCGCTCATCACCTACGCGCTGGCCGCCCTGGCGGCGGTCGTGGCAGACGTCACGATCATCGCCAAGCCGGGGACCGCGCTGCCGCCGGCCGCCCAGCTCGGGGGCGCCCGGGTGATCCACGAGCCCGCTGAGCCGCGCCATCCACTGGTCGGCATCGTCGCGGCCCTGGAGGCGGCCGGTGACCGTTCGGTGCTCATCTGCGCCGCCGACATGCCCTTCCTGACCCCGGCAGCACTCAGCGCTCTCGCGGATGCCGACCCCGGGAACGCACCGGCGGTGGTTGCCGCCCAGGGCGCGGCCCTGCAGCCGCTACTGGGGTGCTACCAGCCGCAGGCGGCGGCGCTGCTCGCCGACGCCGCGCGGCAGGCCACCGCCCCGGTCCGCGCAGCGGTCGCGGCGATCGGTCCCCGGGTCCTGCACCTGCCCGGCGGTGATCAGCTGCTTGACAACGTCAATTCGCCCGCCGATCTGGAGGCCGCCGAGGCCCGGCTGATCAGCCGAACGTGAAGTCGTAGGCGCTGACGCCAGGCGGGATGTCGAGCGTGAACGTGTGCTGCTGGTCGCCTGGCAGCGAGACGAGCGAATACAGCCGCTGGCCGCGCACGGCCACCAGGCCGCCGTGGACGTCGGCTCCGGCGAGCGCGGCCGGGATCGGGCGGCCGTCGAGGAGCACCCGGACCTGGCGGGGGGTGTTGCTGGCGGAGGTCATCACCAGGTAGGCGTGAGCGGCCTGGAAGCGGCCGGTGATCGACGCCCCGGCGGCCGTCGGGGTAGCCGATTCGGAGTTCACCCGCCAGGTCCCGTGCAGGCCGAACTCGTTGACGATCGGGTTCAGGACGCCGGGATAGAAGTGGACCCCGCTCTTGAGCGGCTGAGCGAAGCTCTGCGCGCGCTGGGAGTTGAGGTAGGTCTCAGGGGTCCCGAGGCCGGCCGATGGCATGATCGCGTGCGCGGTCATCGGCGGGGGTAGGTGCCGGGCCCCCGCCTCGTAGAGCAGCTCCCGCACCGCTGCCTCATCCTCGCGGTAATGGCCCTCGCCGAACTGGGCGTGGCGTACCTGGCCTCCGGCATCGATCAGGTACTCGGCCGGCCAGTACTGGTTCTGATACGCGTTCCAGGTGCCGTAGCGGTTGTCCTGGACGACCGGGTAGCGCAGGCCATCGGAGGCGACCGCTTGCTGCACGTTGGTGGCGCTCTGTTCAAACGTGAACTCCGGAGTCTCGACCCCGACGATCTCCAGGCCGTAGCGGTGATAGGTGGCATACAGCCCCTTGAGGAAGGGCAGCGTGCGGATGCAGTTGATGCACGTGTAGGTCCAGAAGTCGACGATCACGACGTGGCCGTGCAATCCGGCCAGCGTCAGCGGCTGTCCACGCGGGGTGTTGAACCAGCGCTGGTTGTTGGTGAACTCCGGGGCAGGCCCGAGCCGGGGCAGCGCCGGGGTCTGCACCCCCGGGATGGCCACGCCGGGGGCCGTCGCCACCGGCGTGACCGACGCCTGATCCTGGCGGAGGGCAAAGCGCGAGCGCGGCCGCAGCGAGGCCAGCCGGTTCTGGACGGCACTCGAGTTC
>JBAWFG010000211.1:0-7494 GCA_049591655.1 Solirubrobacteraceae bacterium
ACCGCGAACCCGGCCGCGGCGACCGCATCGCGGGTGGCGCGCAGGTCCGGCGCGTCGATTCCGCCTCCGGCCCCGTGGCCGAGCACGAGTGCTCCCGGGGCGCCGGAATCGTGCTCGGCGTCTGGCAGGCTGACGTGAGCGGCCGCGGGACCGCGCGGGGTGTCGATCGTCAACTGCTGCACCACGAGGATCCTAGGCCCGCGCGGCGCGGAACTTCAGCCCGCCGGCGCATGGCGCCGGCGGGCTGGTGTCCACGTCTGAGATCAGCGGTGGCGATTGAAGCTGATCACCTGCTGGATCCCGCTCGGCCGGTTGGTGTAGCTCATCGTGTAACTGAGCACCCCCGGGATGAAATGGATCCGCTCCGCGGTGGCGCTGGCGCGCCAGACTCCGGGGTTGGCGGTCCGCTGTGACCGGGTCAACTGATGCCCTGCGGCGGCGATCGCCGCCCACACCGCCTGACGGCAGCGTGCGAGGTTGCCGCCGCCGCAGTAGGCGTTGGCAAACGGCTGGGGCTGACCGATGTGCAGCAGGCGGCTGATGTCACGGGTGAAGTACTCAAACCAGCCCGCCTCCTGACCTCCGGGCGGCGCCTCGAACACACTGAACAGCGAGTTGAGCTGGCCCAGCTGAGAGCCGAGCGCCGGGCGCATCTCGGCAGCGGCGATCTTCGGCCACGCGGCATCCATGATCGCCGCGCCGGGATTGTCGATCTTTCCGTCGCCGTTGAGATCGAGCCGGTTACCGCCGGCCCGCCGCCACGTGACGAGCAGGGACAGCATCTTGGCCGCTTGGCGGTTCGGCGCACGTGTGCCGGCCAGCAGCTTCTGGAGCAGTGGCACCGTCAGGATCGCCCGGATGTCCTGGCTGGCCGAAGCGTTCATCGCCGAGGTCACCGTCGCCAGCGACCACTTGCCATGGCGGCGCAGCCGGGCGAGGTTGTAGTTGAGCAGGGCAACGCGCTCCGACGTTCCGTCAGATCCCCACGAGTCATCGGCGGCGCCGAAGCCGTGGGCGGACACGTTGTTCCAGTTGGTCATCGTTCCCGGGACCGGGTTATGGCGCGGGTCGATTCCCTGCGGATGTGAGGCGGCGCCCAGCGAGCCCCGCCACTCCCAGCGGCCGGTGCCGATCGTCGGCAGGCTCGGATCGACCCCCTTGGGACGCAGTGGCAGCAGGCCCGCCGTGTACTCCGCGACGTGCTTGTCATCGACGTAGAACGAGTTGAACGTCTGCGGCGTCAGCTCGGCGGCCTTGATGAACGACTGCGGGCTGTTGACCTGGCCGTCGGAGAGACGGCGGTTGTAGAGCAGGTCGAGCACGTCGCGGCCGTAGCTGGCGCGCTTGCGGGAGATCGCCACCGTCCGCCCGTGCACCCGGGCATAGCCGACGACCGGTCCGTGGACGGTGGTCTTGAACGACACCTCGTGCCCGTTGAGCGTCCCGGCGTTGAACGTCTGCATCGCCAGGCACCGGCCCTGGTACTCGTACCGGGTGCGGCTGTGCCCGCACAGCGTCTCGGCGTACTCGTCGGTGTCATCGGCGCCGGCTGAGGTCAGCGTCGTGGCGAAGTCGGGCCCGCGGCCGATCAGCATGTAGCCGGGGAACGGGGCCGAGGTCGCCCCGCGCCAGTTCAGGCCGGGGGCGTGCATGTCGACCTCAAATGTCAGGCCGGGGTAGAAGTAGCCAACCTGGGGGCCGCCGACCAGCAGCGGATGACCGGTGGTCGAATAGCGTCCCTCGACCATCAGTTCGTTGGAGGCATGTGGACGCGGCTCGGTCCGTCCGAAACGCGCGGCTGCGGCGGCGGGCACCGACGGGGTGGCGTGGAAGCTCCCCGGGTCGAGGACGACGCTGCCGGGCGCGCCCGGCGTGCGCGGATCGTGCTCGTAGTTGAACGTCCCGTCGACGGTCGTGGGAGCGCCGGCGTTGAGGTTCTGGCGCAGGTCGCTGAACACGCTGTAGCCGCGGCGCTTGCCGAGACGGCGCTCCAGGCCGCCGAGGAACTCGGCGTTGGCCGCCTCGTTGCCGCCGCCCTCGCCGAAGAACTGGTCCTTGAGCGCGTTGACCGCGTAGACATCGTTGCGGGTCCAGGGGGCCGTCTGGGGACTGTGGCTCGCCAGATAGGCGTTGATCCCGGTGATGTATGTGTCGATGTCGGCGAGCACGGCGTGGCCCTCGGGGCCGGCGTTGAGCAGCACCTGGGTCTGACGGGAGACGACGCTCTCGGTCTGGGCGCTGGGCTGGAAGTTCTGCAGACCCGTGATCAGCCCGATCGCGGTCAGCCCGGGGGCATCGATGGCGGCGACGCGCGAGTTGTAGCGGGCCTCCTGGAGCAGCAGACCGCGATCCTCGGCGGCGATCCAGCCGTCGGCCCAGACGCCGCCGGCGTGCGTGGTGGCGGCGACGTGGGGCACGTCGAAGCGGTCGCGCACGATCGTCACACCGGGGTAGGGAACGGGCTCGTTGGTGCCGGGCCCATCGGTGCCCAGGCCGAACTGCTCGGACTTGAAGTCGCTGAACAGGTCGGCGTTGGACACGTGGTCGAACAGCGGCGTGAGCGCGTTGTACATCTGCGCCTGCGTGGTGGCGCCGGCCGGAACCGGGACGCCGCCCGGCTCTCCGGACGGGATGATGTTGCGCGCCACCTGCGAGTAATCGGTCATCGATACGTCTGCCTGCGCGGCCGGCGCACCCAGCGCCACCGCTGCACACACGACAAGCGCAGCCGTGATCCGTTTCATAGTCAGCTCCTCTCATGCGCCCGTGGCCTGGGCGCTTGACGCGCAGCAACTGCACCGTCCCGAGGGACGGGTGTCCCCTGGTCGCCGCGTATTACCACCAATTTGTACACGTTCGGGCGGCGGCCCGTTTCTAGACTCCGTGCCGTGAGCTTCGTACGGCGTGACCAGCCCGGCTATGAGGAGCGCCGCCGGTCGGTGTCTGCGGGGTGGCTGTGCGAGGCGACGCTCGCCTGCCCCAGCTGCGACGCCCCGGTTGCCGTAGGGCAGCGGCCGCTCACCCCCGCTGACGAGCTGAGCTGCCCGTACTGCGCCCGCCAGGGATCGGCCCGTGACTTTCTCACCCTCGGAGCGCCGTCCCGCCCCGCCCGGGTGCACGTGCGTCTCGGATTTCGCTAGCCGATGGCCGGCCGCGGTTGTCGGTCCCCTGTGGTTCCGGGACAATGCGGACAGGGGCCCGCACCCGGCGGTCCCGGCCGACGTGGCGGAGGACGACGACCCCCGGGGAGCCGATGAGGGGACATGAGAGACGGGCGGCGATGATGGGCGCGGCAAGCGAGTCGGCCCCCGGGCAGCCCGGGGAGATGTCGGCGCGCCACCGCCTCGTCAGCGACGTCGGGACGCTGGTCCCCGGAATCCTGTACGTCTATGACCTTGAACAGGGTCATACCGTGATCGCCAACACCCAGGTCTCTGAGGTGCTGGGCTGGGAGGACGAGGCCATCGGCCGATTCGGCGACGCGATCATCGAGCAGCTCCTGCACCCCGACGACGCTGCCGACCTGCAGGCCCACCTCGCCGCGCTGCGGCGGTTGGCCGACGGCGAGTCGCGGCAGGTCCGCTGCCGCTTTCGCCATGCCGACGGCAGCTACCGCTGGTTTGAGAACCGCGACGCGGTGCTTGCCCGCGGGCCGGATGGGGGCGTCGTGGAGATCATCGGTGTGGCCAGCGACATCACCGAGCGTGTCCACAGCGAGCACGCGCTGCGGGTTGCCGCCGAGCAGAACCACTACCGGGCGCTGCTGGCCGACGAGCTGCGCGTTGCGCAGACCCCCGAGGACGTCGAGCGAACGGCGCCGCGCCTGCTCTGCCTGCACCTCGCGGCGACCCGCGCGCAGTACACCGAGACCGTCGAGGCGGGGGCCGGGCTGGCGGCGGTCGCACTCGCGTCGGGCACGACGCTGCGCGTCGACGACGTCAGCACCGACCCCGGCCTGAGCGAGCTCCAACGCAACCGCAGCGCCGAGCACGCGGTTGCGGCCTGTGTCGTGGTGCCGCTCATGCGCGCCGGCCAGGCGGTGGCGGTTCTCGCCGTCGAGCAGAGCACACCACGCACCTGGACCGATGCGGAGGTGGCGCTGATCGAGGAGACGGCCAAGCGCACCCGGATGAGCGTCGAGCGCACACGTGCGCTGGCGGACCTGTCGGAGCGTGAGGCCAGCTACCGGTCGCTGTTTCGCTCGATCGACGAGGGCTTCTGCCTGTGCGAGATGGTTTGCGATGCGGACGGCGAACCGGTCGACTACCGCTTCCTGGAGGTCAACGAGCGCTTCAAGGATCACACCGGGATGCTTGATCCGGTGGGTCGGACGGCGCGGGAGATGGTTCCCGATCTCGAGCTGCACTGGGTCCAGACGATGGCTCGCGTCGGCATCGGAGGCGAGACGCTGCGGTACGAGAACAGCGCCGACTCGATGAGCCGTCATTTCGACCTCTTTGCGGCTCCGGTGGAGCCGATTGGCTGTGGCCGGTTCCTCGTCGTGGTCAACGACGTGACCGAGCGCAAGCGGGCCGAGACGACGCTGCGTGAAAACGCGGCCATGGCGCGGCGGGGCCGGGCGCGGACCGAGCTGGTCGCCTCAGTGATGACCGAGCTGGAGACCTTCGACGGACTGGCTCCGCTGATGGACGGACTGGTCACGTCGCTGGTCCCCAAGCTTGCCGACTACGCGATCCTCGAGATCCCCGGCCGGGTGGAGCCGGTGCTCGCCATCAGCCATCGCGACCCGGAGCTCGTTGGCGTCCTGCGGGCACTGCGTGACCGGCAGCGCGCCTCCGGTGACCCCGGGTCACTGCTGCGCGCCGCGCGCGGTGAGGCGCTGCTGCTTGAGCGCATCACGCCCGACATGCTCATCGACGGCGGCATCGACGAGCCGACCCTGGCGTTGTACCAGCGGCTGGGGCCGCGCTCACACATCGCCGTGCCGGTTGACGTCACCGGCGAGCCCGGGGCACTGCTGCTCGGTCTCAGCGATCCGGGTCGCCGGCCCTACGGCATCGAGGAGCTGTCGCTCGTCCAGGAGCTGGCCCGGCGATCCAGCGTGCTGCTGGCGCGGGCCCGCGTGCGGGAGGACGAGCACCGGATCGGGGTGCGGCTCCAGCGGGCGCTGCTGCCCGACGAGCTCCTGCGCCATCCCGCCATCCAAGTAGCGGCCTCGTATCAGACGAGCAGCGATCTGCTGTCGGTCGGTGGGGACTGGTACGACACGCTGGCGCTGCCCGATGGGCGTATCGCCCTGGCCGTGGGCGACGTCGTCGGTCACGGCCTCGAGGCGGCGGCGGCGATGTCGCGGATGCGGATCGCGCTGGCCGCGCTGGCGCCCGGGGCGCCATCACCGGGGGTGCTGCTGTCACGGCTCGGTGACTTTGCGGCGGGCGCCAACGGGGTGGAGTTCGCCACGCTGACCTGCGGGTTCCTGGATCCGGTGACCGGCATCCTGCGCTACGCGTCGGCCGGGCATCCGCCGATCCTCGTCGCGTCCGCCGACGGCGCCACCCGCTGGCTGGACGAGGGACGCTCGATGCCGCTGGGCAGCGTTTCGATGCCCGGACCGCGGGCCGAGGCCGAGACCACGCTGCGCTCCGGCGACCTCATCGTTCTGTACTCCGACGGGCTGGTCGAGCGCCGGCACGAACCGATCACCACCGGCCTTGACCGCCTGGCCCATGCGGCCGGCGGGCTGGTGGACCGTTCGGTCGAGGACGTCTGCGGCGAGCTGTTGGCGCGCACGATGCGGGGCTCGCGCTCCGAGGACGACGCCGTCATCCTGTGCGTGCGCTTTGGCCGGGTCAGCGACAGCGTCTTTGAGCGGCGGATGCCCGCCACCGCCGACCAGCTGGCGCCGGCGCGGACCGAGCTCCTCGCCTGGCTGGCGCGCACCGGAGCCCACAATTCGCTTCCCCAGCGGCTGCTGCTTGCGGTTGGGGAGGCGCTGAGCAATGCGGTCGAGCACGCCTACCAGGATCGGCTACCCGGGTCGATGGAGCTCGCCGTGCATGTGGACGGGACCGGCGGCCTGGCGGTGACGGTGTCAGACCGTGGGCGGTGGAACGACCGACCCAGTGGCAGTGGCCGGGGCCGCGGGCTAGCGGTGATCGACACCCTGTCCTCAGAGCTGCAGCGCCACAGCGACGCGACCGGGACGACCGTCAGCTTCACGGTGCCGATCGAGGAGGAGACGATATGAGCGATCCGCTGGCTTCGATCGAGGTGCACGACCGTGGCGAGGAGCTCGTCATCCGGATCATCGGCGAGGTCGACCTCTCCAACGCCGACGAGCTCGGCGAGCAGATCGAGCGGCGCGTGACGGTGCGCGATCCCCGGCGGCTCACCCTCGACCTCGCTGACGTCGAATACATCGACAGCCGCGGGGTGCTGCTGTTGATGCGGCTGTCAGCCCGGCTGCGTGATCAGGCGATCGGGCTGCGCGTGCTCGCTCCGCCTGACAGCGTCGCGGGGCGGCTGTTGGCGATCGCCGGCCTTGGCGAGCTGTCCTGCGGCCGGGCAGCCCCGTAGTGCTCGATTCGCTGCAGGCCCTGATCATCGGAGACTGGGCGCTTGACCGGGGCTCGCCGGCTCCAGCGTATGTGCAGATTGCCGATCGGCTCATCGAGCTGATCGAGTCCGGACGGCTGGGGGTGGGGGACCGCCTGCCACCGGAGCGTGAGCTCGCAGCCTGGGTCGGGGTCAGCCGGATGACGGCCCGCGCGGCCCTCGGGTCGCTGGCTCAACGTGGGCTGCTGGAGCGAGACGTCGGCCGGGGCACGTTCGTGGCCCGGGCCAAGCTCGAGCACGACCTCGGCCGGCTGGCGGGGTTCACCGAGATGGTGCACCGGGAGGGGCTGTCGGCGACGGCGCGGATCCGGGCCATCAACGAGCTGCCCGCACCGGAAACGGTTGCCCAGGCCCTGCAGCTGGCGCCCGGCGCCCCCGTCTACCGGATCGAGCGTCTGCGCTTCGCCGACGGGGAGCCGCTGACCCTCGAGGACTCCTGGCTGCCGGCCGATCGCTTCCCGGGACTGCTTGACCACGACGTGCGCGGTTCGCTGTACACGCTCATGCGCGACGTCTACGGCTCGGCTCCGGTGCGGGCCACCGAGCGGCTGGAGCCGGCACTGGCCCAGCCCCATCAGGCGCTGGCGCTCGCGGTCGGCGACGGCGACCCGCTGATGCTCATCACCCGGGTGGCGTTCGCCGCCGACGGGGTGCCGGTGGAATTCGCCCGTGACCGCCACCGCGGCGACCGGGCCCGGTTCGTGGTCGAGACCGCGACCACGATCCCGGAGCGCGGCTTCGCTGACGAGGCGGGTTAGATGGTCTAGTCGGGCCGCCGCGCCTCGTCGAGGAGGTCGGCGAAGCCGGGGCTGTCGAACTCGGCCACCGCGCGGTCGTATTTCTCCATGCCCCAGCTCCAGAAGTCGAAGTCGATGTCGGAGACCCCGTCCTGGATCGAGGCCCACAGCGTCCAGCCGT
>JBAWFG010000212.1:0-1962 GCA_049591655.1 Solirubrobacteraceae bacterium
ATCCGGAAACGGGGGTGGCGCCGGGGGCGGATCGGGAGTCGCCGCGGCCCGCCGCGGAGGCTCGGCCGGGATCCAGCGGACGATCTGGGCCCGGCGCGACCGCAGCCCGGTCTCGAATGCCACGCGCGCTGACTCCGACCCGGCCGTGGTGACGGCACCCAACGGAGTCTCGCCGCGCACCTGGTCCCGGTCACGCTCGGCACGCTCCCGGGCGGCGGTGGCCGCGGCGGCGACCTGCTCGGCCTCGTCGCTGCGGCGCCGGGTCTCGGCCAGCATCTCCTCCAGCGCGCGGATGCGATCCTCGGCGGCGGCCAGGTCGCCCATCGCCTGGCGCACGCGCTCGGCCTCCCGGACGGTGTCGGCCAGCCGGCGGGCGAGATCCTGGCGCAGCGCCTGCTCGGCATGGGCGCGCTGCTCGGCGACGCGGCGGCTGCGCTCGCCCTCTGCCATCGAGCTGGCGAGCTCCTCCCGCCCGGCGCGGGCAGCGTCGAGCTCACGCTGCAGCGCATCGACGCGGGCCGCCAGGTGTGTCAGCGCCGTGGGATCCTCCGGTGGCGGGGCTCCGCGGTCGACCCCGCTCCCCTCCCCCGTCGGCAGGGGATCGCCGGCCGAAACCGGAGCCGAAGCCGATCCCGAAACGGCAGCCGGCGATGCCTCAGGGCCGGCGGCCAGGCCGTTGCTCCGTGAGGCGGACTCGCCGGGCGCCGGGACGGCGACCGGCAGCGGCACGATCACGGTGCCGAATTGCAGCCAGGTCCGACCGAGATCCGGGGCCAGCCAGCCGGGGATGGTGAAGCTCAGCCGCCACAGGCCGGGGCCGGTTCCGGCCAGGCTCGGCGGCTCGGGCATCGCCGGGAAGCGATGGCGCTGGCCCTCGGCTTCGATCACGAGCGTCGGCTGACCGCTGGTGATCGGCCGGCGACGGCGCCAGCGTCCGGTGATCCGCATGGTGAGGTTCCCACCGGTCTCCGCGGACCACTCGACCGCCTCGATACCAACTGCAGCGGTCCCCGGTAACTCGCTCATCCGCGCGACGGTACGTCGCCCGGCGGACGGACGCTGCCCGGTCGGCCGGTTATCCCGCTTAGTGCGGGTTTTGCTCGCGCAACTGCTCTGTCAGCGCACGCGCGTCGGCCAGCAGGCGCTGAGCCTCGCCCAGGTCCCCGCCCTGGGCCGAGACCTGCTCACGGGCGACGGCCAGCTCGGTCCCGAGCCGCTCGAGCTCTGACCGCAGCCCCTCGACCTCTCCGGCCGCCGCGTCACGGGCGACCTGCGCCCCGGCCAGCTGCTCGCGCAGCGCGCCCAGCTCCTCGTCATGGCCGCGACGGGTGGCCGACAGCTCGGCGAGCTGGGCCTGCAAACCGGCCGCCTGCGACGCGTGGCGATCTCGATCGGCGGCGAGCTCGGCGAGCTGCTGCGCGCTCGCGGCCCGTTCGGCCTCGAGCTCGGTGTGCCGGCGGCTGCGCTCGGCCTCCAGCTCAGCCCGCGCCCGCTCACGCTCGCTCTCCAGCTCACCCTGAGCCCGGCGACGCTCGACCTCCAACTGCTCGCGCAGCCGGTCACGCTCGTCCTCGGCCTCGCCGAGACGCCGGGTGAAATCCTCACGCTGTCCGGTGGCCGCGGCCATCAGCTGCTGCAGCTCACCGCGGAGCTCAGCCTGGGCGACCTCGAGCGCCGCCTGCGTGGTGGCCCGGGCGGTCAGCTGTGACTGGGCGTCGGCGAGCGCGCCGCGCAGCCGGGCGGCGTCGGCCGAGCGCTGCTCGAGTTCGGCGTGCAGAGCGGTGACGTTCTCCTTGAACAGCAGTTCGGCCAACGGGCCGGTGCGGCCGGTGTCGAAGACCGGCTCGCCGGCCTCTGGCGCCGGCAGCGGCTCACTCGGGGCGTCTGCCGTCGGGAGCGCCTCGGCAACGGAAACGGCAGCCGGCCCGGCGGCAACCGGGGCCACAGCAGCCTGGGCCGCAG
>JBAWFG010000213.1:0-3669 GCA_049591655.1 Solirubrobacteraceae bacterium
GGGTCGCTCTCACCGACCGGAGGCGGGGTGCCCGGTGCGGGCGGCGCGGCGTCGGCCATCGGCCCTCAGCGCTTGGTGATCGGCGCCAGGTCGGCGACGAGCTTGCGTTCGGTCCGGTCCCGGCTGAAACGGATCACGACGATTCCGCCGGGCTCGGTCGCGGTGACGACCCCCTCGCCGAAGGCAGCGTGGACGACATCATCGCCGAGCCGGAACGACGGGGCCGGCGCCTGGTCATACGCCGGGGTCTCGGCACCCGCCGAACGCCACGACGTGGCGCGGCCACGGATCCCCCCGAAGGCCCGTGGGGCCTGGACCTCCCGATCGGTCAGCTCCGGCGGGATCTCGCCGATGAACCGGCTCGGCGCCCCGAAGTTGCGCGCACCGAACACCGTCCGGGTGCGGGCCGAGGTGAGGTACAGGTCACGCTCGGCGCGGGTGATGCCGACATAGGCGAGCCGGCGCTCTTCCTCCAGGCCGCCCTCGTCGAGCGCTCGGCTGTGCGGGAACACGCCCTCCTCACAGCCGATCATGAACACAATCGGATACTCCAGGCCCTTGGCGTTGTGGAGCGTCATCAGGGTGACCAGGCCCTCGTCGTCGGCCCGGGTGTCGGCGTCGGCGACAAGCGCCACCTGCTGGAGGAATTCGGCGAGCGAGGGCTCCTCGGCGGCGGCGTCATATTCAACGGCGACGTTGACGAGCTCCTCAAGGTTCTCCATCCGCCCCTGGGCCTCGATCGTGCGCTCGTTCTCCAGCGCCTCCAGGTATCCGCTCTCGGACAGAACCTCCCTGAGCAGCAGCGAGATCTCGGCGCCGGCCTGGACACGCTCCTCCAGTCGCTCCATCGTGCTCATGAACCGGCGCAGCGATTTGATGGCGGCGGCGCCGAGGCCGGGCACCTCCTCGGGAGCTGCGGCGAGCTCCCACACCGTCTCCCCCGTCGTGTTGGCGTGCGACAGAAGCCGGGAGATCGTCGTGTTGCCGATACCCCGCCGCGGAGAATTGACGATCCGCGTGAACGCACCCACGTCCTGGGGATTGACGAGCACCGTCAGGTAGGCGATCGCGTCCTTGATCTCGGCCCGGTCATAGAACTTGGTCCCGCCGATGACCTGGTAGGCGATCTCCGCCCGCACGAGCGTGTCCTCCAGGACCCGTGACTGCGAGTTGGTCCGATAGAAGACCGCCACCTCCGCCCGCGAGGTCCCCTCGTCGACGAGGCGCTGGATCTCCCCGGTCACGTAGCGCGCCTCGGCGTGCTCGTCGTCGAGTTCCCGGATCCGGATCGGATCTCCCTGCCCGATGTCGGTCCACAGCGACTTGGGCTTCTGGCCCCGGTTGTTGCGGATCACCGCGTTGGCGGCATCCAGGATCGTCTGGGTCGAGCGGTAGTTCTGCTCGAGCTTGACCACATGCGCGTCGGGGAACGAATCCTCGAACTCCAGGATGTTGGAGATGTCAGCTCCCCGAAACCCATAGATCGAGTTGTGGGTCACCAGTCCATCGGCCACGAAGTTGTGGGTGTGGGCGATGTCGAGGTCATATACAGGACGATCCAGTGAGACCCGTTCCACGGACTCCACGAGGTCATAGCCGCCCTCCTCGTCGAACATCACCATCCCTGGCCGAACCGAGGAGGCCGGCGTGAACGGCAGTGAGTTGGCTGCCAGTCCCTCCCGGTTGTGCCCCAGGCGGGCGCTTGGCCTAATTGAAACGTCGCCAAGCACAGTCGAGATCTGGGTGGCCAGCCCCTCAATCGTTGCCATGTCCTTACAGCTCGTCTCAAAGCGCCAACCATCAGATCCACGGCGGGCGGGCCGGACGCTGAGGCCAATCCGCTGCAGCGTCTCGCGCCCGGCGTCGTCGTAGCCGAACAGCGCGAGTCGATGCATCGGGGTGCGGCCGCGTCGATCCCCGCATAGCGACACCGCCAGTCGACGTCGTCGGACGTCGGTCTTGGTGTACGTTCCGGCCTGAAAGTGCGGACGGTCGAACACCAGGCCGCTGTCCGCCAGCAGGCGATGGCCTCCGACACACGTGTCGTGCTCGGAGAACAGCCGGTCCAGCAGGGTTTGATCGCCCACGAGTGACCGCCCGTCATGGCCTGGATACGGCCGAGCCGAGAACGGGAGCGTCGGCAGGCCGTACCGGACCGACAGCAGCGCCTCGGCATAACGGGACTCGGCCTCTGATTCGTGCGTTGAGACCACCCACGCGGCATCGGCGCGCTCGCCTCGCAGTCGGAGCGACACCCCCACCACCGGCTTCACCTGTCCGTTGGTGTAGGTGCGTGACGTCCCAACCCGGAATCCGCGGTCCCGGCGCCACATGAGGTAGGTCATGTAGAGCTGCGGCGTGCGACCCAGCTGGAAGCCGGCGAAATGCACGTGCTCCGGGGTGCTCACGAGTCGGCGGCCGGAACGCGTCGTGATCGCGATTCCGTCGCTCCGCTGTGACCGATGGACGTTGAGGACCTCGGCGCCACGGAAACTGCCGCTCCCGTACGCCGACAGAACCACGTCCCCGGGTGAGATCGTCTCGATCGGACGCCGCGAGCCATCAGCCATCGTGATCGGCGTGCCCTCGACGATGCATTGAGCATCGTCCCCGACCACCATCAGGTTGCGGTGCTCGCCGGCGAGCAGCTGCAGCCACCGGTACTGCGCGTGGTTGGTGTCCTGATACTCGTCGACGAGGACGTGGCGAAAGCCGGCGGCGTAGCGATCGCGGACCTCCGGGAACAGTTCGAGCACGTTGACGGCGCGGACGAGCAGATCGTCGAAGTCCATGGCGTTCATGCGGTGCAGCTCCCGCTCGTAGGAGCGGTAGACATCGGCGACGGTCTGCTCGAAGAACGATCCGACCATCTGCGCGTAGGCGTCGGAGTCACGCAGCTTGTTCTTGGCATCCGAGATCTGGGAGCCCACCGAGGCCGGGGTGAAGCGCTTGGGGTCGATCCCGAGATCGTCGAGGCAGCGCTTGATCAGCCGCCGCGAGTCGGCGGTGTCATAGATCGTGAACTGTCGTGTGTACCCCAGCCGGGCCGCCTCGGCGCGCAGCATCCGGGCGCAGGCCGAATGGAAGGTCATCAGCCACATCGCGCGGACGCGGTTGCCGACCAGCAGCCCGGCCCGATCGCGCATCTCCGATGCCGCCTTGTTGGTGAATGTGATCGCCAGGATCTCATTCGGCTTGGCCGCACCGGTGGCGATGAGATAGGCGATCCGGTGGGTCAGCACCCGGGTCTTGCCCGAGCCGGCGCCGGCCAGGATGAGCTGGGGACCCTCCCCGTAGACCACCGCGTCGCGCTGCGGCTCGTTGAGGCCGGCGAGCAGCGTTTCGAGGTCGTGGGTCAGCTCCGGCATGGTGACCGGATCCACGTTAGCGTCAGGGTCGGCGGGCTTGATCAGACGGCATCCTGTGGTCATGGACGAACTGCGGACGGCGTGCGCGGAGGTCGCCCGGCGGGCGACGCAGGTCCGGGTGCGCCCCGAATCCATTCCCGCCTACGCCGACAGTCTGGATATCGCCGGGGGGCCGGCCGGCCCCGACGAGACCCCTGCGGGGGCGGCGTCTGACCGGGAGACGCGTGCCGCCTTCTGGTTGGCGCTTGATGCCATCAACTTCGGGTCGGGCTGGTTTCCCACGCTGCGCAAGCGCGGCGAC
>JBAWFG010000214.1:0-2562 GCA_049591655.1 Solirubrobacteraceae bacterium
GATGCCGGGGCCGTCGCCGGGGCGGTGTCCATCGGCGCCTTGGCTCCGATGGCGTCGCCGGTGCCGGCCGCCAGCAGCGTCGCGCCGAGTGCCATACCCGGGGTCATGCCGCCCTCCGGCGAAAGCCGTTGAGCGCGATCTCGTCGAGATCGATCGCCTCCTGGCGCGCCATCGCACGTTCGTGGTCCTGGCGGCGGTTCTCCTTGAGGCGCTCGAGCGCCTGGCGGTCGCGGGCCGCCTCGGTCAGTTCATTGCGGCGCTGCTGGAGCATGACCTCGCGTCGGCCGAGATCCTCCAGGCTGGCCCGGTGGGCGCGCTCGGTCCGCTCCAGGAACGCCTGGCGGGCCATCAGTTCCGTCGCGCTGATGGGTGCTGCGCCGGCGCTGAGCTGCGCCTCGCGGGCCCGGATGACGCGGTCGGCGGCCTCCTCCATCTCGCGCTCGGACAGGGCACGCTCCTGCATTGCGCCCGCGAACGCCTGCTTGGCCGCGTCCTCGTGGCGCTCACGGAGCGCGCGGACGCGTTCGAGCCTGAATCGGAACGAGGGACCGGTCATGGTTTAGTCATCGCCCATTCGTCGTCGGACTGAATGGCGGTTGGACGCTTGTCCGAGAGCGTGGGGCTCATCGGGCCAACGCCAGGGAGGGGATTGCGGTCGGCGCGCCGCCGGGGGAGCCGACGGAGACCTGCGGGGGCCGGACCGCCGCCGGAGCGGGCATCACGACCGGCTCAGGAGCGGCGCCCTGGGAGTCGTCGAGCTGGGCGGACAGGGCCAGGAGGGCGTTGTCGGCATCCTGCATCGTGGTGTGGTCCTCCACGTGCTGGCGCAGGAACGCATCGATGCTTGGCCGCAGCGCGATCGCGGCGTCGAGCACCGGGTCGGTGCCGCGCTGATAGGCGCCGATCGAGATGAGATCTTCCTTCTCCTTGTAGGCGGCGAGCGCCGAGCGCAGCAGTTGGCCGGCCTCGCGGACCTCAGGGGTGGTGATCTCGCCGACCAGCCGGCTGACCGACTGCAGCACGTCGATCGCGGGGTAGTGGCCGGCGTGGGCCAGCGAGCGAGTGAGGACGATGTGCCCGTCGAGGATCGAGCGGACCGCGTCGGCGATCGGCTCATTCATGTCATCGCCGTCGACGAGCACGGTGTACAGGCCGGTGATCGAGCCGCGCGGGCTGGTTCCAGCGCGCTCCAGCAGTCGCGGCAACAGGGCGAACACGCTCGGCGTATAGCCGCGGGTGGCGGGCGGCTCGCCGATCGCCAGGCCAACCTCGCGCTGGGCCATCGCAAAGCGCGTGACCGAGTCCATCATCAGCATCACGTTGTGGCCCTGGTCACGGAAGTGCTCGGCGATCGCGGTCGCCGTGAACGCCGCCTGGATGCGCACCAGCGCGGGCTGGTCGGAGGTGGCGACAACCACGATCGAGCGGGCCAGCGCATCCCCGAGGTCGCGCTCGATGAACTCGCGCACCTCACGACCGCGCTCGCCGACGAGGGCGATCACGTTGACGTCCGCCGTCGTTGACCGGGCGATCATCCCCAGCAGCGACGACTTGCCGACGCCCGAGCCGGCGAAGATGCCGAGGCGCTGGCCGCGACCGCAGGGAACGAGCGTGTCAAGGGCGCGCACGCCGAGCCCGACACGCTCGGAGATCCGGGGTCGGGTGAGGGCGTCCGGGGGCGATGCGGTCGCCCGTCGCTTGGCCGCCCCCTCCAGCTCGCCGGATGTGTCCAGTGGTCGTCCGAGGCCGTCGATCACCCGGCCGAGCAGCTGGTCGCCGACCGCGACCTTGAACGGGTTGCCGGTCGGGTGCACGGAGGTGCCGGGGCTGATGCCGGTGAGCTCGCCGAGCGGCATGAGCAGCGTTCGGCCGCCACGGAACCCGACCACCTCGGTGGCCACCGGGGGGCGGTCGCGGCCATCGCCGACGTGACAGATCTCGCCCATCTCGACCTGGAGGCCGGTTGCCTCGATGATCAGGCCGATGAGGTCCCGCACCCGGCCCCGGCGCAGGGCCAGGTCCTCGTCGCCGAGACGCCGCGCCACTCGCCCGAGGGTGGGGTTGACGAAGGTCTCAGGACTCATCGTCGGTCTCGGGATGCAACTCGGCCATGACGATCTCGCGAGCGCGGGCCAGTTGCGTCTCGATTGACGCGTCGATCTCGCCCTCCTGCGTGCGGGCGAGCACGCCGCCGCGCCCGACCCGACGGTCGGACTGCACGTGGAGATGCTCGATTCCGCCGAGCTGGGCCTGCAGCGCGACGATCGAGTCAGCAAGCAGATCCAGGTCGGCCGGATTGACCACGAGCGTGACGTGCCGGCGATCCCGGATACGGCGCAGTGCCACGCCGGCCACGTCGATGACGCGCTCGGGCGCCACCGCGATCGCTCCGGCGATCACCTGCTCGGCAAGCCGCAGTGCCAGCGCGACGGCATCGGCTTCCAATTGGGCGACGATCTGCTCCTGCAGCGCCTCCAGTTCTCGGACCGCGCCGGCCATCGCCTGCACCGAGGGGGCCATCTCGGCCCGGGCGGCGGCCTGGCCGGCCGCGCGGCCCTCGGC
>JBAWFG010000215.1:0-2068 GCA_049591655.1 Solirubrobacteraceae bacterium
CGTGACCTCCGAGCAGCTGCTGCCGTGGATCGGCTCGGGCTTCCTCGCCTCCGGCGCGGCGGCCACCGATGACGTCGTCGAGGAGGCGGCGCTGCCGTTTGACCGCCGCCGACACGGGATGCTGCTCGGCATGGGTGCGGCTGCGCTGGTGATAGAGAGCGCCGCCGCGGCCCGGGAGCGCGCGATCACCCCGATTTGTGAGGTGCTCGCCACCGCAACCGCCAACAGCGCCTTCCACGGCACGCGGCTCGATGTCGAGCACATCGGCCAGGTGATGGAGGGCGTCGTCAGCCGGGCTGAGAAGCGAGGCGTGCGGCGTGAGGAGATCGCTCCCGAGCTGATGTTCGTCTCCCACGAGACGTACACGCCCGCGCGCGGCGGCAGCGCCGCCGCCGAGATCCATGCCCTGCGCCAGGTGTTCGGCGACCAGGCCGATCAGATCGTGATCGCCAACACCAAGGGGTTGACCGGACACCCGATGGGTGTCGGGATCGAGGACATCGTCGCGATCAAGGCGCTGGAGACCGGGATCGTCCCGCCGGTGCCCAACTTCCGCGACGTTGATCCAGAGCTCGGCGAGCTCAATCTCTCCCGCGGCGGGATCTACCCGGTCCGCTACGCGCTGCGACTCGCGGCCGGCTTCGGTTCACAGATCTCGATGACACTGATGCGCTGGACGCCGGTCGCCGACCGCGTCCATCGCAGCCCCGATCAGCTCGGCTACGCCTACCGGATCACCAATCAGGAGGCGTGGACGGCATGGATGCGCAGCGTGAGTGGGCAGGAGGATCCACAGCTGGAGGTGGTGAGCCGCACGCTGCGGGTGGTTGATCCACGGACCGAGGCGCGCGCGGTGGCTGCCGGGCCGCCTGAACCGGTCGCGGCACCGGAACCCCCTCCCCTCCCCGCTGTGCCGAAGCTGGCCGCCGTGCCCGAGCCGGCACCCGCGCCCGCGGCAGCCGCCACGTCGTCGTCGGAGGATGCGATCACCGAGCGCGTGCTTCAGGTCGTCGCGCAGCAGACCGGCTATCCGACCGACCTGCTCGACCCCGACCTCGACCTCGAGGCCGACCTCGGGATCGACACCGTCAAACAGGCCGAAGTGTTCGCCGCCATCCGCGAGGCCTACGGCATCGAACGCGACGACGCACTCAAACTCCGGGACTACCCGACGCTCCGATCCGTCGTCGAGTTCGTGATCGAACGCTCCCCGCAGGTGGCCGAGAGCCCCGCGGAGCCGGAGCCGGAGCCGGCGCCGCTGCCCGAAGCCGCCGCCCCGGGGACCAGCTCCGAGGACGAGATCACGCAAAAGGTGCTCGACGTTGTCGCCCAGCAGACCGGCTATCCGACCGACCTGCTCGACCCCGACCTCGACCTCGAGGCCGACCTCGGGATCGACACCGTCAAACAGGCCGAAGTGTTCGCCGCGATCCGCGAGGCCTACGGCATCGAACGTGACGACGCGCTCAGACTCCGTGACTACCCCACGCTCCGATCCGTCGTCGAATTCGTGATCGAGCGTTCGCCACAGGTGGCCGAATCGGAACCCGCACGGGAGAGCGCGCCCGAGCCGGAGCCCCCGGTCGCCCCAGCACCGGCAGCGAACTCCGAGGACGCAATCACCCAGAAGGTGCTCGACGTCGTCGCGGAGCAGACCGGCTACCCGACCGACCTGCTCGACCCCGACCTCGACCTGGAAGCCGACCTCGGGATCGACACCGTCAAGCAGGCCGAGGTGTTCGCCGCGATCCGCGAGGCCTACGGCATCGAACGTGACGACGCGCTCAAGCTGCGTGACTACCCCACCCTCCGATCCGTCGTCCAGTTCGTGATGGAGCGTTCGCCGCAGGTGGCCGAGCCAGAGGCCGCGCCCCAGCCGGAACCCGCATCCAAAGCGGCCCCGGAACAGCCCGAGCCCGAGGACCCCGGCCGCTTCCCGCGCCGGGTCCCGGTCGCGGTGTTGCGCCCGCCGCTTGACTGCTGCGTCCCCACCGGCGTGGAGCTCGCCGCTGAACAGCGCGTCGTGCTGATGCCCGATCACGGCGGCGTCGCCACCGCCCTCGCGGGC
>JBAWFG010000216.1:0-4522 GCA_049591655.1 Solirubrobacteraceae bacterium
TACCGGGTCCGGCTCACCGCCGGCGGAGCGCAGTCAGGACCGCTCACCGTCCTCTCGAACCGTCCGGCGCCACCGAGCACCGCCGGCTATGACCAGACGCTGCCGACGAGTGGTTACGGCTACCTGACCACGCGTGACGGGACCAAGCTGGCGATCGATGTGCACCTGCCCAGCGACGTCAGTCAGGCGGCGCCGCTGCCGGGCGGCATCGCGCTTGGATCGCCGCCCTCGATTGGCCAGTACCCCACACTGATCGAATACTCGGGCTACGGCTACGCCGATCCGGCCGGCCCCCAGAACGGGATCGCGATCATCGCCAACCTGATGGGCTTCGCCGTCGTCGACGTCAACATGCGGGGGACCGGCTGCTCGGGCGGCGCCTATGACTACTTCGAGCCGCTGCAGAACCTCGACGGCTATGACGTGGTGGAGACCGTCGCCCATCAGCCGTGGGTGCTGCACCACAAGGTCGGGATGATGGGCATCTCCTACGGCGCCATCAGTCAGCTGTTCACCGCCCAGACCGATCCGCCGAGCCTGGCCGCGATCTCGCCGCTGTCGACGATCGACAACACCCAGACGACGCTCTATCCGGGCGGCATCCTCAACACCGGCTTCGCGGTCGCCTGGGCCAAGGAGCGCGTCCACGACGCCGAGCCGGCGTCGGCCAATGGTGGCCAGGCATACGCCTACCAGCGCATCCAGCAGGGCGATCAGACGTGCAAGGACAACCAGGTCCTGCACGGCGAGGCGATCAACCTGCTGGCCAAGGTCCGGGCCAACAGCCACTACCGCCCCGCGGTCGCCGACCCGCTCTCGCCGGTGACGTTCGTCAACAAGATCCACGTGCCGGTCTACATGGCCTGCCAGTTCACCGATGAGCAGACCGGCGGCCATTGCCCGGACCTCGCCGAGCACTTCACCGGGACCCAGCACAAGTGGTTGACGTTCACCAACGGCACCCATGTCGACTCGCTTGACCCGCAAACGTTCAACCGCTGGTGCGACTTCCTGCACCTCTACGTCGCCCAGGACGCGCCGATGACCGGATGTGCCGCGACCCACGCCGCCGCGCCGGTCGTCTATCAGTCCGCGATGGGAATCAGCGGGATGACCCTCCCGCAGGATCCGATCCAGCAGCAGCCGACCTATGCCGCCGCGCTCGCGGCCTTCCAGCAGCTGCCGCAGGTGCGGGTGTTGTTCGATAACGGTGCCGGCAGCCAGCCCGGCGAGCCCTACCCCGGATTCGAGCAGTCGTTCGCGCGCTTCCCGATCCCCGGCACCGCCGCCCGCTCGTGGTATCTCGGCGCCGGCGGCACGCTCGGCGCCGGAACGCCGGCGCGGGCCGGTGGCGATGCGTTCACCTGGAACCCCCACGCGCGCCCCCTCACCGACTTCACCGGACCCCAGGACGGGAGCTCCGGTGGCATCTGGACCGCGTCGCCGCCCTACCAGTGGCAGAGCCCGCCGGCGGGCAGCGCGGTGTCCTATCTGACCAAGCCGCTGACCGCCAACACCGTCGTCGTCGGAGCCGGTGCCCTGCATCTCTGGGTCCGCTCCTCGACCCCGAATGTCGACCTCCAGGCGACGATCACCGAGGTCCGGCCCGATGGCAAGGAGACGTTCGTCCAGAACGGCTGGCTGCGGGCCAACGAGCGCAAGCTCGACTCACGCAAGAGCACCCTGCTCGAGCCGGTGCTCAGCCTCCGGGCGTCCGCCGTCTCGCCGATGCCGCGGGGCCGCTTCGTGCCGCTGACGATCCCGCTGTACTACGAGGGCCATGCCTACCGGGCGGGCTCACGGATCCGGGTGACGATCACCGCTCCCAACGGCGACCAGCCGATCTGGGCGTTCGCCGAGACGAGCCCCAAGGGTCACGCCACGGTCACGATCGCGCACTCCCGGAAGATGCCCTCGCGGCTCACCCTCCCGGTCATTCCGGGCGTTGCCGTGTCGACGGGGCTGCCTCCATGCCCCGGCCTGCGCGGCGAACCGTGCCGCACCTACCAGCCGCTGGCCAACCGCGCCGCCAGGCTCTGACGCGCGAGCGGGCGTCAGCCTGAACGGCGGCCGAGCGCCAGGCCGGCAGCGCGGCCGGAGAAGATGCAGCCGCCGACAAACGTCCCCTCCAGGGCGTTGTAGCCGTGGACTCCGCCCCCGCCGAAGCCGGCGACCTCGCCGGCCGCGTACAGGCCCGGGAACGGGGTGCCATCGGGGCGGATGACCTGCGAGTCGAGGTTGGTCTCCAGACCACCGAGCGTCTTGCGGGTGCAGATGTTGAGGCGGACGGCGATCAGCGGACCGTGCTTGGGGTCGAGCAGCCGATGGGGCTTGACGACGCGCAGCTTGTCGCCGCGGTAGCGACGCGCGTTGGCGATCGCCATCAACTGGGCGTCCTTGGAGTACGGATTGGCGACCTCACGGTCACGGGCGAGGATCTGGTGCTCGACGTGGTGGAATTCCAGCTGGGGTCCCCGCGCCAGCTCGTTCATCCCGGCCACGAGCGAGCGCAGGTCATTGCGGACGACGAAGTCGACGCCGTGACGTTTGAACGCCTCGATCGGGCCGGGTGCGCCCTTGGCCAGGCGGCTGCGGGCGACGAGCTTGAGGTCCTTGGCGGTGACGTCGGGGTTCTGCTCAGAGCCCGACAGCGCGAACTCCTTGGCGATGATCGACTCGTTGAGGATGAACCACGAGTAGTCATGCCCGGTGGAGAGGATGCGCTTGAGCGTGCGCAGGGTGTCGAAGCCGGGGAAGTTGGGCGCCTCCATCCGGTCCCCGTTGGCGTCGAGCCACAGCGACGAGGGGCCGGGGATGATGCGGATCGCGTGCTCGGGCCAGATCGGGTTCCAGTTGTGAATGCCCTCGACGTAGTGCCACATCCGGTCGCGGTTGACGATGTTGGCGCCGGCCGTCTCGGAGATCTCCAGCATGCGGCCGTCGACGTGCGCCGGGACGCCGGAGATCATCGTCTGCGGCGGGGCGCCGAGCCGCGACGGCCAGTTGCGACGGATCAGCTCGAAGTTGTGGCCGATCCCGCCTGAGGAGACGATCACCGCCGGGGCGCGCAGCTCGAAGGAGTCGACCGCGGTCCGCGGGGAGGCCTTGCCGCGTTCCAGTCCGTCGCAGGGCTCGAGCACCGTGCCGCGGACTCCGACCACGGCATCGTTCTCGACGAGCAGCTCGTCCACCTGATGGCGGAATGCGAAGCGAACGAGGCCGCGGCGCTCGCCATCGAGCACCGGCTCCTCAAACACGCGCACAAGCTCGGGCCCGGTGCCCCAGGTGAGGTGAAAGCGCGGCACGGAGTTGCCGTGGCCGGTGGGGCGCCCGTCGCCGCGCTCGGCCCAGCCAACGATCGGGACGACGCGGAGTCCGAGGTCGTACAGGTACTGACGCTTCTCGGCGGCGGCGAACTCGACATAGGCCTTGGCCCATTGCCGGGGCCAATGGTCCTCACGGTCGCGGTCAAATCCCGCCGACCCCATCCAGTCCTGGAGCGCGAGGTCGACCGAGTCCTTGACTCCCATCCGGCGCTGCTCAGGGCTGTCGACGAAGAACAGCCCGCCCAGTGACCAGAACGCCTGGCCCCCGAGGTTGTTGCGGTTCTCCTGGTCGAGCACGAGTACCCGCCGCCCGGCTTTGACGAGCTCGTGGATCGCCACCAGCCCGGCCAGGCCGGCGCCGACGACGATCACATCGGGATGGAAGTCCTCGCTCGGGCTCATCGGGTGGGCGCACGATACACAGACGTACCCGCAGCGCGCAGAGCTGGCCTGCGAGCATGTCGGTGGAGTGGGACGGCTGAGGATCACAGCGGCCGAGGTGGCGGCGGACGGCGCCGACATCGCCGCCCTGCGCCGCTTCTATGTCGAGCAGCTCGGGTTCGCTCCTGCGGCGGGCTCCGGGGAGCGTCTGGCGGCCGGTGAGCGGCTGGCGCTCAACGTTGGGGACGGCGTCCTGCGCTTCGCCGCCCACCAGGCGCCCGAGCGTCCGTTTCACCATTTCGCCCTGCTCGTCCCCGGCGATCGGCAGCCGGCGGCGCGGGACTGGATCACCGCCGAGGTCCCGCTGCTCACCCGGCCCGGCCAGACATCGACGGTGTTCGCATTCCGCGACTGGGACGCCGAGGCGTGCTACTTCCACGATCCCGCCGGCAACATCGTCGAGCTGATCGCCCATCACGGCCGGGCGGAGTCGGGCCGCTCGGGCCGGTTCTCCGCGGCTGAGCTGCTCGGGATCTCCGAGGTCGGCCTCGTCGTCACCGACCTCAGCGCCGCCGGTGAGCGCCTGCTTGCCGCCGGGGTGGAGATGTGGTCCGGTTCGCTGGCGGGCGCCGACGCACTCGGCTTCTTCGGCCGCCAGGCGCACACTCTCATCCTGTGTGCGCCGACGCGGCCGTGGCTGCCGACGGGCCGCCCGGCGCAGTCGCACGCCATCACCGCGGCGCTCCAAACGACCGCGGGGGAGGTTGAGATCAGGCTCCGGGATGGAGAGCTGCGCGTCACCGGCCCCTGATCGA
>JBAWFG010000217.1:0-21713 GCA_049591655.1 Solirubrobacteraceae bacterium
GTACCGAACGGCCCGAAGAACTGACCCGGCCCGTAGAAGTTGCTCTGCGCGTCTGACACCGAGCTCACCGGCCCCAGCGTCAGTCCGACCGCCTTGGCGTAGTCGAGCGCATACTCGTGCGCCTGGCTGATCGCGCCCGCGATCGCCGCGTGACGAGCGGCGTCATAGGCGGCGACGATCGACGCGTTGTCGTGCCGGTTCTTCGGCGACACCCGGGCCTGGCCGGTTCCGGTTGCCGTCACCGTGCCGGCTTGGGCCGCGGCAGCCGGCGCCATGCTCAGAGCCACAATGAGACACGCCCCCACACACAGGGTCAACACTCTCCGTCCCATCCTGATCCTCCCTCGTAAGCTCGCTCCCAGCTGCACTGACAGGCTGGGCGATCATCTCAGAGAACGCCGGGGCCTGACAAACGCAAAGATTCCTGAGTGGTGAGCCGGGAACGGGACGAGGAGGACACGATGGGAACGACCGACGAATCCGATCTCCCGAAGCTCGCCGCTCCGGCGCGGCGAGCACTCGCGGGGGCGGGGTACTCGAACCTGGACCAGATCTCCCAGGTCCGGGAGGCCGACCTCATGCTGCTGCACGGCATGGGTCCGACGGCGATCGAGGCCCTGCGCGCGGCGCTTTCCGAGCGCGGGCTCTCGTTCGTGGTCTGAGCGCTACGCCCGGGACTTGGCGCGGGTGCGGGCGGCCTTCTTGGCGGCGGCGCTGCGCTTGGCGGCGTTCGCCTTACGGGTCTGCGCTGCCTTCTTGGCGGCCGCCTTGCGCTTGGCCGGTCCTCCGGAGATCTGGTCCTGGACGTCGGAGATCATCTTGCTCATCTCCCGCACGGCCGATTGGACATGCTTGGTCGGCTTGCGGCGTCTATCGGTGGCATCCGCCATCAGTTCCGCGGTCTTCCGCCGGATCCCACTTGCGCGCAGGCGCTCGACCAGATCCTTGTCCCGCTTGCTCTTGGCCATCGCCGTTCCTTTCCTTGATTGGTGTCGTCTGGTTTACCCGCTCGCCTCCCCGCCAAGCCGGAGATCTGCCCGCCCCCACCGGCCGGCGCCGAGACGGACCTCCTCGCACCTCAGCACGGTGCATCAGCGCACCGCAGAACACCGGGCTTGTCGCGCCACGGGGGATTTCAGCCGCTTGTTTCGTTAGCTTTGCGGTGTGGTGCTCGACGAACGCACCCAAGAGCGACAGCCGACCGAAGCCGGCCCGCGGGCCGGTAGCGCCACCGACCAGGCGCCGATCGACTGCTCTGGCTGACCCAGGTCGGGGCCAACACGTCCTACGTCGCGCTCAGCATCGACCTGTTCATCTTCGGCATCGGTATGGGCTTCACGATGATGCCGGTCTTCACCGGCGCGATGCAGTCGATCCGGGGACCGGCGGTGGCCCGGGCCAGCACGGCGCTCAACATCCTCCAGCAGACCGGAGCATCGATCGGGACTGCTGTTCTGTCGGTCCTGCTCGCCTCCGCGCTGGCCAGCAAACTCGGGGCCGGGCACGGCAGCAGCATCGGATCGAGCACGGCCATCCCGCCAAGCGTGCGCGCTCACATCGCGCCCCCGATGGCGGCCGCGTTCGGGCAGACGTTCTGGTGGGCGCTCGGTCTGCTCATCGTCGCGTTCCTCGGCTCGCCGGCGCTGCCCAGGCGCAAGCCGGAGCTCGCTCCGGCCGAGCAGCCGGTGGCGCTACCGATCTAGAGCCGGCGCCGGCGTCGCGGTGGCCGCCCGTGACGACGGGCTCCGCGGCAGCGCGCCGGTCAGATCGCGGTGGCGAACGTTTCGATCAGCGTCGTGACGATCGCGGCCCGGTCGCCGCGGGGATCGTGGCTGAGCCAATCGATGAGCAGGCCGTCGGTGGCGCCGACGAGCGCCACCGCCGCCAGGCGGAGGTCGACGGGCTTAGACGTCGTCTGTGAGCGCAGGGCGGAGGCCTGGGAGGCGATGAGCTGCGCGTAGGCGCGGAGCACGTCGCGCCGGCGCTGCTCGAGCGCCGGACTGACTCCGACCATCTCGAAGTAGTTGATCCGGGCGGCCCGCTCGTCGGCCAGGGTCGCCTCGACAAAGACGGTCAGGCCGGTCTGCAAGCGGGAGCGCGGGTCGGCGGACACGGTCTCGATCGCTGCCGAGACCTGGGCGAGCACCGCATCGACGTGGCGGTCATATACGGCCTGCAGCAGAGCCTCGCGGCTCTCGAACTGCTCGTAGAAGTAGCGCGGATGCAGATGGGCCTCAGCGCAGAGCTGCTCGATCGTCGTCGACGCGTAGCCGGCGGTCCCGAACAGCGCAAGACCCGCGTCAAGCAGCTGCTGGCGTCGCTCGGCGCGGCGCTCCTGGGCGGTCTTGCCGCCGTAGCGCCGGCCGGCGGGAGCGGTCGCGTCCGTCATCTGAGATCAGCCTAACCGCCGGGCTGCTTGACAGATGGGTCTCGGCCCGGGAGTATTTGGCAAGCGGCATTTCCAGATAGCCGCGCAACCGCCATGTTCGACCTCATCCTGTACGCGATTCCCTTCTTCGTCATCTCCCTCGCGGTGGAGTGGCTCAGCTTCCGCCACACCGGCGACCACGACACGGATCTCGCCCCGACGCTGATCGGATACGACGCGGCGGACACTGCGACCAGCCTGTCGATGGGCCTCGGGAACGTGGTCATCAACATCGGCTGGAAGATCGTGGTGGCGGCGATCTACGTGGGCGTCTACGAGCTGACGCCGTTGCGGATTCCCAGTGATGCGTGGTGGGCCTGGGTGCTGCTGTTCGTCGGTGACGACCTCGCCTATTACTGGTTTCACCGGGTCAGCCACGAGGTGCGCGTGTTCTGGGCCAGCCACGTCGTGCACCACTCCAGCGAGCACTACAACCTGTCGACCGCCCTGCGCCAGACCTGGGTGCCGATGACCGCATTCCCGTTCTGGATCCCGCTGGCGCTGATCGGCATGCCCCCATGGATGATCATCCTGCAGCAGGCGATCAGCCTGACCTACCAGTTCTTCATCCACACCGAGCGGGTCGGAACCCTGCCGCGGCCGATCGAGTTCGTGCTCAACACGCCGTCACACCACCGCGCCCACCACGGCGCCAACCAGATCTACCTGGACCGCAACTACGGCGGAATCATGATCATCTGGGACCGCCTGTTCGGGACCTTCCAGCCGGAGACCGAGCGGGTGCGCTACGGACTGACGAAGAACATCCAGACCCACAATCCGCTGGCGGTGGCAACCCATGAGTACGCCGCCATCGCGCGTGACGTCCGCCACGCCGCCGGCCTGCGGGAGGCGCTGGGCTACACGCTGCGCGGTCCCGGCTGGCAGCCGGTGACGCCGCCGGCTGAGGCGGGAGCGACCACCATCTAGGGTGAGCGCATGTCCATCCGGTCCGCGTTCGGCGATCGGCGCTCGCCGTATGACCGGGAGATCCTCCGCCTGGCCGGGCCGGCCTTCGGCGCGCTTGCCGCCGGGCCGCTCTACACCCTCGTCGACACCGCCATCGTCGGGCATCTCGGTACCGAGCAGTTGGCCGCCCTCGCGCTGGCGGCGACGATCGTCGCCACGATCACCCAGCTCAGCGACTTCCTCTCCTACACCACAACGGCCCAGGTGGCGCGGCTGCACGGGGCCGGGCGCGAGCGGGAGGCCGGCGGCCTGGCCGCGCAGGCATTCTGGCTGGCGCTCGGGACCGGCGTGATCATCGCGATCGCTCTGGCGGCGCTGTCGGGGGTGGTCGCCGGGGCGCTCAACGGAGCCGATGCCGCGGTCGGCCGGATGACCGCCCGCTACGTGGCGCTCAGCGCGATCGGCCTGCCCGGGATGCTGGTCGCGCTCGCCGGGGAGGGGTTCCTGCGCGGTATCTCGGACCTGCGCACGCCGCTGCGGATCCTCGTCGCCTGCAACGCCGCCAATGTGGTGCTCGAGCTCGTGCTCGTGTACGGCTTGGGCCTCGGGCTCGACGGCTCCGCACTCGGCACCGTCGCCGCCCAGCTCGTGATGGGTGTCCTGTTCGCGCGCCACATGCTCCGCGCGCCGGCCGACGACCGCCGCCCCTCGCCGGCGCGGTTTCGCCCCCTGCTGCGGATGGGCGCGCACCTGACCATCCGCTCAGCGGCGCTGCTGTCGGCATTTCTCATGGCCAGCGCGCTGGCGGCGCGCATCGGGACCGTGACCCTGGGTGCCCATCAGATCGCCTTTGAGCTGTTCCTGTTCCTGGCGCTCGTGCTCGACGCCATTGCGATCGCCGGTCAGATCCTCGTGGCGCGGATGCTCGGCGCCGGCGACGGCGCCGGGGCGCGCCAGGCGGCGTGGCGGATGATCGCCTGGGCCCTTGGGGCCGGGGTCGCGTTCGGGGTGCTCCTGCTTGCCGGCACCGAACTCATCCCGCGGGTGTTCTCCAGTGATCCCCGGGTGTGGGCCCGCGCCGCGTCTGCGTGGTGGCTGTTCGCGCTGATGCAGCCACCGGCCGCGGTCGTGTTCGCGCTCGATGGCATCCTCATCGGGGCCGGCGACAGCCGGTATCTCGCCTGGGCGATGGTGGCGTGCCTGGCGGTGTTCATCGGCCCGGCGCTGGCGGCGACCAGTCTCACCGGCCTGTGGGTCGCGCTTGATGTGCTCATGGTCGCCCGGCTCATCACCCTGGCCGTGCGCTTCGCGCGAGGCCGGTGGATGATTGAGGGGGCGCCGGCCCGGGCCTGAGCCGGCTCGGTGGTGCTGGGCGACGGCGGATGCCGGCGCTGCAACCGGATTGCTACCGGGCGTGAACGGTGGCGCTACCCCCGGTTCCGATGCTCCTCCGGAATGTGGTGCCCAGGAGCCCCAGAACTGGCCGCAGGAACCTGCCCGGTGGTGGTGCGATGAGCACCGTGCTCGTCATCGACGATGACCCCCTCATCCGCGAGGTGCTGCGGATCCTGCTCACCCGGGCCGGCCACCTGGTCGCGCTCGCCGGCGACGGAGAGGAGGGGATCGAGCGCCTGCACGCGATGCCTGCTGATCTCATGATCCTCGATGTCCGGATGCCGGTTCTCGACGGCTTCGGAGTGCTGGCGCACGTGCGGGCCCGCTGCGTCGGGCTGCCGGTGCTGATGTTGACCGCCGAGCCGCATTCCGGCGCGCGGGCCGTGGAGGCTGGGGCCGACGCGTACATGCGCAAGCCGTTCGTCAATGACGAGCTGCTCGGCTGCGTCGAGCGGCTCATCGCCGGCGCCGGCTGATCTCGTGCAGCGCCGGCTCGACGTGTCTTCACGCTGACCAGAGGGCCGAGCTTTGGCGAGCTTTGGTTCGAATATCCGCCGATCGGTGGATTGACGCGCCGATTTTCAGGTGATAGCCAGGATCTGACCACTGAATATCTGTTGCCCGCTCGATTGCTGACTGCCCTGCGCCTCCGGCGACCCGCCGACCTACCCCTCCGGTTCAAGGGCCTGTCGATCATCGCCCTGCCTCTGCTCGTGCTCGTGGTATCGGTGGCATTGTCGGTCCGGGTCACAGATCAGGAGAACGCCTACCAGGCCTCGACCCGTACCGCGCTGAGCACCTCCACCGACGTGGGTCAGACGCTCGTCTCCCTGCTCAATGCCGAGACCGGCGTACGTGGATATGTGGCCACCGGGGATCCGAGCTTCCTCCAGCCATGGCAGTGGGCGCAGGCGAAACTGGGTCTCCAGCTGCGCAGCCTGGCGTCCAGTCCGGCGGTGACCGCAGCCCAGCGCCGCGCCCTCGCCCGTCCGGCGGCCACCGAGATGGCCCTGCTGCGATCGCTCATGCGAGCCCCGCGCGGTGCCGGAACGCTGGTCAGCCTGCGCTTGAGGCGACTGCTCGTCAAGGGCAAGGCGGTGATGGACCAGCTTCGGCGCACCGTCTCGGTCGTACAGGAGGGCGTGCAGCGATTCCTCTCACAGCGCCGGGAGAAGGTCCGCGGTCTGAGATCAACGGCGCTGGCGATCGCGGTGGCCGGGCTGTCGGTGGGGCTCATCGGCGTTCTCATCCTCTACCTGTTCATGAGCCGCATCGTTCAACGCGTCGAGGCGGCTCGCGTCAACGCACACCGGCTCGGCATCGGTGAGAGCCTGATCGAGGTGCCGGTCAGCGGGGACGAGATCGGCCGGCTGTCGGCCGAGCTCACCCACGCCTCGGGGTTGCTGGCATCGCGTGGCGCCGATCTCGTACGCGCGCACCGAGCGGCGTTGTCGACGGCCCGGGAAAAGGATCGGTTTCTGTCGGAGCTGGCCCACGAGATGCGGACGCCTCTGACGGCGATCGCGGGTTTCGGTCAGCTGCTCGACGCCTCGGATGCGCTCACCAGCGAGGACGCTGAGAGCGCCACCCTGATCGTCCGCGCCGCCAACCACCTGATCACGCTCACCGACGAGATCGACGCCAGTGCCGAGGGGGAGGAGACCCTTGCCCTCAACCGGGAGCCGACGCGGGTCATCGACGTCGGTGAGGAGGTGTGCGCCCTGATGGGCTCGATCGCCGCCGAAAAGCACGTCTCGCTGCGACTCGAGGTGGATCCCGTAGTGATGGTCTGGGCCGATCCCCAGCGCCTCTCGCAGGTGCTCATCAACCTCGTCTCCAACGCCGTCAAGTACAACCGCGTCGGAGGCGAGGTGCGCATCGGAGCTCGGCCCGGGGTGACCGACCGGGTGCGCGTGTTCGTCAGCGACACCGGGATCGGCATCCGTGCCGAGGTGCAGCCGCGGGTCTTCGCCCCGCATGATCGGCTCGACGCCGAAGCCGGCCCCGTGCCGGGCACCGGCATCGGGTTGGCGCTCAGCCGGACCTACGTTGAGGCGATGGGCGGATCCATCGGACTCGACAGCACGGAGGGGCAGGGCCCCACGTTCTGGGTCGAGCTCCCCGGGTCCGAGGCCGTCGTCGCGGTCTGACGGTGGCGATGTCCTCCCGCGTGCTGATGATCGAGGACGACGAGGGCATCGCGCTGCTCGTCAACCGGCTGCTGTCCGGTGCCGGCTTCGACGTATCGATGGCCACCGAGGGGCGGGGCGGCCTGCGCAAACTGCACGAGGGCAAGCCCGACCTCGTCCTGCTCGACATCGGCCTGCCCGAGCTCGACGGCTGGGACGTTCTGGGGCGGCTGCGGGACATCTCGGATGTGCCGGTGCTGATGCTCACCGCCCGCAGCGACAGCACCGACAAGGTCCGCGGTCTGCGCGCCGGCGCCGACGACTACGTGACCAAGCCCTTTGACAACGGTGAGCTCCTGGCGCGGGTCGAGGCCCTCCTGCGGCGCGGCCGCGGCGGCCGCACGGCCCCAGCGCCGCGCGACGAGGTCGTTCATGACGCGGCGATGCGAATCGACACCGCCAGTCGGACCGTGTGGATCGGCGAGCGGGAGGTGGCGGTCACGCCGATCGAGTTTCGGCTGCTGATGGCGTTGTTTCGTCATCGCGGGCAGGTGTTGAGCCCCGACCAGTTGCTGCAGATGGCATGGGGGGACAGCTCCGGCATCTCCCCCGACCGGGTCAAGTTCTCCGTGCACCGGTTACGGCGCAAGCTGGGCTGGGATGCCGAGGGCTCGCCGATCGAGGCGGTGCGGGGCTTCGGGTACCGCTACCGCCGCGCCCGGCCGGACTGAGCCGCCGGCGTGGGAGCGCCGGCAGGTTGAGGCCCGAGACGTCCTCGTCGCGGTCAGCCGCCGGCTGGACGCCGGCCCCAGCCGAGGTAGGCCACTGCGCCGAAGGCGTTGAGGCACACGAGCCGCCAGAGGACCTTGGGCCCGCGTAGGTCCGAGGCCGGCCGACCCTGAAGGTCACGCTGCGCGATCCCGACCAGCGCCAGGCTCGCCGCCAACACCGTCCCCACCCCGATGCGCCGGGCCGGCGACATGTCCCTGAGCTCAGCGAGTGCCTTCGACATCGCAGCACACAGCCTACGTCCGCAGCGCCCCGTCGGCAAGCCGGCGGCCGGCCGTCCGTGGCTGCGGGATCGCTAGAGGAAGCGATGCATGACATGCAGACCCACGTAGCCCCGCGTGGGGTGGGCGAATGCCTCGGGGACGGTGGTGAGAACCGTGAAGCCCAGTGATCGCCACAGTGCGACCGCCCGCTCGTTGGTTTCCACGACGGCGTTGAACTGGATCGCGCGGAAGCCGCTGTCGCGCGCCCAGGTGATCACGTACTCGCCGAGTGCCCGGCCGGTGCCGCGCCCGGCCTGCCGGGGGTCGACCATGAAGCTCGCCGACGCCACATGCGATCCCGGGCCGCCTCGGTTGGCGTACATGGTGGCCGTGCCGACGACGCCGTCATCGCGTTCGGCGACGACTGTCCGTCCCGGCGGACCGATCATCCAGATCCTGCGCGCCTCGGCTTCGGGCATCTGCCGGTCATAGGCGTAGGTCTCGCCGGCGGCGACGATTTCGGAGAAGAACGGCCAGATCGACTCCCAGTCCCCGGGCTGCGCGTCTCTGATCTGCACGCGCCCCATTATCGGCGGCCACGCCGCGGCTCACCGTTACCATCGTCCGCTTGACTCGCCCCGTATCCACCGACTTCTCAATGCTCCTGCGTCATGTCGCCCCGGCCGACCGGGACATCGTCGACATCGGATGTGGGGGCGGGGCCCTGGTCCGGGAGCTGACCCGGCTCGGGGCGCGGGTGATCGGCGTGGAGATCTCCGACGAGCAGCTTGCGCCGGCGCGCGCCCAGGACGAAGCGACCGGGGCCGACTATCGCATCGGGACCGCCCAGGAGCTGCCCCTGCCGGGCGCCAGCGTCGACGTCGCGGTCTTCATGCGCACGCTGCACCATGTGCCGGTGCACGCGCTCGGCGAGGCGTTGCGGGAAGCCCGCCGCGTGCTGCGCCCCGCGGGCATCCTCTACGTCGCCGAGCCCCTGCCCGAGGGTGACTACTTCGCGCTGACCAGCCTCGTTGAGGACGAGCTGGGGGTGCGCCAGGCAGCTCAGGCGGCCCTGGCGGACGCCGGCAGCGCCGGCCTGCGACGGACCCTCACCGTCGACTACGACGTCCGCATGCGGGTGGCCGGAGTGGAGGGCTTTCGGGAACGCACGGTGAGCGTCGACCCCGGGCGGGCGACGAGCTTCGAGGCACGCCGGGACGAGATCGCGGCGGCGTTTGAGCGGGGTGGAGAAGCCGGCGAGCAGCCCGGGGAGCGCGTGTTCATCCAGCCGATGCGCGCCGACGTGCTCCGGCGCGACTGACCGATCGCCGTCGAACCTTGCGCCGGAGCACCGGCTACGGTTCACGCCCCACCACTCTCCAGGAAGGCTCACGTGACCGATGGCGATAGACGAGGCCCCTCCGGTCCCCGTGCCGGGTTCTGGCGCCGGTTCGCCGCGGCCCTCATCGACGGGATCATCGTCGGGGTGGCCGCCTCGATCATCCTCAACCTGTTCAAGGGCGTCGGCGACGCGATCGTGATCCTGATCGGGATCGGCTACTACACCTACCTGGAGGGCGGCGCCACCGGTCAGACCCTCGGCAAGCGCGCGATGCAGATCCGCGTCGTCGGCCTCGACGACGGCGGCCCGATTGGCTACTCCCGCGGGTTCGTCCGCTACATCGGGCGGATCATCTCCGCGATCGTCCTCTACCTCGGCTACCTCTGGATGCTGTGGGACAAGGAGAAGCAGTGCTGGCACGACAAGTTCGCCTCGTCGGTTGTGGTCCCCGAGGTCGATTACCCGATCTCCTAGCCTGAGGTCGACTGCGCCCGCGGGGCGCGCACCGGTAGCGACGGTTCAGCGCATCGCCCGGTAGCGACGGATCAGGGCGTTGGTGGAGCTGTCGTGATCCAGCTCGGGATCCTCGGGAGAGGCGAGCTCGGGGATGATCCGCTGGGCCAGGGCCTTGCCGAGCTCGACGCCCCACTGGTCGAACGAGTCGATGTTCCAGATCACCCCCTGGGTGAAGACGCTGTGCTCGTAGAGGGCGATCAGCGACCCGAGGATGCGTGGGGTGAGGCGCTGGGCGAGGATCACGTTGGTCGGCCGGTTGCCCTCCATGACCCGGTGGGGCGCGATCGCCTCATCGGTCCCGTCGGCACGGACCTCCTCCTCGGTCTTGCCGAACGCCAGCGCCTCGGCCTGGGCGAACACGTTGGACATGAGCAGGTCGTGGTGGTCGCGCAGCGGGTTGAGCGACTCGCCGAAGCCGATCAGGTCGACCGGGATCAGCCGGGTGCCCTGATGGATGAGCTGGTAGAAGCTGTGCTGCCCGTTGGTGCCCGGCTCCCCCCAGTAGATCGCACCGGTGTCGTAGTCCACCGGGGTGCCCTCCAGCGTCACGTGCTTGCCGTTGGACTCCATCGTCAGTTGCTGCAGGTAGGCGGGGAACCGCTTGAGGTACTGCTCGTAGGGCATCACCCCGACCGTCTGGGCGCCGAAGAAGTCGCCGTACCAGATCGCCAGCAGTCCCATCAATACCGGGAGGTTGCGCGCAAACGGGGCCGTGCGGAAATGCTCGTCCATCTCATGGAAGCCGGCGAGCAGTTCGGCGAAGCCGTCGGGGCCGACGGCGAGCATCGTCGAGAGACCGATCGCCGAATCCATCGAGTAGCGCCCGCCGACCCACTCCCAGAACCCGAACATGTTGTCGGTGTCGATCCCGAAGTCCGCCACCTTCTCGGCGTTGGTGGAGACCGCGACGAAGTGCTTGGCGATTGCCGCCTCATCGCCGAGGGCGGCCAGGGCCCAGGCGCGCGCCGACTGCGCGTTGGTCATCGTCTCCAGCGTGGTGAACGTCTTGGAGGAGACGATGAACAGCGTCTCCTCCGCGTCGAGGTCCCGGGTGGCCTCGACGAAATCGGTGGAGTCGACGTTGGAGACGAAGCGGAAGGTCATGTCACGGTCGGAGTAGTGACGCAGCGCCTCATAGGCCATCACCGGACCGAGATCCGAGCCCCCGATCCCGATGTTGACGACGTTGCGGATCCGCTTGCCGGTGTGGCCCTTCCAGTCACCGGAGCGGACGCGCTGCGTGAACGCGCTCATGCGGTCAAGCACCGAGTGCACCTCGTCGACGACGTTGACGCCGTCGACGGTCAGCGTGCTCCCCTTCGGCATCCGCAGCGCGACGTGGAGCACCGACCGGTTCTCCGACACGTTGATCCGCTCGCCCGTGAACATCGCCTCGGTCCGCTCGGCGAGCCCTGACTCCTCGGCGAGCGCCACCAGCAACTCGATCGTCTCGTCGGTGATCCGGTTCTTGGAATAGTCGAGAAACAGGCCGGCGCCCTCGGCGACGAGCCGCTCGCCGCGCCCGGCGTCCTGCGCGAACAGTTCACGCAGGTGACGGCCGGAGATCTCGCCGTGGTGAGCGGTCAGCGCGCTCCACGCCCGGCGGTCGCGCAGCGGTGGGATGCTCGTCGTCGTGCTCATGTGTGACCTCCAGGAGTGGGAATCTGAGTCAGGCTAGTCATCGCCTGCGTCCCAGGAGGACTGGTCGGCGCCCGAGACGCCGCCGGCGTGGTGGGTGATCGTGGCCACCGGCGCCCTGAGCGCGAGCGGACGTTCGCACAACCCCAAACGACCGGTAACAGCACGGTCGCACTTCGGTCACCGACCGCGTCTAGCGTCGGCGCCCGGCGCGCGCACGCGCCGTGACCAGGTTCGGTGAGTGCTCCGGACGCCCGCATCGCAAGGGAGAACGCATGCCAATTCACAACTCGGCACGACCCGTCGCCGTCTGTCTGCTCATCCTCGTCGCGGCCGCGGCGCTGCTCGCCACTGGCCAGGCCGGGGCCGCCCGTCGCCTCGGCACCCCGCACGTGGCCAACCGATTCACCAGCCGCGCGTTCGCTTCCGCAGCCACGCTGTCGCACCCGACCGCGAGCGGTCATGAGGCCCTGGCCAAGCCCGATGACATCACCAGCCTCGGCGGTGACATCTATGTCGGGTTTCAGAACGGCGTCGGGCCACAGGGTGAGCCGAGCGCGACCGGCAACCGAGACAGCACGATCGTGGAATTCAACCGCGGCGGGCACCGGGTCGCGCAATGGGATGTGGTCGGTAAATGTGACGGCCTCACCGGCGATCCGGCGCTGCACGCAGTGATTGCGACCGTCAACGAGGATGCGCACTCGAGCCTGTACCTCATCGCACCCGGCCACCGCGCGATCCACATGCGCTATAGCCGGCCGCTTCCGTCCCGCGGGGGCAGCGACGCCATCTCGATCGACCGCGGGACGATCCTGATCAGCGCCTCGGCCCCGGGCACCACCGGTGCCCAGGCTCCTCGCGCCGCGTATCCCGCCGTGTACCGCGCGACGCTGCACCTGGCCGCCCGCGTGGTCACGCTGCGTCCTCTCTTCAGCGACGAGGCCATGGCGAAGAGCGGGTCCGGGCGCGTGCGTCTGGCGCTCACCGACCCCGACTCCAGCGAGATCGTGCCCGCCTGGGCTCAGCGGTTCGCCGGCGATTTCATGCTCACCAGCCAAGGTGACGAGCAGCAGATCTTCCGGAATGCCCGTGGCCGGCTGTCGGTGCTCAAGCTCTCGGCGTCGGTCGACGACACCGCGTGGCCGTCTGCCGCCGGCGGGACGTTGTACGCAACCAACACCGGCGCGGGAACGATCGACCGGATCACCGGACCGTTCCGGCGGGGCTCGGTGCTCGTCGCCGCCACACCCTGCGACGAGAGCAATGCCCCCAGCACGTGCCCGGCGCCGGGCTTCCCCGCCAACTATCTCGGCGTCCTTGATCCGCGCTCGGGGATGATCAGCCGGGCTGCGGTCGGCGGCGCCCCGCTGGCGCCGCAGGGCCTGCTGTTCATGCCCTGAGGCCCGGAGGGCTCGCTCTCCATCCGTAGTTTGAGCGGTCGGGGCGCGCCAGAGCCCGGATGCCCGCGATGACGTGACCCGGTTGGATGGCGCCACCGTGACGAACCATCCTGAAGGCGCTCTCATATGACACTGCTTCCGAAGGCTTCCGCCGACATCGCCTTGGCCCCCGTGGCGGCGCAGATCGACATCAACCTGCAGCAGATCCGCGACCGGACGCAAACCGAGATCGAATATGAACTGCAGCTGGCGCTCGATCGCCCGCTCATCCCCGACACGCGCGAGGAGCGTGCCGACCACGTCCTGCGCGCCGCGCTGCGCAACGTCGACCGCCACGGCTGGACGGCCGAGATCACCGCGGACGGCGCCCGGCTGCGGTTGACCGGTGGCTCGGTGACCCTCGACCTCGGTCTCGGCGAGGCGGTCATGGACTACATCCACTCGGGCGCCGTTACCGCCGCTGGCCAGCCTTCATAATCGGGGGCCTTGCGGATCCTCGTCGCCTCAACGGCCTTCCCGGCGGCCGCCGACCTGCTGCGGGAACTGCTGCCCGGTGACGAGATCCTGATCGGCCACGAGACGGTTGTCGACCCCGTCGACGTGATCGTGCCGTTGATGAGCCGGATCGATGCCGCTGTGATGGACCGGTTGCGCCCGCGGCTCATCCAGCAGTTCGGGGTCGGCCTGGAGGGGGTCGACATCGAGGCGGCGCGTGAGCGCGGTATCGAGGTGGCCAACGTCGCAGCCGGAGAAACCGGCAACGCCGACGGGGTGGGGGAGATCGCCGTGCTGCATCTCCTCGCCCTGCGCCGCCGCCTGGGCGAGGCTCGTGACGCGGTGGCGGCCGGCAAGCTCGGTGAGCCGCTCGGCATGCCCCTCAACCAGGCCCGGGTGGTCGTGCTGGGGCTCGGTGCGGTCGGCCAGGCCGTCGTGCAGCGCCTGGCGGGCTTTGAGGCGCAGATCACCGGCATCGGGACCCGGGAGCGCGGCGATCTGTCGCCGGCCGCGGCCCGGCTGCCGCTCGCCGATTACGCGCCCGTCTCAGAACTCCTCGCCGCGCTTGACGGCGCCGAGGCGCTGATCGTCTGCTGCACGCTGTCGGCGGCCACGCGGGGTCTCGTCGGCGCCCCACAGCTGGCGGCACTGGCGCGCGGCGCCCAGCTGATCAATGTCGCCCGCGGCCCGGTCGTCGACTACGACGCGCTGCTGGACGCGCTGCGCAGCGGGCAGCTCGGCGGCGCCGGGCTTGACGTCTACTGGCAGGAGCCGATCGACCCCGGGGATCCGCTGCTGGACGAGAACGTCTCGGTGACCGCGCACACGGGCGGGGTCACGACGTTCTCCTACCGCCGGATCGCGGAGCGGGTTGCCGCGGCCGTGGAGCGCCACCGGGACTGAGCAGCGCCGCGGCGACGCCCACGTGGCGCCAGACGCCTGCTATGTGTCGGATGACCGCCGCTCCGCGGCGCCACGAGCCCCACGACACAGGGAGAGCCCCATGGATTACGTCAACCTCGGCCGGACCGGAATCCGCGTGTCCCGGGTGTGTCTGGGCATGATGAGCTACGGCCGCCACGAGACGCGTGAATGGGCGCTGGAGGAGCCCGACGCCGAGCCCATCGTTCGCGCCGCGGTCGAAGGCGGGATCACCTTCTTCGACACCGCCGATGTCTACAACGGCGGTCAGAGCGAGGTCATCACCGGACGCCTGCTGCGCAAGCTGTTCGGCATGCGCGAGGAGTACGTCCTGGCGACCAAGGTCAACGGCCGCACGATGCCGGGTGTCAACGGCCAGGGCCTGTCGCGCAAGCACATCCTCGCCTCGATCGATGCCTCCCTCCAGCGCCTCGAGACGGATTACGTCGACCTCTACCAGATCCATCGCTTCGACCCCCGCACTCCGATCGAGGAGACGATGGACGCCCTCAACGACGTCGTGCGCGCCGGCAAGGCCCGCTACATCGGGGCCAGCAGCATGTTCGCGTGGCAGTTCGCCAAGGCTCAGGCGGCGGCTGACGCCCGGGCGGGCACCCGGTTTGTCTCGATGCAGAACCACTACAACCTCGTCTACCGCGAGGAGGAGCGGGAGATGATCCCGCAGTGCGTCGACCAGGGTGTCGCGGTGATTCCGTGGAGCCCGCTGGCTCGCGGGATGCTCACCGGCAACCGCACCCGCTCCGGGGACCGGACGACCAAGCGGGCGCAGACCGACGCGTTCGCCGACACCCTGTACACGCCGGAGGTCGACTTCGATGTCGTCGAGCGCGCCGACGAGGTCGCCGCCGCACGTGGCGTCCCGACCGCGCAGGTGGCCCTGGCCTGGCTGCTGCACCGGCCCGGCGTCACCGCGCCGATCGTCGGCGCGACCAAGCTCGGTCATCTTCAGGATGCGCTGGCCGCCGAGCGACTGTCGCTCAGCGACGACGAGATCGAGAAGCTGCAGGAGCCCTACCGGCCACACGCCGTGGCTGGACACCAGTAGCCCCCAGCGCACCAGGGCGCACCCGGACGCTGAGCAGCAGGGCGCTCTGGCGGTGCAGCTCGACGGTGTAGCGCCCGGCTCGCGGCGTCACCGTCTGGGTGGCCTCCGGGCCCACCCAGTTGCCCTCGGCCGCCAGCCGACGGCCGGCGAGCGTCACATCGCCCTGGGCGGCGGCGGACGGGGCGAGCAACCGCTGCAGCTCGGCGCGTCCGGTGCCGGGCAGCCGCAGCGACACACGCGCCGCGCGCCGCCCCTTGTCGATGAGCACGACGTGCAGGGTTCCGGTGCCGACCCGCACCGCCCACGCTGACAGCTGCACTGCGCGGGGGTGACTGCTGGCCACCGCGACCAATCGCGCCTCCGGGCCGAGCGCCCGGGTGAACAGGATCAGCCCGTACATGAGCGGTCGGGCGAGGAACCCCTGTGCCGTCAGCGCGAACGGGGCGTTGATCGTGTTGGCCCGGACGTGAAGGTTGACGCCATCGGCTCCCGCCCGCAGCAGCGAGAACAGCGCGTCGGGCGCCCACAGCGCCGTGGCGAACGACGTGCTGACACCTGGCAGGCCGCCGCAGGTGACCGAGTTGAGCTCGGTCACGCGCAGCGCGAGCCCGGCGTCGTGGGCGGCATCGATCTGCGGGACGAGCGCCTGGGCCATGGCGCCGGATGCGGCGGGACTGAGCAGCCGCGCGACGGTGGGGTAGGCGCGGGCGCTCCGGCGCGCGCACGCCGAATAGGGGTAGCGGTGGATCGTGACCAGGCCGAGTGCATGTCCCGCTTCGCGAATCAGCCGCTCCACCCACCGGCCGTGGGTGACCGGGTTGGCGAGCGCCGGACCGGCCAGCTTGACCTCAGGTGCGACCCGGCGCAGCGCGCGGGTGTAGTCCTGGAATGCGGCGACGTAGCCGCCAGCCGCGATCGACCGCGGCAGGCGGCGTCCACCGAACGCCCGGCCGGTGAAGGGCCGCCCCGCGGTCAGCGCCACCCAGTCCGCGCGGCTGTATATGTCGGGCTCGTTGCCGACCTCGAAGGCGGAGATGCTCCCGCGGGGCAGCCCGGCCTCGGCGGCGCGCGCCCACTGCGCCGCCGTCGCCGGGGTGTCGGTGATCAGGTTGAGGTCGAGGATCAGGCGCACGCCGAGTGCCTGCACGAGCGCCCGGGCCTGGCGGACCCAGCGCGGCGCCAGTGTGAATGCCCACCGCGGCAGCGGCAGCGACTGGGGGTCCCAGAAGGCGTGGTCGGCCGAGTCACCGCCGATCCTCAGAACCATCGGCCCGTTGCCGTCGACGTGCAGCAGCGTCAGCGCCCGCTCGAGCAGACCCATCGCCGGCGCCCACGCCGGCAGCGCGCCGTATTCGGTCGACACGCCGAAGAAGGAACGGGGCACGTCGGTCATCTGCGCGTCAGCGGCGACGGTCACCCGCGCGGTAACCGGCGGGCCGGGCGCAGGTGACGCGTGGGGCGTGGGCCGGCGCCCGGGAGGTTGTGACGGCGCGACCGCAGCATAGGCCGGGACCAGGCAGGCCAGACAGACGACGAGGACCGCCGGCAGCGCCCAGCGGGAGTGGCGGCCGTGTCGGTGGCGCCGCTGCGGTGCGCGGATCATCGATCCCCAGTATCCACCCGCTTTTAGGGCATCGGGACACGTCTAATCGCCCGCAAACACCGTTGCCATACCCGCCTAACGACCGGTCACGGCCGCCGTCCGGCAGCACCACCAGTTCCCGTCCGGCTCCCGTCCGGCTCCCGTCCGGCGGCTCCAGCGGTACGCGGTCGCGGGGCGGGGTAGGGTGGGGCAATGCCGCATCACGCCGACCAACGGCCCTCCAACCGCGTGCTCGTCCTGTTCGGCGCCACCGGCGATCTGGCCAAGCGCAAGCTGTTCCCCGGTTTCTTTCATCTGTTCCGCGAGGGCCTGATGCCCGACGACTTCCGGATCATCGGATCCGGCCGCCATTCGCCCGGCAGCGACGGCGAGTTCCGTGACCGGATCCATGACGCGCTGTCGGAGTACGGCCGCGTGGAGATCGACGAGTGCTGGGACGAGTTCGCCGCCAAACTCAGCTTCGTCGTGTCAAGCGCCGACGACGGCCGAGATCTCGCTCAGGCGGTCACTGACGCCGAGGCCGAGATCGGCGCCAAGGGTGAGCGACTGGTGTACCTCTCGGTACCGCCGGGAGCGATGCGTGACATGGTCGGGATGCTTGGCTCGACCGGCATCGCCGACAACTGCTCGCTCGTCGTCGAGAAGCCGTTCGGACATGACGTCGCCAGTGCCCGGGCGCTCAACTCCGCGCTGCACGAGGTACTCGATGAGGAGTCGATCTACCGGATCGACCACTTCCTCGGCAAGGAGGCGGCCCAGAACATCCTCGCCCTGCGGTTCGCCAACGGGATGTTCGAGCCGATCTGGAACCGTGACCACATCGCCTACGTTCAGATCGACGTGCCCGAGGCGATCGACATCCAGGGCCGAGCCAGCTTCTATGAGGAGACGGGCGCGTTCCGCGACATGGTCGTCACTCACCTCCTGCAGATCCTCGGAATCGTCGCGCTGGAGCCGCCGTCGCGGATCGACGCCGAGGCGCTGCACCTCGAGCGGACAAAGCTGTTCGAGGCGATCCGACCGGTCGACCCCGACCGCGTGGTGTTCGGCCAGTACGAGGGCTACCGCGACGAGGACGACGTCGCCGCCGACTCCCAGCGCGAGACGTTCGCCGCGCTCGAGGTCTACGTCGACAGCTGGCGCTGGAGCGGGGTCCCCTTTTACCTGCGGACCGGGAAGTCACTGGCCGAGGGCCGTCGCACGGTGACGATCGGCTTCACCGAGGCGCCGCTGCGGATCTTCCCCAACCAGGATCCCGACCAGGTGGTACGTCCCTCAGAGCTCGTGTTCGAGCTCTCCGACGACCCGCAGGTCCGCATCGAGGTGGAGGCCAAGATCCCCGGGCCGGACATCGAGCTCGGCCGCGCGGCGCTCACGCTGGACGTCGAGAAGGCGTTTGACGGCGCCGACGGGCTTGAGGCCTACGAGCGCCTGCTGCACGACGTCATGATCCAGGAGCGGCTGCTGTTCACCCGCTCCGAGCAGATCGAGCGCCTGTGGGAGGTATGCGCCCCGATCGTGGATGATCCGCCGGCGCCCGAGCCCTACGACCGCGGCTCCTGGGGTCCCGAGGCGGCGCTGCGACTCCCGCCTCCCCCCGGATGGCGGCTGCCCGACGGCAACGGCTCAGGCTGAGTCAGACCACCCGGTCCAGGCCTGGCTGTGCTCCCACAACTGCCCGGCCAGTTCCGGCGTGGCGACTGCTGCGGGCACCTTGGGGGCGGATTCCTCGTAATAGGAACCGCTGTCGGAGGCGACATCCGGTGAGGTGGCGCAGTACAGCGAGGTCTGCGCACCGTCCTCGGTGGAGCGCATCCGCAGCTTGATCAGGGGGCGGATCGGCCACGGTACGCTGCGCCACACGTCGGAGGCGACGACACCGGGGTGCAGCGCATACGTCGTCACACCGGTGCCGGCCAGTCGCCGGGCGAGTTCCTGGGCGTGCAGGACGTTGGCGAGCTTGGAGACGCCGTACTCGGCGAAGCCGGTCCGGGTCCGCGTCGGTTGGCGCACCGCGTCGAAGTCGATCCCCGTGGCGCGGTAATGGGCATCGGAGGCGACGTTGACGATCCGGCCCGGAGCGTCGGCGCGCAGACGGTCGAGCAGCAGGCCGGTGAGCAGGAACGGCCCGACGTGATTGGTGCCGAACGCCAGCTCGAACCCGCTGGCGGTGAGACCGCGCCGGCCCGCCATTCCGGCGTTGTTGATGAGGACGTGCAGTGGCCGGCCGGAGGCGAGGAACGCCGCGGCGCATGCCCGCACCGAGTCCAGATCGTCGAGGTCGAGCTCGAGCAGCTCCACGTCGGTGTTCCCGGTGCGCCGGATGATCTCCGCACGGGTGGTCTCGGCGCGCTGCACCGACCGGCATGCCATCACCACGGTCGCGCCCCGAGCGGCGAGAGCCTCGGTCGTCGCGAGACCGATCCCGGTGTTGGCGCCGGTGACCAGGAAGGTGCGCCCGCTCAGCTGCTCCATCAGCCCTCGGCCGGCCATTCCGGGCGGCAGGCGGTCTCAACGTCGTCAGCCAGTCCGGCATAGGCATCGTCGGGGCTGCGTGTCTCCTGGCTGACCCCGGCGCGGTGGCGCTGTGCGAGCTCGGAGGCGGGATAGACGACGCCGTCACCCTGGCGGGTACCGACCGCCAGCAGCGTGCACGGACCCTCCCCGGCGCCGACGAACACGTGTCGCGTCCACGCCGGACAGTGCACGAAGTCCCACTGGCGCAGTGGGCGCTCCTGCTCCTCGATGAGCAGCAGGCACTCCCCGCTGAGCACCAGGAAGTCCTCCTGATCGTCTTCGGCGTGGTAGTAACAGGACGGCTGGCCGGGCTCCAGCACGGCGATGTTGAGCCCCAGCGACTCGAACCGCGCGTCGCCCTCAAAGCGGGTGTAGGCGCCGAATTCGCCCGTCTGCCAGGGGGCGTCACGGGCGTTGAGCACGAACCATCCGGACCCCTGTGGAACCAGGCCGGCCGGCGTGCGCTTCAGCGGAGCCTCGTCGGCCATGGCGGGGATTATCTCCAATACCGGCCGGTCGCAGTCCCGGCTTCGTAGCATCCCCGTCACCCGTGACGTTGATCAGTGAGGTTCTCGGCCGCGCGATGCGGCTCCCGCGGCCGCTCACCCGCGACGTCGTCTGCGAGCGCGACTTGACGACCCCCGCCGACGACGGCGTGCGGCTGCTGTCTGACCGATGGGTGGCGCGTGAGACGGCCGACACGGCCCAGCCGACCGTGCTGGTGCGCTCACCCTATGGGCGGCGCCAGCTCGTGGGCGCCGTGTTCGGGCGCCTGCTCGCCGAGCGGGGGCTGCAGGTGGTGATCCAGAGCGTCCGGGGCACATTCGGCTCCGGCGGCACGTTCAGTCCATTTGACGAGCGCGCCGACGGCCTGGCCACGGTGCGCTGGCTGCGAACGCAGCCGTGGCACGCCGGGCCGGTGGGCACGATCGGCCCCAGCTACCTGGGATTCGTGCAGTGGGCGATCGCCGCCGAGACCGAGGAGCTGGCCGCGATGTCGATTCAGGTGAGCGCTTCGCAGTTTCACGGCCAGACGTACGCCGGGTCGAGCCTGTCGCTGGAGAACGTCGCCTCCTGGATGGTGATCATCGGCGCCCAGGAGGCCCGGTTCGCCCCGTTGGCGATCAACCGGCGTCTGCGGGGGCTGCAGGCACTGCTGTCCGAGTTGCCGCTCGCCGATCTCGACACCCGGGCCACCGGCGGGGAGGTGGCGTGGTTTCAGGAGGCGTTTGCCAGCCCGGGGCGTGATGACCCCTACTGGACGCGGCGTGACTTCTCCGCCCGGGTCGGCGAGGTCACCGCCCGGGTGCAGTTCATCGGGGGCTGGTACGACATCCTGCTGCCGTGGATGCTTGACGACTTCGAGGCGCTGCAGGCCGCCGGACGTGCGCCGCAACTGCTGATCGGTCCCTGGACGCACATCTCCCCGGCGCTGGCGGCGGCCGGGCACCGCGACGGTCTGGCCTGGATGCGGGCCCACCTGCTCGGCGACGATCGGCTGGTGCGCCCGGCCGCGGTGCGGATCATGGTCACCGGCGAGCGCTCGGGCGGTGGCTGGCGCGACCTGCCAACCTGGCCGCCTCCCGGTGTCCACACCCGCAGCCTGTACCTCCACGGCGCAGCGACGCTCGGAGACGCGCCGGCCACCGGCGAGGGCGCCGACGGCTACCGCTATGACCCGGCCGAGCCGACGCCGTCGCTCGGCGGGCCGATCCTGCTGGCGCGGGCCGCGGTCGTCGACAACGCGCCGCTGGAGGCCCGGCCCGACGTGCTCACGTACACCGGACCGGTGCTCGTCGAGGCCGTCGAGGCGATCGGTGACGTGTTCGCCGAGCTGTGGGTCCGGGCCGACCGGCCCCATTTCGACATATTCGCTCGGGTCTGTGATGTCGACGCCGAGGGGGTGTCACGTAACGTCTGCGACGCGCTGACGAGCGTCGCACCGCACCGTCATGAGCAGGCGCCCGACGGGTCCTGGCGGGTGGCCTTCCGGCTGTGGCCGATCGGGCACCGGTTCGCCGCCGGGCACCGGATCCGCCTGCAGGTGTCATCCGGCGCGCACCCCCGCTACGCGCGCAACCCGGGTACCGGCGACGATCCGGCCACGGCGACCGCGGCGTCCATGCAGCCGGTGCAGATCCAGATCCTGCACGGCCCAGCGCATCCCTCGGCCCTGCGGCTGCCCGTGATGGGGTGAGGCTCAGGCCCGCCGGGCCTGCAAACGTGCACCGAGACGGCCGCTCGGCGCGAGGTTGGACGTATGCCGCCACCTGTGCCGTCAACGTCCAACGCTGCGGGCGCGGCCGTCGGGGATTGCCGATTGCCGCCCCCCACGCCGTCAACGTCCACCGTCGCGGGC
>JBAWFG010000218.1:0-41817 GCA_049591655.1 Solirubrobacteraceae bacterium
GCCGGCACGGCCGCAGCCGCCGGACCCGCCGCCGGATTGCTGGCGCAGGCCGGCTCGGTGGTCAGCGGCGCGACCGGCGGACTGCTCGGACACACCACAGCCGCTCTGCCCTCCCTGAGCTATCCGGCGGCCTACACGCCGCAGAACTTCTGGTCGATCTACGACGCGCCATCGGCCCAGACGGGCAGTGGCCAGCAGTTGGCGATCATCACCGAGGGCAACCTCAGCCAGCCCAAGGCCGACCTGGCGACGTTTGAGAAGAAGTACGGCCTGCCGAGCGTCACCTGGAACCAGATCAACGTCGGCGCCGCATCGAGCGACACCTCCGGCAGCGATGAGTGGGACCTCGACAGCCAATACTCGACCGGGTTCGCCCCCGGCGTCTCGACACTCGACGTCTACGTAGGACCATCGCTCAACGACTCCGACATCCTCACCACGGTCAATCGCTGGGTCACCGACAACCTGTCCAAGCAGGGCAGCTTCTCGGCCGGTGAGTGCGACCTGCTCGCCTATGCGGCCGGCTTCACCACCGGGCTGGACGCGGTCCTCAAGCAGGCTGACGCGCAGGGCCAGTCGATGTTCTTCTCCTCAGGCGATACGGGCTCCCAGTGCCCGGCGCTCACCGGGGTCAACGGCGTCCCGGCGGGCATCCCGGATACCAACTACCCGGCGTCGAGCCCGTACGGCATCGGCGTGGGCGGCACGAGCGTCCTCTCCCCCTCCGGCCCGACGGAGATCGCCTGGTACGGCAGCGGCGGTGGGATCAGCCCCTTGGAGCCGACTCCGTCCTTCCAGTCAGGGACCTCGGTCGGCGGCGTCGTGCCGCTCGTCAACCGTGGGGTGCCGGACGTCAGCCTCGACGCCGACCCTGAGAGCGGCTACGACGTCGTCGTCGCCGGGACGGTGACGGTGATCGGCGGCACGAGCGCCAGCGCTCCCTCATGGCAGGGCATCTGGGCCCGCGCGCAGGGCGCGCACAGTGGCGGCCTCGGTTTCGCCGGGCCGGTGCTCTACAAGACCGAACCGGCGGCCGCGTACCACGACATCACGATCGGGTCCAATGGTCTGTATCCTGCAGCGCCGGGGTATGACCTGGTGACGGGCCTCGGTACGCCGGACATCACCAAGCTCGTCAACGGCGCCTGATTCGGCCGAACCCCCCAGTTGGGGGGGTTTTGGCAGCAGTTTGAGCCCGAATCGCCATCTCATCGGCGAAATAGGGTTGCGGAATGCGTAATCCGGCGTAAGTCGGGAAGCATTCGTACGAGGGCGCACGCACGTCCGTCCGACTCCGCGACTAGAAGGCGGACAGCATAGTTCGATAATCATCGAACAAGTGCTACTATTACTGGCGGAGTAAACCCATGCGAGACACGGAGATTGTTCTGACCAGCTTTGATACCGACGCCCGCGAGACCCCGACACCGGGTCGCGAGCATCACGACACCAACCAGCGCGCCCGCACCCGCGGCGAGCATGGTGGGAACGGAGCCGCTCCCGCGCGGCGCCGTACGCCACGCCGTCGCGCTACCCGTCCGACCGAGCATCGCTCGGCGGCCGAGGCTCGTGTGAGCGCAGGCGCCGGCACCGGCGCCATGACGGAGAATTCGCTCGACCTCTTCCTGAGGGCGGCCCGCGCGCACGCGCTGCTGACCGCCGACGAGGAGATCGAACTGGCCAAGCGCATCGAGCGGGGTGATCTCGCCGCCAAGGAGCGGATGATCAACTCGAACCTGCGACTGGTCGTCTCCCAGGCACGCCGCTACCAGGGCCACGGCCTTCCGATGGAGGACCTGGTCCAGGAGGGCATGCTCGGGCTCATCCGGGCCGTCGAGAAGTTCGACTGGCGTCGCGGATTCAAGTTCTCGACCTACGGCACGCTGTGGATCCGTCAGGCTCTCCAGCGCGGCCTGCAGAACCACGGACGCACGATTCGCCTTCCGGTGCACGTCGCCCAGCGCCAGACCAAGGTGCGCAAGGTTGAGAGCGAGCTGAGCACCAAGCTCGGCCGTGAGCCCACCGACGAGGAGATCGCCGCCGAGGCCAAGCTCGAGGTGGAAGAGGTCGCCGAGCTGCGGGAGTTGACCCGCGGGCTGACGAGCCTTGACCAGCCCGTGGGCGAGGACGGCGAGACCGCGTTTGGCGACCTGCTCGCCTCTGACCGGCCCGAGCCGACCGAAGAGGTCGAGACGGCCGAGCGTGAGGAGCTCATCAGCGGGGCTGTCTCCCAGCTGCCTGAGCCTGAGCGCAACGTGATCCGGCTGCGCTTCGGCCTTGCCGGCACCGAGCCGCTCAACCTCCGCCAGACCGGGATCGAGCTCGGCATCCCGCTGAGCAAGGCCCGTGAGCTTGAGCAGCAGGGCCTCAGCCGCCTGGCCTTGAGCACGGATCTCGAGGAGCTCCGGCGCGCCGCCTGATCGGCTGACGACACCGCATTGACGACCAGCGCCGGTCGTGGGGTTCGCCCCGCGGCCGGCGCTTCTCGTTAAGCATCCGGCGGTTGAGCCGAGCTGCCCGGCGGCTCCGGTTGGGCGTCGAGTGCCGCGATCGAGGCCTCGGCAGCCGGTGGTCCCGGAGCAGCGTCGGGATCGGGGCGCAGCCGCGCCGAGTAGATCGACGGGGCTCCGAGCCGGCGGGCGATGACCGTGGCCTCCACGACCGCCAGCAGCGTGGGCGCCATCAGCGAGTCGAAGTTGCGCGTGAGCTCGAGGACGAGCACCACCCCGGACAGGGGTCCCTGCATGGCGGCGGCGAGAAACGCCCCGCCACCGATGATCGCGTAGGCCCCCAGCTGGGCGCCCGGCCAGATGTGCAGCCAGATCGTTCCCAGCACCCCGGAGAGCAGCACCCCCACGGTGAGGGTCGGGGTGAACAGGCCGCCGGGGGACCCGGCCCCGAGGCAGGCCGCGGTGACCAGGGGCTTGAGGATCAGGAGCACGCACAACAGCCCGAGCGACAGGCCGCCCAGCGCCTCGAGCTGAACGATGCCCTTGCCGTTACCCAGCAGCTGTGGGTAGGGGATCGCGAGCAGGCCTAGCGCGATGAAGACGACCAACGGGGCGATGAAACGGGCCCGGCCGTGCAGACGCACGGCCCCGGCGCGGGCGATCAGGCGCACCCAGGCGATCGCCACCATCCCGATCACCGGCCCGACCAGCAATGCCCAGACGAGCTGGGCCGGATGGACGGGGTAGCTGGGCAGGCGGTAGGTCGGAGAGGTGCCGAGCGCAATCCACGCCACCCCGGTGGCGGTCACAGATGTCGCCAGGGCCGGAAGCACGAGCGGCAACGAGATCGTGCCGAGCAGAACCTCCAAGGCGAACAGCGAGCCTCCGAGCGGGACGTTGTAGACGGCGGCGAAGCCCGCGCCCGCGCCCGATGCGACGAGCAGGCGCCTCTGCCAGATCTCCAGCTGCGCCCACTCGGCCAGCCGGCTGGCGGTGGCGGCCCCGACCAGCTGCGGTGCCCCCTCGCGCCCCAGCGAGACGCCCAGACCGACGGTGATGATCGACACCAGCGCACGGACGATGCTGTGGGGCAGCGACATCCGGGCGCCGCGCAGCCATACCGCCTCTGACACCTCGGCGCCACCAGTGCTGCGCAGCCGGCCGACCACGAGAATCCCGATCGCCACCACGCCCGCAGCCACGATCAACGCAGCGACGATCCGCCACGCCGGTGCCCGCGCCACCCCGTCGAGGAACGGGCCGCTGCGGTAGCCGTAGGCGACGTGCTCCACGAGATGCAGCAGGCCGACGAGCGCGGCCGCGCCGGCGCCGGCGATCACCCCGACCATGACGACGATCGCCCAGAAGCGCGCCGTGTAACCGGCGACGATCCCCCGTCCGGTGACGTTGGCCTGCGGTGAGAACCAGCTGCGGGCCCGCGGCGGCCGACCGCCGGGGGCCTCGCGAGTCGCCGTCGTGGACCCTCTGCGCGTCATCGCGGCAAGGGTCGCAGGTTCTGTCGCCTGTCCGCGGCGGACCCCGTCGTGCGAGGGGGCATACGCTAGGCTTGCGCCGTGTCCTCGCTCCGCTACCGGCGCGTCGTCGTCAAGCTCAGCGGGCGTGCATTCGCCGGGGCTGCCCCATTCGGGCTGGACTCCACGGCGCTCGGCTACGTCGCCGATCAGCTGATCGCCGCGCGCGAACTCGGCGTCGAGGAGGCGGTCGTCGTGGGCGGCGGCAACTTCTTCCGCGGCAACGTGGCCGACGAGTGGAGCATCGAGCGGGCCGAGGCCGACAACATCGGGATGCTCGGCACCGTCATGAACGGGATCCTTCTGCGCGGCGTGCTCAAGCACCGCGGCCTCGACGACGTCCGGCTGATGACAGCGTTGCCGATGCCGTCCATGGCCGAGCCGTTCATCCGCCTGCGCGCCCTGTCGCACCTGGAGCGCGAGCGGCTGGTCCTGCTCGCCTGCGGGATCGGGCAGCCCTACGTGACGACCGACTACCCGGCCGTGCAGCGGGCGATCGAGCTGCGGGCCGACGCGATCCTGCTCGCCAAGCACGGAACCGACGGGATCTATGACCGTGATCCCCGCAAGGAGGCCGGTGCCAACCGCTACGACAGCCTCGGCTACAAGGACGTGCTCGAACGCGACCTCCGGGTGATGGACCAGGCCGCGATCGTGCTGGCCCGTGACTACGAGCTACCGCTGCACGTCTTCGACTTCGACGAGCGCGACGCAATCTCGGCGATCTGCTGCGGCGAGAACCGCGGCACCTACATCTCGCCTGAGACGACGCTCGTCAAATCGGCCGTCGGCGCGACTGACTAATCCGCTGCCGCCGGGGTCTGCGCGAGAGCGCTCACCAGGTCCTCGAGCGTTCCCAGCAACGTCCCCCCACTGTCGTGGATGAACGCCTGGACCTGGAGATTGACCTGGGCGCCGGGCTCGCCGCTGCGGCGCAGGTCGGTGCGCAACCCATAGCAGCGCAGGCCGAGCGCGGCGGCGTAGCCGACTTCGGCCGCCGTCCCGGAGTCGAGCTCCTGTCCGTCGAGCACGGCGGCCAGCAGGGCGCAGGAGCGGATCGCCTCCGCGTTACGCCGTCCGATGACGAGCGCCAGCTCCGCCTCCCGGCCGTCGGCGGCGGCCCGAGCCAGCTCTTCGGCGCTCGTCAGCCCCCATGGATCGACCGGCTCGACGACGCTCGCCAGCGCCGGCAGCAGCACCCGCGTGTAGTAGTCGCGCCCCGCCTCGGTGAACCCAAGCGGACTGGCGACGTAGCAGCGCCGGCGCATCTGGCAAGCCTACGTTCGGCCGCGGCGGCGCGGTGGTCAGTCGGCGGCCCGCAGCCGCTGCGCCTCGGCCGGCGCCAGTCCGGCGTCGGTGTCGGCCAACACCTCACCATGGCGGATGCCAACGGTTTTGAGAAAGCGCTGCTGGCCGAGCGTCAGCGCGATGAAGTGCCCGAGCTCCACCAGCTGGGGCTCGGTGAAGTGCCGGTGCAGACGGTCCCACAGGTCCTCGGCGGCCAGCGTCGGGTCCCAGGCGATCGCCATCGCCCACTCCAGCGCGGTGCGCTCCCGGTCGTCGAAGCGCTCGGAGCTCTCGAAGTTGAGGATCTCGTCGACCTGCTCCTCGGTCGTCCCCTGCTGGGATGCCTGGACCGACCGCTGCGCGCCGCAGTACTCACACTGCACCGATTTGGAGATGTAGAGCCGGCAGAGCTCCTTGATCGCGTGATCGCACACCCCCTGGCGAAAGAACACCTCCCAGGCGTTGTTGAAGGCTTTCATGACGTCCGGGTGGTGCAGACGGACCGCCTGGCTCTCCGGCCGCGGCGTGCCGAGCGTCCGGGCCCGTTCCATGATCGCCAGCAGCTCAGGATCGGTGATCGTCGCCGGGTCGACGTAGCTGATGTGCGTCATCACGCCCGCCGGACCGTCATCGTGCCGGTGCGGCGACGCCGAGGCGGGCGCTGACGCTGTCGGTGATCGCGTCGGCCTGGGGCAGGAACGCGTCCTCCAGCGTCGGGCTGTACGGGATCGGGGTCTCGGCGGTGGCGAGCACCCAGGCGTCGTCGAGGTCGTGCAGGCCCTCCTCGGCGACCGCGCCCAGCAGCCCCGCCGCCCAGCCGCCGGTGCGCGGCCCCTCCTCCACGGCGAGGATGCGGTTGGTGCGCGCCACCGACTCGAGCACGGTTCCAACGTCGAGCGGGCGCAGCGTCCGCAGGTCGACGACCTCGGCCGAGATGCCGTCCTGTTCCAGGCGCTCGGCGGCCTCCAGCGCGTCAGGCACTCCCTTGCCAACCGACACGATCGTGAGGTCACGTCCGCTGCGAGCGATCCGGGCCTGGCCGAGCGGGATCACCTCATCCGGCGCAGGGGCCGGACCCTTGACCGAGTACAGGCGCTTGTGCTCCAGGAACACGACTGGGTTGTCGTCCCGGATCGCGCCCTTGAGCAGGCCCTTGGCCTCAGCAGGCGAGGACGGGAAGGCGATCTTCAGGCCGGGGACCCCCTGAAACCAGGTGCCATGGGTCTGGGAGTGAATCGCGCCGAAGCGACCGCCCGCGCCGACGGCGGAGCGCACGACGAGCGGGACGGTCCCCTGCTCGTTGCTGATGTACCAGAACTTCGCCGCCTGGTTGACGAGGCTGTCCATCGGAAGCGCCATGAAGTCGCCGAACATGACCTCGAACACCGGGCGCAGCCCGGTCACCGCGGCGCCGTAGGCGGCACCAGCGAGCGCCAGCTCGGAGATCGGCGTGTCGAACACCCGGTCGGGGCCGAAGCGCTTGTACAGATCCGGGGTCGCCTTGAAGACCCCACCGGCGGCAGCGACGTCCTCGCCGAAGAAGACGACCGACGGATCCCGCTCCAACTCCTCGGCCAGCGCGTCACGGATGGCGGTCCTGAATTCGAGTGTGCTCATGCGCTGAACTCCGTGGCCGCGTCCTGCGCCGGATCGGGATACGGGGCGGCCAGCGCGTTCTCGATCGCCTGCTCGATCTCGGCGGTGATCGCCTCCTCCACCGCGGCGACCTGTTCCTCGCTCAGACCATCCGTGAGCAGCCGGGCGCGGGCGAGTTTGAGTGGATCACGCTCGAACCACTCCTCGACCTCCTCCTTGGTCCGGTAGGGGGCTGGGTCTGACTTGGAATGCCCATAGTGACGGTAGGTCCGGCACTCCAGCAGGGTGGGGCCCTCTCCCCCACGTGCCCGCGTGACCGCCTCACTCGCCGCGTCGCGGACCGCCCACAGGTCGTTGCCGTCGACCACCGCCGACGGCATCCCGTACGCGGCGGCACGGCCGGCGATGTCGCCGCCCGCGGTGGCGTCGGCCATCGGCGTGAACTCGGCGTAGAGGTTGTTCTCGCACACGAAGACCACCGGCAGCGACAGGATCGCGGCCATGTTCATGCACTCGTGGAAGTAGGCCTGGTTGGTCGCGCCGTCCCCGAAGAAGCAGACCGCGACGCGGCCCTGGCGCTTGGCCGACATCCCGGCGCCGAGCGCGGCCGCCATCGAGCCGCCGACGATCCCGTAGCAGCCGACCAGACCATGCTCGATGTCGATCACGTTCATCGAGCCCGCCCGGCCTCCGCAGACGCCGGTGGCGCGCCCGAGCATCTCGGCGATGAGCGGCTCGGGGCCCGTCCCCTTGGCGAGCGCGTGGCCGTGACCCCGGTAGGTTCCGGCGGCATAGTCCCCGTCCTGCAGCGCCATGCAGACCCCGACCGCGCAGGCCTCCTGGCCGGCGTAGAGATGGGTGGTGCCGTGGACCTCTCCCCGGAGGAACAGGCGGTGCATCGCGGCCTCGAACTGCCGGATGAGCAGCATCCGTCCGTATGCCTCCAGGTACGCGCTGGTCGCGTCCTGCTGCTCCGGCGAGTGCAGTCTGGCCATCCCATCTCCTTCCCGACGACTCGGTCACAACCACCTACCGCGTGATGGGTTACGATGGTATCGCAAACGTTTGCAACGCGCAGCTGAGGGAGCTTTGAGTGGCCACTGAAATCGTGATGCCCCGCCTTTCGGACTCGATGGAGGAGGGCACCATCCTCCAGTGGTTCGTCGCCGAGGGCGACACCGTCAAGCAGGGGGAGCCGCTCGTCGAGGTCGAGACCGATAAGGCGAGCGTGACCTACGAGTCAGAGATCGACGGGACCGTGCTCAGCGTCGGCGCGGCAGAGGGGGACAGTGTCGCCGTCGGCGCCGTGATCGCGACCGTGGGTCAGCCCGGCGAGGAGGTTCGCTCCACGGCGGGCGTGACTGCAGAGTCGGCCGGGGAGATGTCGTCCGCCGCTGCCGGCGCCACCGCCGGTTCGGTCCTGCCGCAGCCGGCCGCCGCAGCCGCCGCTCCGCCAACCGCACCGGCGTCTCCCGCCGCTCCCGGTGCCCGCGTCAAAGCCTCGCCACTGGCACGCCGGATCGCCGCCGAGCTCGGAGTCGACCTCGCGACGCTCGTCGGCTCCGGGCCCCAGGGCCGCGTTGTCCGCGCCGACGTCGAGCGTTCCGCCGCCGGAGGGCTGGGCGCCGGCAACGGCGCGGAGCCGGCCGCTGAGACAGCCGCCCCGGGACAGGCCAAGGGCGAGACCACGCGCCACCCCCTGAGCCGGATGCAGCAGACGATCGCCCGGCGAATGGCGGAGTCCCGGGCCAACGTCCCGGATTTCGAGCTGCGGGCCGACGTCGACATGACCGAGCTCGTTGCGCTGCGTGCCCAACTGCGCGACGCCACCGACGCGGTGCCGTCCTACAACGACTTCATCGTCAAGGCGGTCGCGGTCGCGCTGCGCGAGTTTCCGCGGGTCAACGGTTCCTACCGGGACGCGGGCCTGGAGGAGCACTCCCGCGTCAACGTCGGGATTGCCGTCGCCGCGCAGGACGCACTCGTCGTCCCGACGATCTTCGACGCCGACCAGAAGTCGGTCGGCCAGATCGCCGCCACTGCACGAGAGCTGGCAGGCAAGGTCCGCGACGGCTCGATCTCCCCTGCCGAGCTGGCGGGGAGCACGTTCTCGGTCTCCAACCTCGGCATGTTCGGCGTTGACAGCTTCTCAGCGGTCATCAACGCCCCCCAGGCGGCGATCCTCGCCGTCGGCTCGTTGCGCCCGCGTCCGGTGGTCGACGCCGACGGGGCGGTCGTGGCGCGCAACACCATCAACCTCAGTCTCGCCTGCGATCACCGGATCCTGTACGGCGCGGACGGGGCACGGTTCCTGGCGCGGCTACGCGAGCTGCTCGAGCACCCGCTGTCGCTGTTTCTCTAATGCCCTGAGCCGCGGCCGGACTCCCGACCCGGGCGGCCGGCGGGTGCCACCCGCCGGGCGCCCAGGCCCCTCCGGCGGCGGGCTAAGAATGCGGCGATGCGGCAGCGTGGGCCGGCCCGGCCCCGTTGGCGCTCGGCGGCAGGGGGCTGAGCCCATCGTCGACCTCGACGTCCTCGGGCGCCAGCTCCAGCCCGGACGTCTCGGCGGCGAGTTGGATGAGCGCGGCGAAGTCGACGCCGTTGCCCTTGGTGCCGGACAGCCCCTGAACGATCTGCTCGGTGGCCGCGGCGAGCGGCATCGCGACGTTCATCGCGCGGGCGGCCTCGAATCCGAGATGGAAATCCTTGAGCAGCAGCTCGGGGGTGAAGGTCGGAGTGAAATCGAGATTGACGTAGGCCGGCGTCTTGTACCGGGTGAAGGTGGAGCCCATCACGCTGTCGTTGAGGAACTCCAGGAAGTCGGCGCGACTGACGCCCCCCTTCTCGGCCAGGACGGTGATCTCCGCCATGCACTGAGCGACGACGCCGAGCATCAGGTTGTGGCAGATCTTGACCAGGCGGGCGCGCTCACCCTCACCGACGTAGGTGACCCGGCGGCACAGCAGCTCCAGGTAGGGCCGCGCGCGCTCCCAGGCGTCCTCGGGGCCCGAGGTGACGATCGTCAGCCGGCCGCTGCCGGCGACCTTCGGGTTTCCGCTGACGGGAGCCGCAAGCATCGCGGTGCCGCGCTCGGCCGCCCGAGCGCGGATCTCCTCGGCGGCGGCAGGGGAGATCGTCGTCGAGTCGACGATCAGGCCCGGCTGTGAGTCGGGACGTGAGAGCAGAGCCGCCACGACCTCCTCGACGTCGGCGGAGCCGGCGACCATCGTGAACACGATGTCCCGATCGGCGAGATCGGCCGGAGAGTCGACAATCGTGGCGCCCAGGCCCTCGAGGTCGAGCGCCTTCCCCCGCGTGCGGTTGTAGACCGCCACCGGGTGGCCCGCCTCCAGCAATCTCGTCACCAGCGCCCGGCCCATGCGCCCGACGCCAACCCAGCCGATGCTGGGGACCTGATCACCTGCCATTACCTGTCAACTCCCTCCGGTGCAATCGATTGCAGGATCGTAGCCGAGCGGTTGAGGCCAGTCAAGCTGCCGGGTATGCTTTCTGCAATCGTTTGCAACACGGAGAAGGGTGGCATCACGTGGGTCTGCACAGCTATGGCGTCATGGGCGTGGACTGGGAGGAGCGCGTCCGGTTCGATCGGCTGCGTGAAGAGCGGCTCGCGCGGATCACCGCACTGCTGGCGCAATCGGAGCTCGGCGCGCTGCTGTGCTTCGACATGTCCAACATCCGCTACATCACCGCCACCCACATCGGCACCTGGGCGGCGGACAAGCTGAACCGCTTCTGCCTGTTGCCCCAGGGCGATGAGCCGATCATGTGGGACTTCGGTTCGGCGGCGCGTCATCACCAGCTCTACAACCCGTGGCTGGGGGAAGGGCGTTCGCGGGCTGGCATCTCGACGATGCGCGGTGCGATGTCGCCGGAGTCCGGGCGGGCCGAGGACGTCGCCGCCAAGGTGCACGCGGAACTCGAGCAGCGCGGCCTGCTCGGCGAGCCGATCGGCATCGACGCGATCGAGCCGCCGGTCCTGTTCGCGCTGCAGAAGCTCGGCATCCAGGTCGTCGACGGTCAGCAGCTCATGCAGCAGGCCCGGATGATCAAGACCCGCGACGAGATCACGCTGCTCAACACCGCCTGCGCGATGGTCGACGCCGCCTACGAGGAGCTGTATCGCACCATGCGGGCCGGGATCCGCGAGAACGACTGCGTCGCCCTCGTGAACAAGGTGCTCTATGAGATGGGCTCGGAGTTCGTCGAGGGCGTCAACGCCATCTCCGGCGAGCGCTGCAGCCCGCACCCACACGTGTTCACCGACCGGGCGCTGCGACCCGGTGACCCGGCGTACTTCGACATCCTCCACAGTTACATGGGGTATCGCACGTGCTACTACCGCACATTCGCGGTGGCAAGCGCGTCACGGCCCCTCCTCGACGCCTACCGGCGCTGCCGCTACTACCTCGACGCCGCGATCGCGCTGATCCGGCCCGGCGTCACCACCGCCGACGTCGTGTCGGTGTGGCCGAAGGCCCAGGAGTTCGGATTCCCCGATGAGGAGGCGGCCTTCGCGCTGCAGTTCGGGCACGGGGTCGGCCTGACGATCTGGGAGAAGCCGATCTTCAGCCGGCTCGTCTCACTCGACCACCCGGAGGAGATCCAGGAGGGGATGGTGTTCGCCCTGGAGACCTTCTGGCCGGCGTCCGACGGCTGGTCAGCGGCACGCATCGAGGAGCAGCTCGTCGTCACCGCGGACGGGTGCGAGATCATCACCCGCTTCCCGGCCGAGGACCTGGTGATCGCCGGCAAGCCGTACTTCACCGCCGGCGGCAGCTTGCCGCTGGAGCGCGACCCGCAGTCGAACCTCAACACAGATCTCAATCCCGACACGCTGGAGGCGACGCCCAAGCCGGCGGCCGGTGGGTGAGGTCACCGTCCGCGCCCGTGAGATCACCGTCCGCGCCCGTGAGGTTCAAGGCGCGGGGGAATCTCCGCTCACGGACCGGACGGCGGCAACGATCCCCTCATAGCCGGTGCACCGGCAGAGATTGCCGGCCAGCTCCTCGCGGATCTCGGCGTCGCTGATCGGCTGGCCCGCGCGGGTCCGCAGCAGGGCCTCGGCCGACATCAGGAATCCCGAGGTGCAGAAGCCGCACTGGAGCGCGTGGTGCTCGGTGAACGCCCGCTGCAGCGGCGAGAGCTCGCCGTCGGGACCGGCGAGCCCCTCCACGGTCTGCAGTAAGCGGCCGTCGGCCTGGACGGCGAGCATCAGGCACGAGCGCATCGGCTCACCGTCGAGCTGGATCGTGCATGCCCCGCAGACGCCATGCTCGCATCCAACGTGGGTGCCGGTGAGGCCGGCGTGATGGCGGATGAAATCCGACAGCAGGGTGCGCGGCTCAACGTCGGCCTCGTGGACGGTCCCGTTGATCGTGACCGCGATCCTCATCACAGCACCCTCCTCAGTGCGCGCTGGGTCAGCGCCGTGATCAGCGCCCGGCGGTAGTCGTCGGTGACCTCCCCGGCGGCGAGCGTCGCGACCTCATCGGCGCCCGCGCCCGCCACCAATGCCCGTTCTGCCGCGCTGGCTCGCACGGGGACGGGCCCGGCGCCGAGCAGCGCGATCGCCGCGTGCTCACTTGGCGCCAGCACGACCGCCACGCCGGCGATGGCGAAGTCGCCGTGGGTGAGCGCATGCTCGACAAACGCCATCCGGGCGCCGCGCGGGGGCGGCGGAACCTCGATCGCGACGAGCAGCTCACCGGCACTCAGTGCGGTCGTCATCGCTCCTACAAACAGCTCGGCGGGGGCCAGCGACCGCTCACCGTCGCCGGAGCGCAGGTGAAAGCGCGCGTCAAGGGCAGTCAGCGCCACGGGCAGTTCGGCGGCCGGATCGGCGTGGGCGACCGAGCCGCCGACCGTCCCGCGAGTGCGGATCGCCGCGTGGCCGACGTGCGCCACCGCCTCGCGCAGCAGCGGCCACCCGCTGGCAGCCGCATCGGAAGCCAGCAGCACCGCCTGGCGGGTGAGGGCGCCGATCTGCAGCGCGCCGTCGGAGACGTGCAGGTCGCCGAGTTCGCCGGCCAGCGGATTGATATCGACGAGCAGCGACGGGCGGGCGAGGCGGAAGTTGAGCATCGGGACCAGGCTCTGGCCGCCGGCCAGGGCCCGGGCGTCCTCGTCGGCGAGAAGGTCCAGCGCAGCGGGCAGCGTGTCCGGCGCGGCGTACTCGAAGGGCGCGGGCTTCATCGCCGGCGCGCCCGGACGACGGCCGCACCGAGAACGAGTCCCAGTCCGAGCGCGGCAGCCAAGCCGCGCGGCAGCCCGTGCCCGGAGGGCGGCGTGCTGGCGATCGGCGTCCGTCTGGGGGGAACGGGCGAGCGCGGCGGCGGAGCCGGTGCGCCGGGGGCGCCCGGCGGGGCCGGAAGCTGGAGCGCGCGCCAGAGTTTCTCGGCGGTGAACGGAGGCGCCACCGGCCGGCCATCCAGGGCATCGGTGACCGCGTTGGCGACCGCCGCCAGGGTTCCGACCGCACCGCCCTCACCCGCGCCCTTGGCCCCGAGCGGGTTCAGGGGCGACGGCGTTTGCACCTCGCCGGTGACGATCGGGGGGATCTCGGCAGCGGTGAGCAGGCTGTAATCCAGGAACGAGCCGGTTCGCATCTGGCCGCTGTCGTCGTAGATCGCCTCCTCGCTCAGGCACTCGCCGAGCGCCTGGACGGCGCCGCCGATGACCTGGCCGTGGACGAGCAGCGGGTTGATCAGCGTCCCGGCATCATCGACAGCGACGAGCCGGTCAACGGTGAGCTGGCCGGTGCCCGTATCGACCCTCACCGCCGCCGCATACGCGCCGGACGAGAAGACGTTGGCCGACTCAAACCGGGCCTCCGCGCGCAGGGGACCCGGCTCCCGGCCGGGGGGCTGACGGCGCGGGTCGGCAGCCGCGGCCGCCAGGCGCTCCCACGACAGCACCGGCCCGCCGGCGCTGAACCCGGCGGCGGTCTGCCCGATCGCATCACGCGGCACCTGCAACAGGTGGGCCACGAGCGTCCGCGCCTCGTCGACGAGCGCCTCGGCCGCCAGCGCCACCGCTGAGCCGGCCTGGGCGACCGAGCGGCTGCCAAACGTGCCGACGCCCGCCGGCGAGGTGTCACTGTCACCGAAGCGGAGCTCAATCGCCTCCGGCGCGGCGATCAGCCGGTCGGCAGCGATCTGGGCAAAGGTGATGTCGTGCCCCTGACCGTGGGGGCTGGCGCTGGAGGCGATCACGAAGCGCCCAGCCGCGGCGAGCTCGATCTCGGCGGCCTCCCAGGCCCCGCCGGCCCGCTCCACGTAGACCGCGATCCCGGTCCCGGACACCTGCCCGGTCCCGGGGTGCGCTGCCGGCGCGGGGCCGGCGAGCTCCAGCGCCACGTCCAGGCAGCGTTCGAAGTCACCCGAGTCGTACTCCAAACCGGTCACGGTCCGGTGGGGAAAGCTGCGCACGAGATTGCGCCGGCGCAGGGTCACGCGGTCGATCCCAGTCACGCGGGCGGCCTCGTCGACGAGCGCCTCGATCATGTACGCCGCGTCGGGGCGTCCCGCGCCCCGGTAGGGGCCCGTCGGGACCTTGTGGGTCCGCCTCCCGCTCACCTCCACGTCGGCGACGGGGATGTCGTAGCAGCCGAGGATCAGCGTCGCCGCAGTATGCGGGGGGATCGGCGTCGTGGTCAGCAGGTAGCCGCCGAGGTCGGCCCACAGCCGGGCGCGCAGCGCCAGCATGACGCCGTGTGGATCAAGCGCGAGCTCGAGCTCGCCGTCGATCCCCCGGCCCTGGTAGGCGCCGACGAGGTTCTCCAGCCGATCCTCGGCCCACTTGATCGGCACCCCGAACGCGAGCGCCCCGGCGGCGACCGCCGCCACCTCGGGCGCGATCGTGCCCTTGGATCCGAACGCGCCGCCAACGTCGGGGATGATCAGTCGCAGCGACCGCTCCGGACGTCTGAGGATGTGGGCCAGCTGCGCGAGCGACCGGTGGATGTCCTGGGCCGAGCACCACACCGTGAGCAGATCCTCGCCGGGGTCGTGTTCGGCCAGACAGCCGCGGGTCTCCATCGGCGCGGCCACCAGGCGCGGGAGCGCGTAGCTGCCGGACACCACGTGGGCGGCCGCGGCGAAGGCCCCATCGACGTCGCCCTGGCGCGCTGACCAGCGCATCATCACGAGATCCGACTCACGTGCCGACAGGACAACATCCTCGGTTGCGTATTCGACCTCGACCAGCTCCACGGCGTCCTCGGCCAGTGCACGCGAGCGGGCGACGACCATCGCGACCGGTTGCCCCGCGTACCGGACCTCACCGTCAGCGAGCACCGGATGGGCCTCGGCTTCGTTGACCTCCGCACCCCGGGGTGTCATCACCGGGAAGCGGGCCAACCCCGGGAGATCGACCGCGGTGAGCACCCCCACCAGACCCTCGGCGCTGTCGGGAACCGAGATCGAGGTGATCCGGGCACTGGCGTGGGGACTGCGAACGAACGCCGCGTGCACCATCCCGGTGTGGTCGATGTCGTCGAGATACCGGGTCTGGCCGCGCAGCACGCGTCCGTCCTCCCGGCGCCTCAGCGACGCCCCGATCATCGGCGGCGCGCTCACCCCAGCTGCGCCCGCATCCAGTCGGCGACGAGCGGCCGGTACTTGTAGGGGATGTTGTTGCATACGTGGGTCCCGTCGTCGTAGAGGATCCACTGCGCGCCGGGCACCGCATCGGCGATCCGCTTGGTCTCCTCCCACCCGATCACGCGGTCCTGACGGCCGGTGATCACCATGCACGGCTGGGTGACGCGCTCCGCGACACCGGCGAGGTTGAGCGCGTGGGCGCGCTCCCGCGCGTCGGCCGGATCCTCGGCGCCGGTGTGGTGCTGGACCGTCTCTCGGGTGAGTGGGGGCATCGTCTCCCAGCCGGCGGCGAAGTCATACGGGCCGCTGATCGAGCCCAGCGCCCGGATCCGAGGCTCAAACGCGGCCGCCCGTACGACATAGTGGCCGCCGAGGCTCACCCCGACGGCCCCGATGCGATCGCCGTCGAGGTCCGGGCGGGCGGCCACCGCGTCGAGGATCGCCGCCACCGCGACGTCGTAATCAGGGCGGATATCCATGTGCAGCCCGGTCTCACCCTGACCCGGGCCGTCGAGCGACAGGGTCGCCATCCCGCGCTCCAGGAACACCGACTCCCAGTGAAAGAACTCCTCCTTGGTCGAGTCCAGGCCGGGGATCAGCACCACGAGCGGGGACGCCCCGGCCTCGTGCGGGGGACGGCGCAGGTTGGCGGCGATCCAGCCGCCGTCGATCATGGCCTCGACCCGCTCGGCAGTCGGATCGAGCAGTTCGTGGGCGGCGTACAGGGCCGCGACCGCCGCCTCGGTGTTGCGGCGGTTGCGTTCCGCATCCAGCACCCAGACGAACTTGGAGAAGTGGTAGCTGACGGCGGCCCGCAGGTAGGCCTGTCCGGCGGTGAGCGGCGCCTGGCGGTCAAGGGCCTCCCGGGCGAGCGCCATGTGGACCTCCGCCGTCTCGGTCCAAGCGGGCAGCCACCCGTCCCAGTCCGGGATCGCCGAGGTCGTGCGGACGAAGTCGTTGTAGTCGATGCCGTTGGCGATGAACCGCCCGGCCCAGTGACGGATCGCCGCCTCGACGCGCGCGTCAGCCATCAGGGTCAGCTCCTGGCCGGGGCGCGAGCGACCAGTTCTCGCTCGGCGTTACCTGACAGCAGGGCGCGCTCGGCCTCGGCGGGGAGCCCGGCGGCGCGCACCGTGCCCACCGGGTCGGCGTCGGCCATATCGAAGGGGTAGTCGGAGCCGAGCAGGACGCGGTCGGCCCCAACAGCGTCGACGAGCGCGCGGAGCAGCCACGGGTCATGGGTGACGGTGTCGAACAGGAACCGGCGGATCACCGCATCGGCGGGGCGGGCGGGCGGCGGCCCCGCGGCCGCCACCGTCTGCTGGCCGTGGCGAATCCGGCCGCCGAGCGACACGATCGCGCCGCCCCCGTGAGCCAGCAGGACCCGCAGGCGCGGGTGGCGGGCCATCGTCTGAGAGGTGACGAGGTGCGCCGCGGCGATCGTCGTCTCAAGCGGGTTGCCGACCAGGTTCCACAGGTAGTGCTCCTCGAACACGCCGCCCGGGAACCCGCGGGTGGTCGGGTGGATGAAGACGAGCGCACCGCATTCCTCGGCGGCGGCCCAGAAGGGCTCAAAGCCGGGGTCGCCGAGATAGGTTCCGTTGACGCTGGCGGTGACCTCGACACCGGCGAACCCGTCGCGACCCATCAGCTCGGCCAGCTCCTCGGCGGCAAGCGACGGATCCTGAAGCGGAACCGCGCCGAGCACCGTGACCTGGTCCGGGGCGCGGGCGTGTAGCCGGCCCAACCCATCGTTCTGCAGCCGGCAGCGCTCCAGCCCTTCGGCGGCCTCGAGGTCATAGAACAACAGTGGCACCCACGGCGAGAGCAGCACCCGGTCGCGTCCGGTGCCCTCCAGCGTGGCCAGGATCACGTCAAGGTCGACGAATTCTCCGACCGCGGAGCGAATCGGCCGCCCGTCGAACTCGACGACCTGCCCCTGATCGTCCCAGCGCACCGACGGGCGCCAGGCTTCATCCGGCGCGGTTGTCCGCAGCAACTCCGGCACGATCACATGCGCGTGGACGTCGGCGGCGCTCATGGGGCCGGCGGGGCGGTCGAGCCGCGGACGACGAGCTCCGGCTCCAGCAGCATCTCCCGCGGAGGCGGCGGATCGTCGCCGAGCGCGGCGAGGAGCATCTCGGCGGCGGTGGCCCCGATCTCCCGCTGGGGGACGCGCACCGAGGTCAGCGGGGGGCGCAGCCGCTCGATGAACGGCATGTCGTTGAAGCCGACGACCGACACGTCGTCCGGGCAGACCAGGCCGCGCTGGGACAGCGCGTCATAGCAGCCCATCGCCAGACGGTCGTTGGCGGCGACGATCGCGGTCACCCGGGCCCCGGAGTCGAGGATCTCGGCGCAGGCGCGCTCCCCCTCGGTCTCGGTGAACGCATGCGAGAAACTGACCTGCTCCGCCGGCGCCGGGAGCCCCGCCGACTCCATCGCAGCGATGAAGCCGACGTAGCGGCGATGTCCGGTGGAGACGTTCTGCGGACCGGCGACGTGCCCGATCCGCCGGTGTCCGAGGCCCGCGACATGGTCAACGGCGAGCGCGATCCCGGCCCGGTCATCGACGGTCACCGCCGGCACCGAGCCGTCCTCGAAGCTGCGGTTCACGAGCACCACCGGCATCCCGGTGGCCGCCACGTCGGCCAGGGGCTCGACGTCGAGCCGGGCGGTGGCGGCGATCAAACCGTCGACCTGGCGGGCGCGCATGGTGTCGATCTGGCGCGTCTCCCGTTCGGCGTCGCTGTCGGTGTTGACGATCAGCGACGTGTATCCGGCCTCGGCGAGCCGGTCCTCGATCCCGCGCACGATCGGCGGAAACAGCGGGTTGGTGAGGTCAGGGATGAGCACCCCGACGGTGAACGAGCGGTTGGTCTTCAGCCCGCGGGCGATGGAGTTGGGCCGGTAGCCGAGCTCGTCGGCGGCCCGCAGCACCCGCGCCGCTGTCTCCTGGTTGACGAGGGCGCGGGTCTGCTCGTTGAGCGCGCGCGACACCGTGCCCGGATGGACCTCCGCCAGGCGGGCCACATCGCGGATCGTCACCGGGGTCCGCGCTCCGCGTGCCGTGCCCTCGCCCGTGACCGTCAGCTCCCCGCCGCCGTCACTGGCGCACGGCCGGAACCGGCCAGATGGGCCATGCCACCCGCGAGCAGCGCCTCGGGATCGTGCCCAAGGTCCGACAGCATCACGACCGCCGCGTTGCGCCCGGGACCCCCGGTGACCGACCCTCCGGGATGAGTCGTGCCACCGGTCTGGTACAGGCCGGGGATCGGCATCCGATGCTGAGCCCAGCCCGGTGCCGGGCGCTGGGCGCCGGTGTTGGCCAACGATCGGTCGCCACCATGAAACGTTCCGTGCCACATGTGTGGATTGGAGCGTTCCAGATCGACCGGCGAGACGATCAGCTCACCGAGGATCGCGTCCGGGTCGAGGTTGGGCGCGGCACGACGGAGATGCCCGAGGTGCACTGCGGCGATCTCCTCGCGCAGGGCGTCCCATGCGGCTGCCGGATCGGCACCGGCCGCGTCCTCCGGGGCGTAGGGCTGCATGCCGAGGATTTTGACGGTGTGGTGCCCGGCGGGCGCACGAGTCGGATCGGCAACCGTCGGCGCGGGGAACAGCAGCCACGCACCGTCACGCACGAGCCGGCCCTCACGGACGTCGCGGCCCATTCGGAGGATGTCCGCGGCCCACCCGGCGACCCCGGCAGACACGACCTCGACCTCGCCGCCGTCCCGGGTCGGGTACCGAGGCGCGACGGTGGTGGCGTAGTGGGTGGCGAACGCGGAAACGCCCTCATCGAAGGTGTCAATGGCGTAGCGGAAGTCCTCGCCCCAGACCTCGGGCGGCGCCATCCCGACGAGATCCTTGACATGAATCGTCGAGAGCACCGCGTGAGCGGCGATGTGGCGCTCGCCGTCCTCGGTGACAACGCCCGTGCAGCGGCCGCCGGAGACGATCAGTTCGACGACGCGGCGGTCGCACACGACCTCACCGCCACCCTGCTCGATCACTTCGACCAGCGCCCGGGCCAGTTCGCCCGAGCCGCCGCGCGGGAGCGTCCAGCTCCGCCGCTGCCGGCCGAAGATGATCGAATATGCGAGCGGCCCCGAGCCGGCCGAGCCGACGGGCTGTCCGGTCTGAAAGGCCATCCACAGCATGAACGACTGGACGTGCGGACTCTCGAACTCGCGACGCACGACATCCCACGCGCTCATCGTCACCCGCCGGCGCCACCGGGCTCCGCCGGGGACTCCCTCGAGCATCTGATCCAGGCTCGGGCCAAAGCCGACCGGCGTGAACCGGCTGCGGTGAAACGCCTCCTTGACCGCGTCGTACTCGGCGAGCATGCGCCGGTAGGCCTCGGCGTCCCGAGGGGAGTAATACGCGATCTCCTCGCACGTGCGCTCAACGTCGAGCCACATCGTCAGGCAATCACCGTCGGGGAAGACGACGTGGGCGACCGGATCCGGAGCGATATAGGCCAGGCCATGCTCGGCGAGCAGGCCGAGCTCGTCAGCCGACAGCACCGGGTTGGTCTGGATCAGGGTGTGACCGGTGGAGCACGAGTCGAGCTTGAAGCCGTCGCGAATCAGCTCCTCGGAGGCGACGCCGCCCCCGGGCACGGGGCGGGCGTCGAGCACTCGGCACCGGTATCCGGCGCGGGTGAGGTAGGCGGCGGTGATCAGGCTGTTGTGCCCGGCCCCGGCGACGACCACATCCGCCGCGGCGCTGCCGCCGGTGCCACTCACGCCTCGGCGCCCACCGCGCTCACCGCGCCGCCGAGATACAGCGCCCCGATCTCCGGATGTTCGAGCACCTCGCGCCCGGACCCGGTCAGGCGGACCATGCCGTTCTCCAGCACGACGCCGTGCGAGCTGAGCCGCAGTCCAGCCCGGGCGTTCTGCTCGACGAGCAGGATCGTCTTGCCCCGCCGGTTCATCTGCTCGACCATGTCGAACACCATCTGGCGAGTCTGAGGATCAAGGCCCATCGACGGCTCATCGAGCATGATCAGCTCCGGGTCGAGCATCAGGCAGCGGGCGAATTCGACAAGGCGCTGCTGACCGCCCGACAGGCTGCCCGCCTTCTCGTCGGCGCGCTCGCGGACGATCGGATAGAGCTCCTGCACCTCCGCCAAGCGCTTGGCCACCAGGCTGCGGTCCTTGACGGTGAACGCCCCCATCTCGACGTTCTCCTGCACGGTCATGTCTCCGAACAGGCTGTGAGCCTGGGGGATCTGGGCGATGCCACGGCCGAGGATCTGCTTGGGGGTGAGCCCCGCCACGCGCTCGCCGCCGAACTCGATCTCACCCTCACGGGGACGCAGCAGACCGCTGATCGTCGCCATCAACGTCGATTTGCCGGCGCCGTTGGGACCGACGACGCAGGTGATGCCGCCCCGGGGCACGTCGAGCGAGACGTTCTTGAGGATGTCGCCGCCGCCATACCCGGCGGTCACTCCCCGCAGTGTCAGCAGCGCCGGCGAATCGCCGAGCTTGGCCCGCTCTGGGGTGCGGACCGGGCCCGCGGAGATCCGCGGGGCGTGATGGGTCGCCTCCTCGGCGAGCTCCTGCTGGGTCTCAGGATCATCCTCGCCACCGAGATAGGCATCGAGCACGGCCGGGTTGGTGCGCACCTGTTCCGGAGTGCCGGCGACCAGCGCGCTGCCCTGGCTGAGCACCGTGATCCGTGAGCAGAGGCCCATCACGAACTCCATGTTGTGCTCGACCACGAGGATCGTCTTGCCCGAGCGGTTGAGCTCCTTGATGCGGTCGCCCAGATGCGTGATCAGCGTGGGGTTCACGCCACCGGCCGGCTCGTCGAGCAGCAGGATCGCCGGGTCGGCAACGAGCAGCGAGGCGAGTTCCAGGAGCTTGCGCTGGCCGTAGGAGAGGTTGCCGGCGGGCTCATGGGCCAGTCGGGTGATGCCGACGAAATCGAGCAGCTCCAGCGCGCGGCGCTTTTCCGACGAGGACCCCGCCAGGCGCATGACCCCCCGCAGCCAGCCCTCCTGACGCTGCGTCGCCACGAGCATGTTCTCCAGCACCGTGAGCCGGGCGAACATCCGCGTCAGCTGGAACGTGCGCCCGATCCCGAGCTTGAACACCCGGTCGGGCGGGGCGTTGGTGATCTCCGAGCCCTTGAAGTGGACCTCGCCCTGCTGGATTCGCTCATAGCCGGTGATGACGTTGAACAGCGTCGTCTTGCCTGAGCCGTTGGGGCCGATCAGCCCGTTGATCTGGCCCTCGTGGACCTCGAGGTCGCACAGCGACAGGGCGTTGACGCCGCCGTAGGACTTCGAGACGCCCTTGACTTCGATCAGGTTGCTCATCGTGCCGCTCCCGCCACGCTGGTGGGGACCGTCCTGTCCCGCTCGTCAGCCGCGGCCAGCGCCGCCTTGGTCCGGCGCCGCTCCAGATACTGCACGACGCCGGGCACGACCCCGCGCGGCATCACCAGGATGACCGCCAGGAACAGGACCCCGTAGGCGATGAGATACGTGCCATTGCCGGAGAACGTCTGGGTCAGGTACTGCTGCAGCGACTCGAGGACGAGCGCGCCCAGCAGCGGACCGGTGAGGGTTCCCATGCCGCCCAGGAAGCCCATCAGCGCCAGCGACACATCGAACAGCGGGTCAAACGCGAACTGGGGATAGACCTGACCGATGAAGTAGAAGTACAGCCCGCCGACCATCCCGATCGGGATCGCCGAGATCACGAACGCCGTCAGCTTGACGCGCCGCGTCTTGACGCCGAGGCCCAGCGCCCGGTCCTCGTCGTCACGGATGGCGAGCAGCTGCAGCCCGAAGCGAGAGCGCCGCACCGCCCAGGAGACGAGCACGGTTGCGATCAGGATGACCGCCGCCACGTAGTAGAACGGCTGGTTGTAGTTGGCGGCCGAGAACGGTGCGAACGGCAGCGTGATCCCGGAGGTCCCGCCGGTGAAGCCGAGGTTGAAGGCAGCCAACTGGAAGATGAAGAAGATGGCGATCGTCACCACGACAAAGGTGTGCCGGCGCGTACGCAGTGCAATCAGCCCAACCGGGATAGCCACCAGCCCGGCGAGGATCCCGCCAAACGGGAGCAGGCCGAACACCGCCCAGCCGCCGGCGACGTGCCAGTCGCGCGCCGCCAGAGCGACGGCATAGCCGCCGACCCCGAAGAACACAGCGTGCCCGAGCGCGAGGTACCCGGAATACCCACTGAAGATGTTCCACGAAGAGGTGGCGACCATGAACACGAGGGCGAACACCGCGATCGAGGTCGTCGTGGGATCGGTGAACAGGAGCGGGAACACGGCCAACACCACGAGGGCGGTCACGATCACGCCCGCGGTCAGGGCACGGCGTCGCGCGGGGGGCGCCGGGGCCCCGGGCGCGGCGGGGTTGGCGGTGAGCTCGGGCGCGCTCACTGAGCCCGCACCGCCGCCCGGCCGAACAGACCCTGCGGCCGCACCGAGAGCACGATCACCAGCGCCGCAAAGAACACCAACGGCGCCCAGGTCGGCGACCACGCCACCGCCACGACATCGTTGATGACGAGCATCAGGATCGCGGCTCCCATCGCCCCGCCGATGCTGCCCATGCCGCCGAGTATGACGATCGCCAGCAGTCGGCTGATGAGGTCATAACCGGTGTTGGGGTTGAACGCGTTGGTGGCTCCGAACACCATCCCACCGACCGCGGTAACCGCGACGCCGATCCCCACCGACAGCATCCGCACGCGGTTCACATCGATTCCGATCAGGTCAGCGGCGGTGCGGTTCTGCAGGGAAGCGCGCACCGCTCGTCCGAACTGGGTCCGGTACAGCATGTAGTAGAGCCCGACGAGCAGGGCGATCGCCAGCCCGAACCCGATCAGATAGATATCGGGCAGGTAGAACCCGAGCACGTGAACCGAGCTGTTGACATAGGGGGCCGACAGCTGCTGGTAGTCGACGCCGAAGATGGCGGTCAAGACCCCTTCGATCACGATCGCCACCGCGTAGGTGACCAGGATCGACATCTGGGTTCGATCCTGGTCACGCAGCCGGCGCATGAAGCAGAACTCCATCGCAACCCCGAGCAGGAACATGGCCGGGACGGTGATGAGCAGGCCGGGGAGCAATCCGATCCCGACGTGCACCGACAGCACGTAGCTGAGATACGCGCCGAGGATCACCATGACGCCCTGGGCGATGTTGATGATGTCCATGACACCGAAGATGAGCGTCAGACCGGCGGCCATGAGCGCGTACACGCCGCCGGTCAGCACACCATCGACGATCGCCTGGAGGAGGGCGGTTGACGACATCGGACCGTTACCCGTGCCAGGCCGGCTTGGGGTAGATCGGTGGATGCGAGCCCGGTACGGCCGTCGGGATCGACTGCACCAGCGTCCCGTTCTGCCACTGGAACGTCAGCGTCTTCTGCGCCAGGTTCTCGCCCAGGGAGTCGAACTTGACCGGACCCTGGACGCTGTTGAACGTGCCTCCGCCGTGCAGGTAGCTGAGGATCTTGGCGTTGTTCAGGCTGTGGGTGGCCTGGACCGCCTGGGTGATCACCTGACCCACCGAGTAGGCCTCGGCGATGTCGGCGTTGACCGTCGACGGCGTGCCGCCGTACTTGGCGATGTACTCCTTGACCATCTGCTGGCTGTCGGCCTTACGGAAGCCGCCGTACCAGCCATTGGGGACGAAGATCCCATTCTCGTTGCCGGCGCCGACCGCCTTGACGAACTGGGCACCCTGGTCAGGACCCGCGGTGGCGATGAACGCCTTGGGGTTGTAGTGCTGCTGGATGAAGGCGTGGGTGAAGGCCGACACGGTGGGGACGTCGACCGACCCCAGGACGACCAACTGGGCGTTGGACGATGAGACCTGGCTGGCGATCGGGGTGTAGTCGGTCACCTCAGCCGGGAACACCTTGTTGAGCACCGTCTTGACGCCGGCGTTCTGCAGGATGCTCTGGGCGACCGGGATCTGCGGCTGGGTGAAGGGATCGTTGACCGTCGCGTAGGCCGCGGTCTTGGGCCGCTCGGCGGCGGGTAGCGAAGCCACCCACTCCGCGAAGGTGACCAGCGCATTCTTGACTGGCGTGGTGACGTCGAAGACGTTGTGCAGGCCCTGTCCGAACACCGACGGGCCGCCGCCGGCGCCCTCGACGAAGGCGTACCCGTACCGCGCCGCGATGCGGGCCGACGGCACGGTCAGCAGCGTCGAGAACGGGCCGAATACGAGCTGATCGTGATTGGAGCCGATCAGCTTCTGATAGTTGCTGACGACCTGGGACGGGCTCGAGGAGTCAGAGATCACATCGAGCTTGATCGGGTGGCCGAGCAGCCCACCCGCCTTGTTCTGATCAGCTGCCCAGAGCTCATAGCCCTTCTGGAACGCCTGGCCGTCGGCGGCGAAATCTCCCGACAGTGACAGCGACGTCCCGATCGTGACCGGGCTCTTGGACGATCCGCCCGATCCAGAGCCTCCACTGCTGCTGCTCGACGACGAGCTGCCACAGGCGGCTACCAGCGTTACCACGCCGACCGTCAGGGCAGCGGACACGCACTTCGCAAGCACCCTCATCTCTCCGTATCCCTCCGCTCGCTCTCTCTGCAGCGGGCGACCTGGTCGTCCACTGCTGCAATCGTTTGCAAGGGCAACTTATCGCCGGGTCATCAAGCTGTCAACAGCAATCGTGTGCAACTCCGGTTAAGGATCTGCTCCGGGGCGGCAGACTCAGATCCGGCGGCCAGTGTCATGAATCGGAAGTTCGTGAGCGATTCAGGGCACTACCCCCGGGCAGCGATCGTGACCATCGTCGCACTCCCGGGCACCAAGCGCACGACGAAGGCGCCCTGAGCGGGCGTGGCCTGCACCGACCGCGGCGTCCGCTCAAGTTCTCCGGTCGTCGTGGCGGGGGCAAACGACTGCCCGCCGATCGTCACGCCGGAGCGGGAGCCGAGCCGCGGGGCGCGCAGTCGCTGCACGGTTGCCGACGCCGTCGGGCGTGGGGGACGCACCGCGACGGTCACCGGGGTGCGAGGGGAGTCGTTGAGGAGGACCACCCGGACGGTCCCGTCGGGGGCGCGGGTCGCCCAGGAGCGAATGGCCGGCGAGGCGTGCAGCGAGGTGGCGAGCAGCCGCGAGCCGGGGGGCGCAGCACGGGCGAACATGAGCAGCCCGTAGTAGAGCGGCCGTACCCGGGCGCGCCAGACGCCGCCGGTGTGGCTGAGCGCGAAAGGTTCATAGATCGCCTTCTGGAAGGTGTGGATGTTGACCCCGTCCACGCCGACCCGAGCCATGTTGAACAGAGTGTCGAGCACCCACAGCGCCGAGGCGAAAGTGTCGCTGACGCCGCGGGCGCCACCACAGGACACGCTGTTGAGCTCGTCGGCCCGGAACGGGATCCCGCGCGCGTGCGCGACCGCCACCGCGGCCGCCAGGCTGCTCGCCGGGCCACTGGAGGCGACCGGAGACAGGAGGTTGGGCACGCTCGGGAAGTCCGGAGATGTGCGGGCGGTGTAGCAACGGTGCAGGGGATAGCGGTGGAACGTGACGAGACGGACCCGTGGGTTGGCGACCAGGTAGCGATGCAGCCCGGTCAGCCACGCCGGCGCTCCGGAGGCGGGGCCGACAAACGGGGTACCGACCGGGAGCGCTCGGCTCACGCGGGCGTAATCAGGGAGATAGGCGTCGAAGTTGTACGACGACGGCCGACCCGGCACTCCGGCACCCGAGGGGGCCTCGTACCACCCGAGGCTGCCGTACACCTCGGGCTCGTTGCCGAGCTCGAAGCCGGCGATGTAGCGGCGGCCGATCAGCCGTTGCAAGGAACTGGACTCCGTCCCGGCGATCGCCGGGCTGTCGGCCTCGAAGTTGATCCCGAGGATGAGCCGGGCGTTGAGCGCGCGGGCGGTGGCGGCGGTGGCGGCGGCCCATTGCGGGCCGAGCGCGTAGCGGATCCCGCCCGGCTTCGCCGTGCCCGCGGTGGGCCACCAACTCCAGTCGGTCGTGTCACCGCCGAAGCGCAGGACCGGGGATTGGCCCGGGGTCAGCTTGCGGATCAGCGCGATGAACACCGGGTCGGGGTGTACGGGGTCAGAGCCGAAATAGGCCGGGGCCGAGCGATACTCGATCGAGAGGCCGATGAAGCCGGGGGCGATCGGCCGGCTGACCGGCGTTGCGAAGACCGTGACCGGGACCGCTCCGCGCGGGATGAGTGCCGGCGTCGCGGCGCCCGATCGCAGGGCGATCACGGCAAGCAGGATCACGGCGAGCAGGGCGACCGCCGCAAGTCCCCGGGACCGGCGTCGCCGCCGCCGTCGGGCGTGGCGGCGCGCGACCCGGGGGGCCTGGGGGGCCTGGGCTGGCGACCGTTGCGCTGGCGGCATCCGGCGACTATGTCATCGCCGGATGCCGGATCCGGCGGATCTGCGGTGGCTTAACGCGGTCCCAGCACAGGCCCGGCCAGGGCGTCGGAGCGACGCCTAGCGCAGACGGAGCGGAGTGCCGTAGTGGTACAGGCGCTCGAGATCGGCGGCCGTGACGGTCGGCCGGGGCGCGATGGTGCCGAGCGGCTGGCCGGAGCGGATCTCCAGCAGGCGGCGCTGCGCGTAGTCGAGCTCGGCCCAGGTGCGACGGGCGCGGCGAGCGAGGAGGAGAGGACGGGAGCCGGTGGTGAACATTGAACGAGACCTCCTGGTGACGAACTGTGAGCCCGGGCTTCGGGCGACGGCCGGGCATGTGGCCTGTTGTCAGGATCGGCTAAGCGGCAGGTCTGCTACATCGGCAATTCGCAGTGGATCGCCGACATGAGGGCCTTAGGGGCGAATGCACGGGCCGGGGTGCGGGTATCTGGAGGACACCTGCGCGCTGCGGACCTTCCAGCACCACGCTTCCGACCAGGCACCCCCCGCGATGTCCTCAAACGTCTCGCCCAATGACCCTCGCATCGGTGTGATCGCCGAGACCCTGGAGCGGTTTGCCTGGCGGCGTTTCAGCGTCGACGCCGTGGCCCGACAGATCGTCGGCGCGCTTGACCGCCATTGGCTGGATCAGGAGTTGGCGTCCATCTGTGGTGTGCCGAGGGCCCCGTCGCCCATCCACCCGGCCGATCCCGGCGACGAGCGCGTCGGCGTCGTCGTCGAGGCACTGCGCCGATGCCTGTGGCGAGACCTCACGGCCGCAGCCGTCGGGAGCCAGGCGGTGTGTGCCCTGGAGTCCTGGCGAGAGCAGCGCAACTGGCTTGACATCGAGCTCGGCTGGCTACTCGACGACACCGCATAGCCGCGCATGACCGGTGAGGAGTTAGTGAAGAATCGCCCCCGGAGCGCTTGCGCGCACGCCCCGCCGGGTATTTATGTATAGAAGGATGATCTTTGAGGCACTACCCACCCGGCGTGAGGCGATGCTCAAATGCCTGTTCGCGGCACTGGCGGCGGTTGCCTGTGCGGGGATGTTCGCCGCCGCGGCTCTTGCTCACGCCCCGGCCGCGGCGCTGCCGTTCATGATCATCGTCGGTATCGGTGGCCCGATGATGGCCGCCTACGAGCTTCCCCTCGCCCGGCGCGCGCTCCGGTACGCCGAGGCGGCCGAGCCCAAGCCGGTGACTGGCCGCCGGGCGGCGACGCTGCTCCGCCAGTTCCGAGGCGATCTCGAAGATCTGCCCGAGACGCACCACCCGCTCGGGCTCTAGAGCCGGCACACGGCTGCACGACCCGAGGGGGGCGTGGCCCGCGTGGCCGTGGACGACAACCCCGGGGCCCCGGCGGGCAATGGGCGATCCAGGATTCGAACCTGGGACCTCTTCCTTATCAGAGAAGCGCTCTAACCGACTGAGCTAATCGCCCGGCGGGTGCGATTCTATCGGCGCCGATCAGATGCGGCAGCCAGGCGCCGCAACCGTCGACCCCAGGTCTAGATCGAGCCTTGGACCCTCAGGCTCCGGGCCAGCTGCAGTGCTTCCTCGGCGCTGCCCAAATCCAGTTGGGCCCGGTAACCGTCGCCGACAGGGGTCACCTTCACCTCGCGCCCCAACACCGCCTCGAAGCTGTCAGCGATCTGAGCGATCGCCGCCTGCTGGTCGGGATGCAGCGCATTTCCCCGGCCGCGGGCACGTGCGGGGGTGGACGTCGTCTCCGTGCGCGTGTTGCGCGCCCGCTGCTCGAGCTCCCGGACCGACCAGGCTCCCTCGACCGCCTGTCGGGCGAGGCGCCGCCGGTCGCTGTTGTCCGGTGCGGTCAGCAGCGCCCGGCCGTGGCCCTCGCTCAGCTCACCGGCCTGGATGAGCTGTAGCGCCTCGTCGGGAAGGTCGAGCAGGCGAATGAGATTCGAGACCGCCACCCGGCTGCGGCCGACCCGCTGGCCGACCTCCTCCCGGGAGAGGCCGAGCTCCTCGGTCAATGCCGCACAGGCTCGAGCCTCCTCGACCGGGTTGAGATCCTCCCGCGCCATGTTCTCGATCAGCGCCACCTCCAGTGAGGCGGCGTCGTCGTGGTGGCGCACAACCGCGGGGACCGTCGTCAGATCGGCCAACTGGGCTGCCCGCCAGCGGCGCTCCCCGGCGACCAGCTCGTAGGTGCCCCCCGGCAGTGGCCGGACGAGCACCGGCTGCAGCACGCCCCGGGCCCGGATCGAGTCCGACAGTGCCACCAGGGCGCTCTCGTCGAAGTTGTCCCGGGGCTGATGCGGGTTGGCCGAGATCATCTCGACGGGAATCTGGCGCAACTCCTCAGCCTCATCCCGAGGGTTGACCGACAGGATCGCCGCCAGTCCACGGCCCATGCCGCGCTGACGCTCAGCCACGGTCAGCCCCGCTCACAGGTCGCCTACCCACGGGCGGCGACCTCCTTGGCCAACTCGAAGTACGCGTCGGCGCCCGCGCAGTGGGGGTCGTAGTGAATGACGGGCTTGCCGAAACTCGGGGACTCACCAATGCGGACGTTGCGCGGGATGACCGTGTCGAAGACGAGCTTGGGGAAGTGGCGACGCACCTCCGCCTCTACGTCCTGGGCCAACCGCGTGCGGCTGTCGTGCATGGTCAGCAGCATCCCGGCCACGGTCAGCCTCGGGTTGAGCTCCCGCTGCACGAGCGACAGGGTGTCAAGCAGGCCGGCCAGGCCCTCCAGGGCGAAGTACTCCGCCTGGACCGGGACGATCACCCGATCGGCGGCGACGAGGGCGTTGACGGTCAGCGGCCCCAGCGAGGGCGGACAGTCGAGCAGGATGAACGCGTAGCGATCTCGGATCGTGGCCAACGCGTCACGGAGCCGGTTCTCCGAGCCGGCCTCCCGCGGCAACTCGACGGTGGCGCCGGCCAGGTCGGGGCCGGCAGGGATGACAGCAAGGTGCCCGATGTCGGTCGTGACGATCGTCTCGCCGAGCGGCACGTCGCCGAGCAGAGCGTCGTACACGGTGGGAGTCGTGTGCTTGTCGATGCCGAGGCCCAGCGTGGCGTTGGCCTGCGGGTCCATGTCGATGAGCAGCGACTCGTAACCGGCCTCGGCGATGCACGCGGCGAGGTTGACGGCGGTGGTCGTCTTGCCCACGCCGCCCTTCTGGTTTGCGATCGCATACACGGTCCCCATGACTGTGAAGCTAGCGCCGCGGACGGTCAGATGGCCCGCTGCCCAAGCGGGCGCTTGCGGGCCATCCCGGCGCGCCGCGGGAATCGCTCCGGGGTCGCGGCGACCTTCACCATCACATGCAGGTGACGGTGCAGTGCCCCCGGGTACGGCGACACCGGCACCGGATCCCACACCTGCAGGCCGAGTTCGGCCGCGGCGCGCCCGGCCGCGAGCTCGTCCTCAGGATCACGCCGACCGCGCCAGGCCACCAGTCGGCCGCCGTCGCACAGCAGCGGCGCCGCATACTCGGCCAGCACCGACAGCGGCGCCACGGCACGGGCGGTGACCAGATCGCACACGCCGATCCCCGCCCGCCACTCCTCCGCGCGGGCGCACACGACCTCCACGTTGGCGATCCCGCAGGCCTCGGCGGCGTGCGCCATGAACGTGCACTTTCGCCCGATGCTCTCCACCAGGGCGATCCGGGCTCTGGGGAGCGCCACCGCCAACGGGAGCCCAGGGAAACCGGCGCCGGCACCGAGATCGGCGATCCTCGACGACGTCCGAACCCAGTCGAACTCCAGCGCGACGAGGGAATCGGCGAGATGATCCCGCAGAACGTCACCCCGTTCCGTGACCGTCGTCGGGGCGGTGGGATCACTCGCGACGAGGTCGACGAGCGCCTCCAGGGCGCCGTCCGCGCCCGGCGGGAGAGCGAAGCGTTCGGCAAGGGCCGAGGGCGTCACGCCTGACCGCTGCCGATCAGACCGGCCGCGTTTCACGTGAAACGCCAGGTCGGCCACATCACGCCCGCCGTTTCACGTGAAACGCCGGCGGGCGTTCAGTCGACGAGCGGGGCGACCACGAGGTGCCGCGACGGCTCCTGGCCCTCGCTGTAGGTCTCCACGTCACGTCGGTTCTTGAGGTGTTCGTGGATGACCTTACGCTCGAGCGCCGACATCGACTCCAACGCGATCGGGCGCTGATCGGCGATCGCCGTCTCCGCCGCCTGGTCGGCGGTGGCGCGCAGCGCCGTGGCCCGGCGCTCCCGGTATCCAGCCGCGTCAACGAGCACCGGCATGCGGTCCGTGCCGCCGCGACCGGCGAACCGATAGGCGAGATGCTGAATTGCGTCGATCGTCTGGCCGTGGTGGCCGATCAGCAGACCGAGGTCGTCGCCGACGTATTCGGCGTAGAGCCCATCCCCGTCCGGACGCACCTCCACATCGGCGTCAACACCGGCGGCATCGGCGATCCGCTCCAGCAGATCCTGAACGCGCGCGGCGGGTCCTGTGGCTTCCACGCTCATCAGCGCCTCCGTCCCGAGCGCTTCTTCTTCTTGCGCGGTGACCGCGGTGGGACAGCTCCGGGCTTGGCGCCGTTACCCGCGCCATTGCCGGTGTTGCCACTCGGCTCAGGCGGACGGGCACGACGGATCAACGAGCTGAGCCCGCCTCCGCTGCTGCCGTTCGGCGTCGCATCAGATCCCTTTGGCTTCTCGCTGCCCGTATCACGCGAGGGCGAGGGCGAGGGACGCGGACGAGTGGACGTCGGGGTGGAGTCGACCACCGTGCCCCCTCCGGGAGTGGCCGCCTGGATCGGGCCGATCCGCCGCTTGACGACGTACTGCTGACCGACCGTCCACAGGTTGGTGGTGATCCAGTAGACCAGCACGCCGGCGGGGAACCGGATCACGAACAACACGAAGATCAGCGGCATGAACAGCATGATCTGGCGTTGGGTCTTGTCCATCGCCGCCGAGGACATCATCAGACTGGAACCCAGCTGACTGCCGACATACAGGATGATCAGCACGACAAGCGTCGCGCCGGTCGCCTTGTTCGTCAGGTCACCGATGAACAGGAAGCTGGCTCCGTGCCCCACTCCGCAGGCGGTCGTCTGGCCGGCGGCCTGCGCGAGGGACACGTGGTGGACAGCCGCGTAATGGGCCTGGAACTGCCTCTGGATCTCCGGGCAGATGTCGATGCGCAGGCTCTGGCGCAACATGTAGTACAGGGAGATGAACACCGGCAACTGGGCGACCATCGGCAGGCACGAGCCGAGCGGGTTGACGTTGTTCTCCTTGTAGAACTTCATCATCTCCTGCTGCTGGCGCTGCTTGTCCTCCTTGTACTTCTTCTGGATCTCCTTCAACTGCGGCTGCAAGGCCTGCATTCGCGCCATCGAGCCGATCTGCTTGACGGTCAGCGGGATCAGACACGCCCGCACCGTGATCGTGAGCAGCACGATCGCCCAACCCCACGGCACGCCGATGCTGTTATAGAACTTCAGGATCGACTCGAAAACGTCGATCAGCGGCTGGAAGATGTTGGCGAGGAAGAGCATGGCCTTACGTCAGACAGTAGGGGCGGGCGCTCGGGGCTTGAACAGCCGCTGCTCCTCGACCGGGTCGAAGCCGCCGCGACTCCAGGGATTGCAGCGCAATAGGCGCCAGACCCCGAGTACGAGCCCGCGGAGTATGCCGAATCTCTGTATCGCCTGCGCGGCGTATTCCGAGCATGACGGGTAGTACTTGCAGCGCTCACCGCCCATCGGCGACAGCAGTAACTGATAGACGCGGATCGGGGCCACGAACACGCGGCGCAGGAACGTCACCGCTCAGCCTCCACCGAGGCCGGCGGGAGCGGCAACTCCGGCGCATCGACGGGAGCGGCAACGCCGGCGACCTTGTCGATCAGCGGAGTGAGCGCCGCCTGGATGCCGGCGAGCCCGTCCCGGGCGGCGAGTTCACGAGCGCCGTGCCGCGCGATCACCACCGCGTCGGTGCCCTCGGGAAGCCGCGCGCTCTCCTGCGCGAACGCCTCTCGCAGCAACCGCTTGACCCGGTTGCGCTCGACCGCGCCACCCACCTTGCGGGACACGGACAGCCCCAGGCGAGGTGGCCCCGCCTCGGCGCCGCGGGGAAACACGTAGAGCACCAGGTCACGGCCGGCATGGGACCGGCCGTGCCGGAAGACACGATCGAATTCTGCGCTGCGCGAGAGCCGTCCTCGCCCTGGCCGCTGAGCACCGGTGCCCAGCCCGCCCGGGAGGGACATCACACCGTCAGGCGCTTGCGTCCCTTGTCGCGCCGCCGCTTGAGGGTCAAGCGCCCAGCGCGCGTCTGCATGCGGGCACGAAAGCCATGTGTACGGGCGCGCTTGCGCTTCTTGGGCTGGTAAGTGCGTTTCATTAGCAAAGGTCCCGGCGGGAACTGAGCGAGTGAGTATACGCAGGCGCCACCGGGCCGCCGTGCGGCGCTTTTTCCAGGCCCCCACGCCCCCCTCAGACCGCCGGTTCGCTTTTTCCCGCGCTTTGCGCCAACACCCCGGAACAGGCGCTGATTGCGCCAAATCGCGTTGATATATTCGCCGCCCCGGCGATTCGGTCCGGGCCCTCACGAACACGTACCCTGAGAACTCCCGGGAGGAGTCGCTTGGCGTTGCCCGAGCCCACCGACGCCATCAGCGTATGGCGCATGATCCAAGCCGACCTGCGGCGCGCCGTCACCGACTCCGCATACGAGATCTGGCTCGCTCCCGTGCAGGTCGAGTCCTGGGATGGGGAGACGCTCTCCCTGCGGGCCCCGGAGGACAAGCAGCGCTGGCTGTCGGGACGCTACGGCCAGTTAATCGAGCGCTGCGTCCGTCAGACGCTGGGCGCCCGCGCGCAGGTCAGCTTCGCCGGCACGCAGGCCCGAACCACTGAGAAGCCGGCACCCGCCGCGGGACAGTCGACCGGGCTCCACCCGCGCTACCGCTTCGATCAGTTCGTGATCGGCGAGGGCAACCGGTTGGCCCACGCCGCCGCGCTCGCCGTCGCCGAACTCCCGGGGCAGGCCTACAACCCGCTCTTCCTGCATGCACCGCCCGGCCTCGGCAAGACCCACCTCCTGCATGCGATCGGCAACTACGTCCTGGAGTTCACGCCCGGCGCCACCGTTCGCTACACGACCGCGGAGTCGTTCACCAACCACTTCATCACGGCGCTCGGCTCCCGCTCGCTCGACGCGTTCAAGCGCGCCTACCGCGATGCGGATGTGCTCCTCATCGACGACATCCAGTTCCTCGCCAGCAAGGCCAGGACCGAGGAGGAGTTCTTTCACACCTTCAATGCCCTCCACGAGAGCGGCCGCCAACTCGTCCTCACGTGCGACCGCCTGCCGCGCGCGCTCGTCTCCCTGGAGCAGCGGCTCCGGGAGCGATTCGAGGCCGGCCTGGTCGCCGACATCGCCCCCCCGGATCACGCCACCCGCGTCACGATCCTGCGCAAGCGAGCCGCGATCGACGAGATCCGGCTGTCGGACCCGTCGGTGCTCGATCTGATCGCCGACCGCGTCACCGAGAACATCCGAGCGCTCGAGGGCGCGCTGATCCGCGTTGTCGCGTTTCACTCACTCACCCAGCGACCGATCGACCGCGGGCTCACGCTCGAGGTGCTCGATGCGATGTATCCGAGCGCCCGCTCCAAACGGCCGCCCACGATCGACGAGGTCCAGGAGCTCGTCGCCGGCCACTTTCACCTCACCGTCGGCGAGCTCACGTCGCCGAGCCGGACCAGCCGTGTCTCCTGGCCGCGCCAGGTGGCAATCCACCTTGCGCGTGACCTCACGGGCGCCTCGCTGCCGACAATCGGCAAGGCGTTCGGCGGCCGCAACCACGCCACCGTCATGCACGCCTGCAAGCGCGTCTCAGAGCGCATGAAAACCGACCAACAAGCTGTTGACGAGATCACCGCGCTTGCCGCTCTGGCCAGCGGTGGTCAAGCCGACCGCGACTATTGACAGACTGGCCTGTCCCTCTGTGACGACATCTTCGCCCGCAGGAGCAGGCGATCTCCCAGTTCTCCACAGCTTCTATTCGCCCTATGACTTCTAAATCCCTTCTGAGGTATTCATCGTGAAGATCTCGCTCGAGCGTGACGCGCTGCTCTCCCAGCTGCAGACCGTCAGCAGAGTGGCCTCGACCCGCAGTGCGATTCAGGCTCTCTCCGGCGTCCAGCTCTCCGCGCTTCAGGCCGGATGTGAGCTGCGGGCAACCGATATGGACGTTGGACTCCGGGTGCCCCTCGAGGCCGAGGTGGCGCGCGAGGGCACGGTCGTCCTCCCGGCTCGCCTGATGCTCGACGTCGTCCGTGCGCTGCCCGCCAAGTCTGTCTCATTGGAGCTGCGGTCGGCCGAGCAGGACGTCGAGGTGGTTTCCGGTAACGCTCGCTTCCATATCCGCACCCTGCGTGGTGACGACTTCCCGCCGTTCCCTGAGGCGGATCCCGACTCGGCGCTTGATCTACCGGCCGACGCCTTCGTCTCCACCGCGCAGAAGGTGGCGGGCTCAGCGTCGCGTGATGAGACCCGGCCGGTGCTGACCGGCATCCTCGTGTCGGCCTCCGAGCGTGAACTGCGCATGGTCGCCACCGACTCCTACCGGCTGAGCGTCAAGGAGACTACGCTCGAGGCGCCGCTCTCCTCCGCCTTTGAGGTCAACGTGCCCGCGCGGGCGCTTCAGGAGCTGACCCGCCTGGTCGGCCATGGCGGCGAGCCGGAGTCGCTCAGCATCAGCGTCCGCCAGAACCAGGTGCTGTTCACGCTCGGTCGAGTCGTGCTCTCCTCCCGGCTGATCGACGGTCAGTTCCCCAACTACCGGCAACTGCTGCCCGAGACCTTCGAGCACGAGCTGCGGATGGCCGGCACGGAGATCACCGACGTGGTGCGGCGCATCAGCCTGCTGGCCCAGAAGAACGCTCCGCTGCGGTTGGCGTTCGCTCCCGGCGAACTGACCGTGTCGGCCCAGACCCCTGATGTCGGTGAGGCGTCCGAGTCGCTGCCGGTCGCCTTCCAAGGTGAGCCGCTGGAGATCGGCTTCAACCCGGAGTTCCTGCGTGCCGGCCTGGAGGCGGTCGACGAGGGCGACGTGCTGCTCAAGCTCATCAGCCCATTGCGCCCCGGTCTGATCGAGGCTGCGGACGAGAGCCGATTCCGGTACCTGATCATGCCGATCCGCCTCAACGTCTAAGCCGCCGCCGAGGGTGGTGTCGGTCACCGATGCGCGTCCTGCGCGTCAGCGTCCGTGACTTCCGTGGCTATTCGGAGGCGGCCGCGGATTTTGGCGAGGGCCTGACCGTCATCACCGGGCCCAACGGCGCCGGAAAGACGAACCTGATCGAGGCGCTGTACTTCGGTTGCACCGGCCGTTCCTGCCGGACCGCCAACGAGCGCGAGGTGGTGCGCTTCGGAGCCTCGGCGACGCGGGTGGTCGTGACCGCCGAGGGTGAGGACGGCCGGCACGAGCTGTCGGTCGGGTTCGTTCCGGGTGAACCCAAGCGCATGCGCGCCGACGGCGTGGCCGTGGAGCGGATGCTGGACGTCACCGAGCGCCCATTGGTCAGTGTCTTCCTGCCCGACCGCCTGGAGCTCGTCAAGGGTGCGCCCGCCCTGCGCCGGGCACATCTGGACCAACTCGTGGCCGGACTGTGGCCCGCCCGGGTGGCCACGCGCCGTGCCTACGCGCAGTCACTCGCCCAGCGCAACGCGTTGATCGGGCGGATTCGCTCAGGCGCCGCCGGCCGGGGGTCCCTGCACAGCTGGGACGCACAGTTGGCTCGGCAGGCGATCGTGTTGATGGCTGACCGCGCCGCCGCGGTGGACGCCACCGCCGAGGGGTATGCCGGGTGGTGCGCTGACCTCGGGCTGTCCGGTGACCCGTCGGTCGCCTATCGCCCGCGGTCGAAGGCCCAGAGCGCCGAGGAGCTCGAGGCCGAGCTGCGCGAGCGGATCGATGGCGACCTGGAGCGGGGATTCACGGGCCATGGTCCGCACCGCGACGACGTGGTGCTGCGACGCGAGGGACGGGAGCTACGCGCGTATGGATCGCAGGGTCAGCAGCGACTAGCCTTGCTGGCGCTCCTGCTGGCTGAGCGTGACGCGCTCGCCGTGCATCGTCACACTCCCCCCCTGATGCTGCTCGACGACGTCATGAGCGAGCTGGATCGCCAGCGCCGCCAGGCGCTCGTCGACCAACTCCGGGCTCGCCCCGGCCAGTCGGTGATCACCGCGACCGATTCCGACCAGGTCCCGGGAGCCGATCAACCCGGTGTGACGCGGCTGGCCGTGCTCGACGGCCAGGTTCTCTCAGAGGTGGCCACGGCGTGAGCTACCGACGGTCGCCACGCTCGATGAACGACGCGCTCGCTGCCCTCGCCGGCGAATTGGCGCCCAAGACGCTGCTCGCCGACGTCCAGCGAGTATGGGCCGAGGCGGTCGGGCCGCTGATCGCAGAGCAGGCTCAGCCGACCGCCGAGCGCGGTGGTGTCGTGACCGTGTCCTGCTCGGCGTCGGTGTGGGCCCAGGAGCTCGATCTGATGGCTCCCCAGCTCGTCGCCCGCCTCAACGAGGTGCTCACCGGCCGTGACGTTTCCCGCCTGCGATGTGTCGCCACGGGGCACTGACAGCCCCGTCGGCGTGACCGTGATTTTGCGGGTTTTGCAGGAAAAACAGTGGTCCTGACGCGGCGGTTTCGACCGGTCGCTGTGCTATTGTGATGTTCACCATTTCCTGACGCCCCGGCGCGCCGGCATGGCGCGGGACCGGGGCGTCTCAACGTCATCGGAGGATCGTGGCGAACGACGACGGCGCCCCCACGGGCGCCAGCCCCAATTCCAGTTACGACGCTCAGGACATCACCGTCCTCGAAGGACTCGAGGCGGTCCGCAAACGGCCCGGCATGTACATCGGCTCGACCGGCGTACGTGGCCTGCATCATCTCATCTACGAGGTCGTCGACAACTCCGTCGACGAGGCGCTCGCGGGTCGCTGCTCCGCCGTGACGGTCACGATCCATCCCGACAACTCGGTCACCGTCGTCGATGACGGCGCCGGCATCCCGGTTGGGATCATGGCCAAGGAGCAGCGCCCGGCGGTCGAGGTGGTCCTGACCGTGCTGCACGCCGGCGGGAAGTTCGGCGACGGCGGCGGCTACAAGGTCTCCGGCGGCCTGCACGGCGTTGGCGTCTCGGTCGTCAATGCGCTGTCGGAGCGCCTCGATGTCGAGATCCGACGCGAAGGCCACGTGTTCCGTCAGACGTACGCCCGCGGCAAGCCGCAGGGCGATCTCGTCAAGGGCGAGCCCAGCTCTGAGACGGGAACGACGATCACCTTTCTCCCCGATGACGAGATCTTCGAGTCGCTCGAGATCGATTTCGCCGTCATCGAGGAGCGGATGCGGGACACCGCGTTCCTCACCCGGGGCCTGAAGATCACCATCGTCGACGAGCGCGACGAGGGCAAGCGCGTCGAGTTCCAGTACGAGGGCGGGATCCGCGACTTCGTCGCCTACCTCAACCAGAACAAGGACCCGATCCAGAAGAACATCATCTACTTCGAGGGCGAGAGCTCAGAGGGCGCCGTCGAAGTGGCGATGCAGTGGAACTCCTCCTACCAGGAGTCGGTGTTCTCGTTTGCCAACAACATCAACACCATCGAGGGCGGTTCCCACCTGTCGGGCTTCCGCTCCGCGCTGACCGGCGTCCTCAACCGGTATGCGAAGGAGAAGGGCGAGCTCAAGGATAAGGACGACAACCTCACTGGCGAGGACGTCCGCGAGGGGTTGACCGCGGTCATCTCGGCCAAGCTCTCCGATCCGCAGTTCGAGGGCCAGACCAAGACCAAGCTCGGCAATCCGGGGATGGCCGGTTTCGTGCAGTCGGTCGTCAACGCCCGGCTGGCGGAGTTCCTGGAGGAGAACCCCCAGGAGGCCCGCGCGGTCATCCGCAAAGCGGTATCGGCCGCGCAGGCCCGCGCGGCCGCTCGCAAGGCGCGGGACCTCACTCGCCGCAAATCGGCGCTGGAGAACTCGACGCTCCCCGGCAAGCTCGCCGATTGCTCGGTCAAGGATCCGTCACTGGCAGAGCTGTTCGTCGTGGAGGGCGACTCCGCCGGTGGCTCGGCGGTGAGCGCGCGGGACCGCAACACGCAGGCGATCCTCCCGCTGCGCGGCAAGATCCTCAACGTTGAGAAGAGCCGCATCGACAAGGTGCTCGCCAACACCGAGATCCAGGCGCTGATCACGGCGATCGGAACCGGCGTACGCGACGAGTTCGACCTGGGACGGGCGCGCTACCACAAGATCGTTCTGCTCACCGACGCTGACGTCGACGGCGCCCACATTCGCACCCTGGCGCTGACGCTGCTCTTCCGTGAGATGCAGCCCCTGATCGAGGCCGGCTACGTGTACATCGCCAAGCCGCCGCTGTACCGGCTCACCCGCGGCCAGAAGCATCGCTACATCGAGCGTGAGACCGAGCTGGAGGACATCCTGCTCGGCGACAAGTTCGAGAAGCTGGAGATCACCGACAGCCAGGGCAAGGCGTTCAAGCTCACCGAGGCGCGGTGGAAGCGCTTCACCCGGCTGCTCAAGCAGTACGAAGGCTGGGCGTCGGCGCTCCGCGCCGCGCATGGCCATGGCGTGGTCGCGTTCATGGAGCAGGCGCGCATGTTGGAGCAGCAGATCACCGACCTGCCAACTCTCCTGCGTCATGTCGCCGACGGCGACGGTAATGGTGATGGTCACGCCTACAAGCTCAAGCTCATCGAGGAGCGCCCCGACGAGCTCGTGGTTCGCACGCTGGAGGCCAAGACCGGCCTGGCCACCACGCACCACGTCAGGCATTCAGCGCTGGACGCCACCGAGTACCAGCGTCTCGCCGACGTGCACCGTGACCTCGACGGCCTCACCGGCACGCCCCCGTTTACGGTGCGCCTTGGTGAGTCGGTGAGCGATGCCGGCAGCTTCGAGGAACTCCACGACGAGGTGCTGGCGATCGCCCAGAAGGGCATCGACTACTACCGGTTCAAGGGGCTCGGCGAAATGGATGCCGAGGAGTTGCGTGAGACGACGATGGATCCCGCGACCCGCACCCTTGTCCAGGTGACGATGGAGGACGCCGCGTCCGCGGACCTGGTGTTCTCGATGCTGATGGGCGACCAGGTCGAACCTCGGCGCGCGTTCATCGAGGAGAACGCCCGCCTCGTCACCAACCTGGACATCTGATCATGGGCTCACTGACCCATCCCGGGGTGGGCTCACCCACCCACCCCGCCACCCCAACTCTCATCCCCCAACGGTAGGTAAGGCATGTCTGCGATCGACACCATTGGCGGCGGCAACATCGAGCCGCGCGGGCTCGAGGAGGAGATGCGCTCTGCGTATCTCGATTACGCGATGTCCGTCATCGTCGGCCGCGCGCTGCCCGACGTGCGAGATGGCCTGAAGCCGGTCCACCGTCGCGTGCTGTACGTGATGAACGAGCTCGGCCTGCAGCCCAACCGCAAACACGTCAAATGTGCGCAGATCGTCGGCGAGGTGATGGGCAAGTTCCATCCGCACGGCGACACCGCCATCTACGACACGCTCGCCCGGATGGCGCAGGACTTCTCGATGCGCTACCCGCTCGTCGACGGCCACGGGAACTTCGGCAACATTGACGGTTGGGGCGCCGCAGCGATGCGCTACACCGAGGCGCGCCTGGAGCGGCTGGCCACCGAGATGTTGCGGGACATCGATGCCGAGACGGTCGACTTCGCGCCCACCTACGACGGCACCCGCCAGGAGCCGGTCGTGCTGCCGGCGCGGTTCCCCAACCTGCTCGTCAACGGCGGCTCGGGCATCGCCGTGGGGATGGCGACGAACATCCCACCCCACAACCTGCGTGAGGTCGTTGCGGCCACGGTTGCCTACATCGACGATCCGGAGATCGACGTCGAGGGCCTGATGAAGCACATCAAGGGCCCGGACTTTCCGACCGCCGGCACGATCCTCGGCCGCGAGGGCATCCGTGACGCCTACGCCACCGGTCGCGGACGCGTCCGGGTCCAGGCCAAGGCGCACATCGAGCCGATCGGCCAGGGCAAGGAGGCGATCATCGTCACCGAGCTGCCCTTCCAGGTCCGTAAGGGTGGAGACGGTGGCCTGATCGAGAAGATCGCCGACCTCGTCCACGACAAGAAGATCTCTGAGATCACCGATGTCCGCGACGAGTCCGACCGCCGCGGGATGCGGCTGGTGATCGAACTCAAGCGCGACGCGATCCCGAAGGTCGTTCTCAACAAGCTTCACAAGCACACGTCGATGCAGACGACGTTCGGCGTCAACATGGTCGCGCTCGTCGACAACGTCCCCCGCACCCTGTCGCTGCGCGAGGTCATCGGCCACTACGTCGATCACCAGCGTGACGTCATCGTTCGCCGCACCAAGTACGAGCTGCGCCGCTCCGAGGAGCGCGCCCACGTGCTGGAGGGCCAACTGATCGCGCTGGCGAACCTCGACGAGGTCATCGCCCTGATCCGCGGATCCCGTGACAGCGAGGAGGCCCGGACCGGACTCGTCGAGCGCTTCGAGCTCTCGATCATCCAGGCGCAGGCGATCCTGCAGTTGACCCTCAGCCGCCTCACCGCGCTGGAGGCCGACAAGATCAAGAAGGAGCACGCCGACCTCACCGAGCGGATCAAGGAGCTGCGGGAGATTCTCGGCGACGAGCAGCGGGTCCTGGACCTGATCAAGGACGAGCTGAACGAGATCTCCGAGGCCTACGGCGACGAGCGGCGAACGGAGATCACCCACGCCGAGGGCGAGATCGACATCGAGGACCTGATCGCCGACCAGCAGATGGTCATCTCGATCACCCACTCCGGCTACATCAAGTCACTGCCTCTCTCCACCTACCGCCAGCAGCGCCGCGGCGGCGTCGGCGTGACCGGCATGGACATGAAGGACGACGACTACATCGAGCA
>JBAWFG010000219.1:0-11811 GCA_049591655.1 Solirubrobacteraceae bacterium
CCTGGGGTCAACTGATCTTCAAGGACTTGGTCACGTTTGACTGAGCTGTCGTGGCGAGGTACCTGCGCCGCGGGCCGTTCAGCGGCTCGCGGCGCTCAGCTTCGCGTTCTGGCAGCCCGCATTCCGGCCGCGGCGAATGCCGGCCTGCCCTATCACCGCTTCGCGTCCCCCCGTGCCGGTCACACGATCGGGTTGCCGGCGATAGCGCTCGTTGGCCTGACAGTGGCTGTCGAGCCGACCTTTCGGTTTCAGGCCTTCGTCAAAACGCGCCCGGAGAGACTCGAACTCCCGACCTTCGGTTCCATAGACCGACGGGGACCCTCTCAGTAGCGTAGTTACCGGCGATTTAGGGCGGCAGAAGCCTGTATCCAAGGGTATTCTGATCCGGAACGTTGCCCGTGACGGTTGCCCGGACGGACGGTTGCCGACCGTTGCCCGACCGCCGACAGTGGTTGTAGAGTCGGGTTAGAGGCAGTCGATGCCGACCCCAAACCCCACCACCAGACCGTTTGTGCGGGCCCGAGTGACGGGCCCGTTCTGGTACGGGAAATGGTCCCGGAACGGGACCCCGGTGATCCGTGCGCTCGGGCGGGCGTGGGTGGCACCGGACGGCTCTGGCGGATGGCGGCGGCGGCGCGGTCGGCCAGCCGACGGGGCGCTCACCGAGGCACAGGCCGCCGCGAGGATGCTGGTCCTGGTCCACGAGCACGATGCCGACCGGGAACTGTTCGAGCGAGACGCTTCGGAGCGCCTGCGCCGGGGCGTCACCTTCCGGGAGGTGGCGACGACGTACCTGCAATGGCTGGAGCGAGTGAAGGGGGCTAAGCCGTCGACGCTGCGTGACCATCGCTCGGTGTTGGGTGAGCCCGCGGTGCCCCATCGTCGCGGTACGGGCGTCTCGAGTGGGCGGATCATGGCAGCGCTCGGCGATCGGCCGGCGCGGGAGATCACCACGCGGGAGATCGAGGAACTGCTCGCCGCGATCGCCGCCACCGGCGTGGCGCCGCGGACGGTCAATAAGGCTCGGGCAGTGATGTGCTCGGCGTTCAATCATGCGATGCGCCCGAGCACATTCGGACTGCCGGCCAATCCGGTGACGCACGCTGATCGTCGCGCCGAGCCGCAGGCGGGCGCGCTGGCCTTCTATTCGCCGGAGCAGGTCGAGGCGCTGGCGCGCTCCCTCGCGGCGGGAACTCATCGCGAGGGCTCGGCGCGGCTAATCGGTGGGGAGGAGGCGGCGGCCCGGGCGGACGAGGACGCGCAGGACGGAGAGCTCATCCGGGTCGCCGCCTACGCCGGTCTTCGGCGAGGGGAATTGGTGGCGCTTCGCTGGCGGGACGTCGACTTTGTTGGGCGCAAGCTCGTTGTGCGCCGCGCGGTCTCAGGCGATGTCGAGGTCAGCTCAACCAAGAGCCGGCGTGCGCGAGAGGTCCCGCTGCCTCGGCAGGCCGCGGTGGCCCTCGACAGACTGAGTCGGAGGTCAGACTTTACGGCTCCTGACGATTACGTGTTCGTCAACCGTCTCGGGCGCAGACTCGATGCCTCTGCGCTGCGGCGCCGCTTCGAGCGGGCCCGCGACGCGGCTGGCTTGGAACCCCTTCGCTTCCATGACCTCCGCCACACCTACGGATCACTGCTCGTCGCCGGCGGTATCGACCTGGCCAGCGTGAAGGCGGCAATGGGCCATGCCCGGATCGCCACGACCGAGCGATATCTGCGCGCGCGGCCCGCCGGCGAGCTGGCGGATCGGTTCACGGCAGCGCTCAGCGGTCTCGCTCCGGCGATTGAGCCGGCCGAGGTGGGTTGAGTGACCGACTCCGATCCGACGACGACCGATCCCGATGGGCGAAGGGTCGTTTTCGACGGGGGTTCACGGCAGCACCTTGCGTTGGGTCGACGCGGCTGGCTGCTGCAGCACCTTGAGCTGATCCTCGGCGCGATCCAGGCGCCGGATCACAGAGACGATGACCCCTTGCCTGGGCGTGAGCGCTTCTACCGGCAGAACGTCTTGGAACCCGGCCGGTGGCTCCGAGTGGTCGTAGACTTCAACGATGATCCCGGGTGGATCGTGACCGTACTCGTGCAGGACAACGACCCGCGCGGGAGACAACGATGACCGTGACCGTCGCCGGAATCGACTTTGAGCATCACGACTACGACGCTCGTGCCGATGTCCTCTACCTGAGCGCCGAGGGCTACACGGGACCACCGGCGAATGCGTACACCAGTCCCGAGGGGCATGGGATCGAATACGACGACGCCGGACGGATCATCGCGATGACCCTGGTGAACGTCAGATTCCTGCTTGGCCGCGATGGCGAGCTGACGATCACCTGGCCCGCTGGCCACGTTGGCGCCGGCGATCTCGCCCAGGTCCTTATCCCCGCGGCATAGGCGCCGCGGGGCGGTCCCCAGCGCCGGACATCTCCGGACATCTGCGGACATCTGCACGAGGTGCGTGGAATGTGTGTCTCTGGTTGGTGACGTCCGGAGGGCAGACCGGAGTGACTGATGCCGGACCTCGCTGCCGAACCGCGTCGGCGGAGCGGAGGTCAAAGAGAGGGCCGTCAGGCCCTGCCGAAGGGGCGACCTTGACCGAAGCGAGGTCGGTGCCATCATCAGGACGAGTCCGGGGTCGCCATGCTCGTCATCGGAATAGTCGGCGAAGGGGTTCACGCACTGCGCGCTGCGGCTGAGGCGTCGCGTGAAAGCGATCGTGCCGAGGTGCCGGGCGCGTCGGCTACGCCGGCACGCCTTGTAGCTACCTCGGCTGTGATCGCATTCACGAAAGCGATCGCAACGCGCAGGTCGGGCGGGTAGGCAGCCGAGCCGGCCCTGCATAGGCAGTCGTGGCCACCGTTGCCGATCGCGCGCTCCCTCCTATCCGCGCGAAGCGAGTCTCCGGACGACGGCGCCGAGATACCCGTGCGACAGGAAGAGCAGGTCCGCGCCAGCCATGGCCATCGGACCTCGGTCTGACTGCTCCACGCCTTGAGCGGCAGTACGGCCAGCAACGGCGCCGTGACTGCATGGTGATTGGGGGGAGCAGTATGTCGAGGCCACCGGCGGCCGGGCGCTCGACCAGGAGGGGTTCGGCGTTTGCCGGAGTCCAGCAAGCATCCAGAGCGGCGTGGTGCTTGCCACATGTGCGGTAATCAGGGGCTGGACCGGAGCCGCGTCACCGCTGCGGACGGAGCGGCGAAAGGAGGTGGAACTTGCGACCCGTGGCGGCTCAACGGCCGAATTCGTCGCTCACATGTGCTCGCGTGGGTCGTGCTCCGGCGAAGTGAGCGCGAACGTTGCGCCGATTTCTCTGGCCCCTTCGCTGACCTCCGCAAAGAACTGCGCGCCGACGACAGCCGCGTTCAGGCCGGCACCGATCGCTGCGGTGGTGAGGATCCGCAGGACGGTGCCTGGGAGAACGGCGAGGGCGATGGGGTGCAGGAAGATGGGGCCGTCGAGGAGGCCGACCGCGAGCGCGATCAGGCCGATCCAGATCGCGGCAGCGATGTGGAGGTTGCGTGGACCGCGGAGGATGACACCGAGGCCGACGGCGAGGAATGCGATCGCGTCCAGTCCTACGATCCAGGTGCCGGGTGAGGCGTAGGCGTCGAGAGCGAACGCGAGTACGATCAGCACCGTGGCACCGGCCGCCATCCAGGCGAAGCCGATCGCTGCGGAGTGGGCAAGGTCGCGGCGGCGCATGAGCAGTGGCTGCGCGCCCGCCGCCAGGAAGCCGGCTAGGACGCAGAGCCAGGGCCAGACCGGTGGAGCGGGGAAGCGGCGGAGCTCGCCTTGGAGCGAGGTCCTGTGTCCGTCGACGATCAGCGGGACGGTCCAGGCGCCGTGATCGACGCCCGTCGGCAGCCCCTGTACGCGTGAGTCGTGCCATATGACGGACCGGCGGCCACGCTGCAGTCGCCAGCGCGGGCTGGTCGCGCTAATCGCCTGGGCCTTTGGAACGAGGCGCAGTGCCGCGGCGGTGGGTGAGGCGACGTTGACCCACGATCCGGCCGCGTCGAGGCGGAAGACCGGCTCGTTGAGATAGCCGAGCATGACGATGACATGCCCGGGCCTGCGTGTGAGTGTGAGGCCGTGGTCGCTCTGGTAGATCTGTGCTGAGTAGGCGGCGGTGGCCGGGTGAAGGATGCTGGCGCGGTAGTCGACGGCGACGATGCCTGACCGCAGGTGCGCCGACGCGGTCCCGGCAAGCGCGAGGCAGACGAGACCCACAGCGCCGACAACGACCACCGTGGTCCGGCGTGACGGGCAGCTCATCCTCGATCTTTCGGCCCGCGGGAGGCGAGGGCACCGTGGCGCCTGCGCGCGTAGACGGTGGCGCCGGCGATGAAGACCGTCGCCGCCCCCAGAGAGGCGATCGGCAGTGACGGGTCGGCGGGGGATGGGGCCCGGGCAAGCCCGGGCGTTTCCGGCGTGATGCGGTGTCCGTCGGCGGCGGCCAGCCTGGCGACCGCGGCGAGGGCGGCGGTCGCAAGATCGTTGCTCGTGTGACCGCGCGGCGGGGGCAGCCGCATGGCCGCCGTCGTAGATGCCCGGGGAAGGCTCTGCACGCCGTAGCCGTTTGCCATGACGACGAGCAGCGGCTTCTCGCCCGTGAAGTTGATCTCGCGCTCCAGGAAGCTGGCATACGTCTGTGGTTGCCCCAGGAGCAGGCCGACCGCGCCCAGGTCATCGCGGGCCTCGATGATCGCGACGTTGATCGGGAAGCCGCTACGGGCGGCGGTGGCTGTCTCGGCGTTCAGCGCGCCCTGAAGCGGTCCTGACACCGGGGGGCTGAACGGGTAGTAGACGTTCTGGGCCAGGAGGTAGTCGCTCGCTGGGTCGCCGTCGGCGGCGGCCACCGCCGGTAGGACCAGGGATAGACACAGGGCGATCGGGACCACGGCTGTCTTGAGTGCCGAGAGCATGTCCAAACAGGAGGTCAGATTCCGGGTGGGAAGGTGTATGACTTGTGGGGTGGCACGTGGGGTCCGACCTCCAACACGATCTCGTTGTGGCGCTTGAGCGGCACCCTGCCGGGCAGACCGGCCCAGCGCCGGCCGTTGACGTAGACGGCGACGCGCGCGCCGGGCGATGCGGTGAAGGAGACGAGTCGGCGCCGTGAGAGGCGCTGCCCCCACGCGCGAAACAGGTCGCCGAGCGACAGGCGGCGCCCGGGGCGCACCAGCACAGTCCCGGTCGGATCGACGGTGACCAGAGCCCCGTAGCAACGCGCTTTGACGATTCGGCCCGAGGAGTAGGTCAACGGCCGCCGGGCGGATATGCCCGCCGGAAGCAGCACGACCCGGTTGGCGGCGAACACCTCGACGTGGACCCCGGCACGTGCGCCGAGCCTGGGCGCGCACCGACCGATGATCGTGCCTCCCGCCGGAGGATGAAAGCGTGCCGATCGACCGATCGGCCGCGCCTCGGCGGCCAGTCGGCTCGGAATGCCGCCTGCCGGCGCCTGCGGTTCGGCGGCGCCGCACCCGGCGGCCACAAGGCCGAGCAGGCCGACGAGCACCACGACCCAGGTCCGCCGCGGACGCGCCGCTCTCCGAGCGAGCCGCCGCCGTGTCGTGGAGGTCACCCGCATGTGCCTGGGTCTCGCTGCCCCAACGCCGGGTGCCTAGAGCAGCCGGTCGCGCCCGGGAAGCAGCGGGAACGACCGCGCGCTGCGCGGCGGCAGGATGTAGGTGGCGCGCTTGAGCACGAAGATGAACTCGTTGATGCCGTTGTTGACGGTGTCGGTGATCGCCGGGTTCTGCAACTGGGCCGAGGTGGCGTTCATCGCCTTGCGCGTGGTCACGAAGTCCTCGATGGACCGCTGGATGCAGACGAAGTGCAGTCCGGCCTGTCCGCCGTCGACGGTGTTGAAGTCGCGGCGCTGGATCAGCGGCTTGCCGTTGCGGCGCGCCCGCGCCGATGTCTGAGCGTGGCCGATGACTCCGTAATGGTTGATCGCCTGGTCGAGCTTTCCGGGGTCACTGGCCGCGTCGGTGGTGAAACCCTGTGCCTGTTGGGGGGTGACCTGCGGCGCGTACATCCGAGCCACCCGCTCGCGCTCGGACAGGTCGCCGTACCAGCTGTCCAGGCGCAGACGCATGTAGCTGACCGCCATCGTCGTACCGCCGGCAAACGGACCGCTCGGGACCGTCACCGCGTCCTCGCTGGCCTGGTTGTGACGGTAGTTGGATTTGAAGCCCATGAACAGAGGCGCCGACTTTGCGACTGGCGCGCCTGACGGGATCCCGCCGGTGTCCTGGTGCGCGGCAGGAAGCCCGGCGCCGACAAAGCCGGTGCGCGTCTCGCGCCAGCGCAGGATGTCGGTGAGCTTGACCCGCTCACTGACCCCCTGCAGGGGCGCACCATGCACCAGCGCGGCCTCCACGTCGGCGAGGCGCCGCTCGTCGTCTGAGGCCAGATGTAGGCACAGGTGGTAGTCGTCAATCGCCGGCTGCTCAAAGTCAGACATGGCGGTCGCCGCTGGAATCGGCGACGTCACCCCCAGGACGCGCTCAAAGTAGTCTGGACCCCATCCGGCAGTGAACAACAGCCCGTGCGGTCCCCACGCGTAGCGGTGCTCAAGTGTGCGCAGCGACGCCTCCAGCACGCGAGCGTAGGCCGGAGTGGGAGCGCCCTCCACGTCGAAGAACAGCAGCCGGTCAAACCGCGGCGCGATCGGGTTGCCGTCCGGGTCGCGGGACTCGGTGGCCGTCCAGGCATGCTGGCGCGCTGGCAGCCCGCTCACCGGCGCCGGCAGCACCACCCGCGGCACCGACACCGCGGCCGCCTGCGAGTGGGTGGCGGCCTCGCTGCCGCAGCCCGCAGCTCCCGCGGCGACAAGCCCGGCACCACCGGCGAGCAGGCCCCTGCGTGTCAGCCGCACCAGGCGTGGGTGATCGGTGCCCATCACGCCCCCTTCCAGGTGAAGCTGGTGTTGATCCGGTGCGCGTGCAGCCAGACGTGCTGGTACTCCAGATGGCGCGCCGACACCGGTGGGCTGATCAGCAGGCTGAGCTTGTAGGTGCCCGTGCCCGGCAGCTTGACGTCGTTGCCGTAATGCGGGCCCATGTATTCGGAGATCATTGGCCACAGCCGCTCGTCGTAGATGAGCTTGCTCCCCTGATGGATCGTCGCCCACACGCCCGCGTACGGAATGGGAACGTTGGTGCGGGCATCGTTGACATACACCATCAGGTGAAAGGTCGTGTCCTTGCCCGGCTTGACTATCCGTTCCGAGGTGCCGTCGTAGACGACGAACGGCACCGCCGTCATCGCCCGCGCCGACACCTTCATGTTCTGCCAGTCGGCGCTCGCCAGGGTCTGGGTGGGCACCGGCTTGATGCCGTCAACCGACACGCCGGACCCGGAACCGCCGCCCATGTTCATGCCGGCCATGCCCGACCCCGCGCTGGCCGCTTGGCTGGCGGAGGACGTGCTCGTCTTCTGCGCGCTGGCGCAGCCGGCGACTAGCGCCACCGTCAGACAGGCCAGTGCTGCTCTGCGGACGATTCGAACTCGATTCCCTTGCTTGTTCATCTCACATCTCCAGTCAGAAGTGGATTGCCGGTCGTCGGCGAGTGCTCAGCCGACCGTCGCGATCGCCGGGTGCGGCACGCGGTGGGACACCGTCGGTCGTTGGCTGGTCAGGGCGCTGCCGACCGCGGCGGCCAGCACCACGAACAGCAGCCCGGCGTTCGGGTCGGTCGCGCCGCCCTCGAAGATCCCGCCGAAGCCCTGACCCAGCACCCAGTAGGCGAGGTTGAGGATCGCCGCCGCGATCAACAGCGGCCTGACCTGCCAGTTGGCAGCGACACCGATGCCGATCAGCGCCGATACGCCCGCCAGCACGAGCGCGATGGCCACCCCGTGCCCCTGCACGCCATCGGCAACCCAGTACTGCACCGTGCTCAGCCAACTCATTCCCGACGGAGCGGCATTGATGGCATCGCGGGTCGCGTTCGCGCTGCTGTTGGGGCCGAGCAGCCACAGCCACGCCATGACCAGCCACAGCGCCGCCCACGCGATCCGCACCCCGCGCACTCCGAGCAGGCCTCCGGGGCGGCCGTTGGGCCACACGATGAGACCAACCACCGCGTAGTAAACGACGGCTCCCGGCGCACCGGTCAGCGGGTTGGCCATGTTCATGAACAGCATTCCGAACGCCTCGCCAAACCACCACACCACCAGCGTCCAGCCGAACGAGACGGCCAGCGCGGGCTTGAGTGTCGGGCGATAGAGGATCCCGAGGCCGATGAACACCTGGATCAGCGCGAACACCGTGTTGGCCAGGGTCAGATCCTTGGCGGCGAGGTTTGCCGCCCAATTCATGCTGCTGGCCAGCCAGTGGGGCTGGCCGGAGACCATCTGCGTGAGCATCTGGATGAAGCCCTTGGAGTACATGAACGACTGAAGCTGCAGAGCCCCATCCAGCAGCCAGATCAGTCCCAGGACCGTCTGGATCGTGCGTCGGGTATCGGAGGCGAAATACAGGCGAAGGCGAGACAGAACACCTGTCTCACGCGATCCGCCGAGCCTGCCGCCGGTCTCGGCGGTGCTCGTGGCCATAGTGACTCCTTGAATCGGTGGGTCGACGGGTGAGCGCGTCCGACGCTGACGGCGCGAGGCGTCGTCACCTCATCGGCTGCGGGACGGGTCCCGGCCCGGAAGTGGATCCACGAACCCCGACGGTCCGCTGAGGATGAGCAGCGTCAGACGGTCACGCCGGCGGGCCGCGGTCAGACCATCCGTCGGCGACCGGAGCCGGAGTGGGTCCCAGGACCAGGAGCGGACGTCGGCTCGGCGCGACCCGTCGGCGGCGCCGGGGCGGGCGGGCGCCATAGCGCCGGATGACTTCAGCGATGACCCAGCGGGCACTGTACAGGCAGGCGGCCAGCACCAGCCCGATGCACAGCGACACCGGGATCGCCCACCAGCCGCCATAGCCAAAGATGCCGGCCAACCCGGCCGGGTGGCCGGTGGCAAACAGGCCCTCCAGAAACTCCTGGCCGGCAAAGATCGCCACCAGAGACGCGGCGCAGGCCAGCCACAGACCGGTGAACGAGATCGTCTGGCCGCTGCGCGAGACGCGGCCTCCCAGAGCCCGGCCGAGCGATCGCAGAAACCCGCCGGCGGCCAGCGCCGCGAGCAGCACGATCCACGGCACCACCGAGTGCAGATAGGAATGGCCAGTGCTCTTCAGCTGCGCAGCGGCGTCCCCGCCAAACGCGAGGAAGTAACGCAGCTGGTGCACGGCCAGCGCCGCCGCCGGCAGCAACGCCACAGGGCTAAACCGGCGGGGCAGCTCAGCGGCCGAGCGCCTCGTTCCTGAGATCCTCATCAAGTACAACCGCGCGTATCGTACCGGCGGGAACCGAGATCCTGAAGCGCGGAAGGTAATCCGTGACCGATGCCCCCCGCGGGGACGAACCGCCGTCAGCCATCCGGGGCGGTACGGCCGCGTCGCGCCCCCCCTCGCGGTGGGGCAGCACGCAGGCTGGCCGTCCAGGCCAGAACGACCACCGCCAAGCCTCCGCCCAGGGCGACCCACGACAGCGCTCCCGGGCCCGAGCCTGCGTGGGCGGCCGTGCGACCGGTCGCCGCAGACCCCTGCGGCAGCGCGTGGCCGGTGCTGACGGCCATCTGCTCGACGGCGGCGATCGCCGTCGCGGGCAGGCTGGAACCACCGGCGTGGGTGTGCGCCAGCGCCGCAAGCTCGGTCGCCGAGCGAGATCCGGCGTGATACAGGCCAAAGCCGTTGGGCATGACCACCAACACCTGGCCGGAGAACATGAGCGAGAGCTCCTCGCCCAGGAAGTCGGCGTACGGTTGCGGGCGATGCCACAGCGCCGACACCGACCCCAGATCCGCCGGCGAGCTGATCACCGCCACCCGGATCGGCAGCCCGTGCGCTGCCGCCGCCCGCACCACGGCGCTCAGTTGCGCCTGCTGCCGAGCCGATGCCCCCGCGTCCGCGGGCAGAAAGGCATCCTGGGAGGCGAGAACGTCACTGGCGGGATCCCCATCGGCCCGCCCCGACGGCGCCAGCAACCCGCACAACCCCGCCACCAGCGCGGTGATGAGCACAAGCACCACCGCCCGGTAGACCTGCTGAGGGCGGCGACGCCCGATGAAGGCGGTCTCAGACAACGTACGATGATCGTATTGATCACGTCGTGCGCCTGATGCTCCCGAGCGGCTCGCGTGCCAGATCCCGGCGGTCGTCTGCCTGGAAGCGAGTCGCCGCAGTCGGTCTGGCCGTGCTGGGGTTTACGGTCGCTCTGCCCCCAGCGGCGTCGGCGCATGGTCCTGTGGCTCCGGTGGCGACCGGCTACCTCGCGCGGATTGCGGGCGTGCCCGCCGGGGTCCGGGCAAAGGTGGTGGATGGCTATGTCCGCATGTGGACGCAGGTCGCGCCGACCAACACCGTCGTCGTCCTTGACTACCGGGGCGCGCCCTACCTGCGCTTCTCGCCGGCCGGAGTGCAGGTCAACCACAACTCCGAGATGTTCTACCTGAACATGACCCCGGTTCCGGTGCCCCCGCCGGCTCATCTCACCCCAACTACCCCTCCCCACTGGGCGCTTGTCAGCACCGGCCACAGCTACGAGTGGCACGACGGTCGCCTGCAGGCACTGGCCAGTGTGGCGCTCGCCCCCGGCACAAGATACGTCGGCCGGTGGAGCATCCCCTTGCGCATCGGCGACCGCGCCGCGGCGATCAGCGGCGGCCTGTGGCACGCTCCCCGCCCCTCGCCTGTCTGGTTCTGGCCGATCGCGGTCGTCCTGCTGTGCGTGCTCGCCGGCTGGCGAGTACGCAACGACAATCTCGACGCGCTGCTGGTGCGGGCGCTCGCCTGGACCGCGCTGCTGGGATCCGTCGTCGCGGCGGTGGGCTTGGAACTGCACGGCCGACCCGGAATCCCGGCATTTCACTTCGTCGTGCTGGCAGTCGTGCTCGCATTCTGCGGCTGGGGGATAAGCCGCCTGCTTCGACAGCCGCCCGGCTGGTTTGGGTACTTCGCGATCGCCAGCGTCGCGATCTGGGAGGGCGCCAACCTGGTGCCGACCCTGCTCAACCCCTTTGTCCTGATCAGCCTCCCCGGCGCCCTCGCCCGGATCGCCTCGGTCGTGTGCCTGAGCGCCGGCATCGGTCTGCTCCCGCTCGTCTTCCGCTTGGGCGCCCGCGCTGCCGGCGAGGAGGAGCCTGAAGAGGAGTCGCTGGAGGAGATCGTGGGCCGCGAGCTACGCGCGTGACAGCTTGCGCAGGGTCGTCAGCACATCCTGCGGTGAGAACGGCCACGCGAACAGCGCCCGCTCGTATCCGGCGGGATCGATCAGATACGAGGCCTCGGTGTGGGTGATGTAGTGCACGGTCGTGCCGGCCAGCGTCTTGTTGACCACCTGGACCCCGATCGCGTACCGCTTCCACACCGCCGCCAGCTGGGCGTGGGTGCCCACCGCCCAATGCCACTGCGGGACCAGGCTCCACCTGCGGAAGTCCTGCATGAGGTCATGGTGTGAGTCGGCCCACGTGTCGACGCTGACCGCGATGATCGCCGGGCGCTGCGCCGCCGGCAACCGGTCGACCAACGCGTTGAGCACGTGAGCCTCCAGTGGACAGAGGTTGCGGCACAGCGGATCGACGAACGTGATCAGGACGTTGCGGCCGTGAAAGGAGGCAAGCGAGATCCGCTGACCGTTCTGGTCGCGCAGGGTGAAGTTCGGCGCGGGCTGGCGGCCCTCGGGCAGCATGTAAGGCGTCCCACTCGAGGCCACTTCCGGCGTCGCGCGCGCTGGGCTTCCCCGC
>JBAWFG010000220.1:0-7614 GCA_049591655.1 Solirubrobacteraceae bacterium
GACGACGCACACGCCGCATCGACTGTGAAATTCGTCCCGCCGAGGTCCAACCGGTTGGCGATCCGGCCGGCCGCCACGTTCATCAACAGCCCGGCAAAGCTGTCCTCGGTCCACTCCGGAAGACGCTCGTTCACCCGCTCGACCACGTCGGCCTCGTGGATGAGCGAGGGCAGCGCCGAGCGGACGGTGTAGCCGACCGAGAGGTCGGCGCCGCCGCCGCCGGCGCCGAGGATGACCGACGTCCGCTCCCGGTCAAAGGGCCGGCGGGCGTAGCCCGCGTCATGCAGCGCCCGCTGGGCGGTGATGAGTGCCAGCAGCTGGAACGGCTCGATCGAGGCCAGGGACTTGGGAGGGAGGCCCCACGCGATCGGGTCGAACGGCACCGGGTCGATGAACCCGCCCCATCGGGACACCACCTTGTCGGCCGCCGACGGATCGGGGTCGAAAAACCGCTGCCAATCCCAGCGCTCCCGCGGCACTTCGCGGATCGCGTCGACCTTCTCCAGGATGTTCGCCCAGAACGCCGTGGCATCTGGCGCGCCGGGGAGGATGCAGGCGAGCCCGACGATTGCCACGTCAGCGGGGTCCGGCGCGCCGGCAACGCGCCCCACCGGCTCCTCGTCGCGCATCGCGCGCAGCAGATCACCGCTCCCGGCGCTGACATCGTGGTGCAGGTCCGCCATGTCGACCGGCGCATCGCGCAGCGACGCGACCTGGCCGATCATGAACATCCCGTCCCGCCACTGCTCAGCCTCGCCCACCGGCACGAGCTTGGGCGCGTCGGGATCCGAATCACGGTCGGGATTGCGGTCAACGCCCTTGGCCGCGATCCGGAGGCGCCCAACGTTGAGCAGCTCCAGGCGCGCACGCAACTCCTCGGCATCGACGCCCTCCTCGTGAAGCTGTCGCTTCTCGGCGGCGAACTGCTCGACGAACGGTGATGGCGCGCAGCGCGTGGCATGCCCGGGGCCCGACTCCAGCAGGACCGTGTCGCGCGTCTCGATCGCCGCGCGCTGGAAGCGGTCGGTGACGGCGCCGTGCGCGGTCGCCTCACGCGTGAACAGGTAGGCGGTGCCAAGCAAGACTCCGCACTTGATCCCGCGGGCGGCCGCGCCGGCCGCCATCGCGGCCACCATCGCGGCTGAGCGGGCGTCGTGGATGCCGCCGGCGAACAGGACGTGACACTCGGGGTCGCCGGCCGGCAGCTCGTCGTCAAGGACGCCGAGCATGGCCTCCCACAGTGCGAAGCTCGTGCGCGGGCCCACGTGGCCGCCGCACTCCCGGCCTTCGAACACGAAGCGACGCGCGCCCTGGGCCAGGTACAGGCGGAGCAGCACCGGTGACGGGACGTGCAGGTAGGTGCGCATACCGTCGCGCTCCATCTCCTGAGCCTGATCGGGGCGGCCCCCGGCGATCAGCATGAACGGCGGACGGTGCGCGCGGACGACCTCCAGTTGCTCGGCGCGCAGTGCCGGCGGGACGAAACCGAGGATGCCGACGCCCCAGGGGCGATCACCGAGCCGCTCGCTCGTCTCGCGCAGCACCGCGTCAGCCTCCGGCGCGCGCATGAGCGCCAGGGCGATGAACGGCAGCGCTCCGGCGTCGGCCACCGCGGACGCGAACGCCGCCCGGTCAGAAACCCGTGTCATCGGCCCCTGCACGATCGGGTAGCGCGTTCCGTGCGACTGGGCGAGCGGGGCGCCCTCGGCCAGCGGGTTGGCGGCCAGCGCCGCACTCGTATTCACGAGCGCGTCGCGCAGAGCGTCGAGGATCCCGGCGACGGTGACGTAGCGGTCGGCCAGCCGACCCGCCGACGACGCATCCTGGCCGACCACCAGCAGTCCCCGCTCCACCGACCCGTCGCCCACTGCCGCCCGCGCCTGCTCCTCCCACTGCGCACGCCCCTCAGGCGAGCCCGGGGTCTCGCGTTCGCTGTGCGCGAGACGGGTGACCGGGTCGACGCCCGGACGGCCGTAGACACGAAACGACGGTCCGGCGCCGGCACCGAGCGTCACCGTCTCGCTGCCGTCCATGGCGCGGAGGACGCGGCGCTCGGGCGCCTGCAGCGGGCTCTCCCGGGCGAGCAGGACCTGTCCCTCGAGCACGGCCCCCTCGGCGCCCGCGATGCGCGCCGCGGCGATCGTGTGGATACCGATTCCGCCCTGAGCCCATACCGGGACCGACAGGTCACCAATGCGCTGGAGGAGGATCATCGATCCCTCGTCGCCGACCCAGCCTCCAGCCTCGCATCCCTTGGCGATCACGCCGTCGGCACCGGCCTGCTCGGCCGCGCGCGCGCGGTCGGCCGTCGTCGCCACCGCGAAGGCCCGCAGTCGCTCCCGGTGCACACGCGCCACCAGCGCGTCGAGGTGGGCCGGGTCGGGCTGGGCCAGGACGACGAGCTCCATCCGCTCCCGCGGCTGCGAGAGGACCAGGTCGAGCATCCCGTCGTCGGCCACCTGCACCCCCCAGCGGCCACCGCCGGAGGCCACCATCTCGGCCAGCAGCCCTCCGGCGCGCGAGGCGTCGGCGCCGTATTGAAGGTCGATGAGCCCGAGCGCTCCGGCACGGCCAGCGGCGATCGCCAGACGCGCGTCGGCGTAGGCCGCCGGACAGAGAACGCCGAAATCGAACAAAAAGCCCCCGTGGTCAGTAACCGAAAGGGCACTCTCCTAAAAGCCCGACGGTGCCGTCAAGCAGTCCTGCCCAAAGGTGCCAACAGCCGTTGCTCGCCGCTGACACCTCGCTTAAGCTGCCTCCGGCCGGGGCCGCCGGGTGGGCCAAGGGGGACCCTCAATCTATGTCAGCGACAGCGCCTTCAGCCGAACGGGCGGCGCCGCACCAGCGCCTGCGATGGCTATGCGATGGTGGAACCGTCGAGCTCATCGGCGTGGGCTCCGAGCGCGCGGCGGTCGTCACGGCCCATGGCCGCGTGCGTGGGCGCCCGATCGTCTGCTATGCGCAGGACGCCGGCGTCTCCGGCGGGTCGGTCGGAATCGCCGAGGCCGAGGCGATCGTTTCGCTCCTGCGCCGGGGGCGCTGCGCGAACGTGCCCGTCGTGGGCCTGATCGAATCCGGCGGCGCCCGCCTCCAGGACGGCGTGGCGGCGCTGGGGGGGTTCGGGCGGATCTTCTTCGAGAACGTCGCGCTGTCCGGGCATGCGCCGCAGATTTCGGTCATCACCGGACCCTCGGCCGGAGGCGGGTGCTACTCCCCCGCGCTGACGGACTTCGTGATCATGAGCGAGTCGGCGAGCATGTTCCTGACCGGACCCAAGATCGTGCGCCACGCCCTCGGCGAGGACGTGACCGCCGACGAGTTGGGCGGCCCGGGGATCCATCAGCGCAACGGCGTGTGTGACTTCGTCGCCCCCGACGATCGCTCCGCCATCGAGCTCGTCCGGGACCTCCTGTCGTATCTGCCGCAGAACGCACTCGATGCCCCACCGGTCGCACGGCCTGAGCCGGCGCCGCCGCAGGACCCCGGCGAGCTGCTGCCGGACTCTGAGCGGGGCTACTACGACATCCGCGACGTCATCCGCAACGTCGTCGACAGCGGGCGGTTCCTGGAGGTGTCCCCACGCTGGGCGCGCAACATCGTGGGTGGCCTGGCCCGGCTCGAGGGTATGCCGATCGGCGTCCTGGCCAACCAGCCGCGCCATCTCGGCGGGATCATCGACGTCCAGGCCTCCCAGAAGGGCGCTCGGTTCGTCCGCACATGCGCGTCGTTCGGGCTCCCTCTGCTCGTGCTCGTCGACACCCCGGGATTCATGCCCGGCGTCCACCAGGAGCGTGCGGGGGTCATCCGCCACGGCGCCGACCTGGTGCGCTCATTCGCCGCGGCCCGGTCGCCACGGGTGACGGTGATCATCCGCAAGGCGTTCGGCGGCGCGTTCATCGCGATGAACTCCAAGGACCTCGGCGCAGACGCGACGTTCGGCTGGCCGAATGCCTCGATCGGGGTGATGAGCCCCCGCGGAGCCGTCGAGATCATCCATCGCCGTGATCTGCAGCGGCCGGATGCCGATCCTGAGCGCCTGGCCCGGCTCTACGCGGAGGCCCACCTCACCCCGCAGGCGGCGGTTGCGGCCGGGGCGCTTGACGCGGTCATCGCACCACAGGACACCCGGGCGCGGGTGACCGCCGCCCTGCAGGCGGCGCTCTCCCGCCCCGGCGCCGCGGCGCTCCTTCACACCCTCACGCCGCGCGTCGCGGCCCAGTGAGCAGCGTGACCGTCACCGCCGTCGGGCTCACGCATCCAGAGGCGCCGGGCGACCGGATGACGCACCTCGACCGACTGGAGGCGGAGAGCATCCACATCATGCGCGAGGTCGTCGCCGAGGCGCAGAACCCGGTGATGCTCTACTCGCTGGGCAAGGACAGTTCCGTGATGCTGGAATTGGCAAGGCTCGCCTTCTACCCGGCGACCCCGCCGTTTCCCCTGCTGCACGTCGATACGACCTGGAAGTTCCGGGACATGTACACGTTCCGTGACCGGATCGCCCGGCAGAGCGGGATCGACCTGATCGTCCATGTCAACCGCGATGGTCTGGAGATGGGCATCAACCCGTTCACGCACGGGTCCGAGGTCCACACGAACGTGATGAAGACCGAGGCACTCAGGCAGGCGCTCGATGGACACGGCTTCGATGTCGCGTTCGGCGGCGCCCGGCGGGACGAGGAGCGGTCCCGCGCCAAGGAGCGCATCTTCTCGTTCCGCGGCGCCCGGCACGGGTGGGATCCCAAGAACCAGCGACCGGAGCTGTGGCGTCTGTACAACGCGTGCAAGCGCCCGGGCGAGTCGATCCGCGTGTTCCCGCTCTCCAACTGGACCGAGCTCGACGTCTGGCTGTACATCTACACGCGCCGGATCCCGATCGTCCCGCTCTACTTCGCGGCTGAGCGCCCCGTGGTCCGGCGACACGGGACCCTCATCATGGTCGACGACGCTCGGATGCCGCTGCACGACGGCGAGACGCCAATGCTCAGGCGGGTGCGCTTCCGGACGCTCGGCTGCTATCCGCTGACCGGCGCCACCGAGAGCGACGCCGACACGCTCCCGGCGATCATCCGGGAGATGCTGCTCGCCACCGACTCTGAGCGGGAGGGCCGGGTCATCGACCACGACGGCGCCGCGTCGATGGAGCGCAAGAAGCAGGAGGGGTACTTCTGACCACGGGATCGATGACCGACCTGAACGCCGGCCGCGGGCGAGACGAGATCGCCGAGCTGATCGCCGAGCATCAGACCAGATCGCTGCTGCGTTTCCTCATGTGCGGCTCGGTCGACGATGGCAAGAGCACGCTGATCGGACGGCTGCTGTACGAGTGCCACGCGGTGTACGCCGATCAGCTCCGCGCGCTTGCCGCCGATTCGCGCCGGATGGGGACCCAGGGCGAGGCACTGGACTTCGCGCTGCTGATGGACGGCTTGGCGGCCGAGCGTGAGCAGGGCATCACGATCGATGTCGCCTACCGGTACTTCTCGACGTCACGGCGGCAGTTCATCGTCGCCGATGCGCCGGGGCACGAGCAGTACACGCGCAACATGGTGACCGGAGCATCGACCGCCGACTGTGCAGTGATCCTCGCCGATGCCCGCAAGGGGGTGCTGACCCAGACGCGCCGCCACAGCTGCATCGTCGCGTTGCTCGGAATCCGGCACGTCGTGCTCGCGGTCAACAAGATGGACCAGATCGGCTGGTCACTGGAGCGCTACAACGAGATTGCGGAGGATTACCGCCGCTTCGCCGCGCGGGTCGGCCTTATCACCGTCACGTGCATCCCGGTCTCGGCGCTCCGCGGCGACAACGTCCTGTACCGCAGCGAGATGATGCCGTGGTACGGCGGGACGACGCTGATGGAGTACCTGGAGCAGGTGGAGGTCGACCAGGATCGGATGCGGGCGGAGTCGCTGCGGCTGCCGGTCCAGTGGGTCAACCGCGCCAGCTCCGACTTCCGCGGATACGCCGGCACGGTCGTCTCGGGAACGGTGCGGCCCGGGGATAGGATCGCCGCGCTCCCCTCAGCCAGGGAGAGCACCGTGGCACGCATCATCACGATGAACGGGGACCTCGACGTCGCCGGTGCCGGGCAGGCGGTGACGCTGACCCTGGAGGATGAGATCGACATCAGCCGCGGCGACGTGATCTCGTCCCCGGAGGATCGCCCAGAAGTGGCCGATCAACTGCAGGCGACGATCGTCTGGATGCACAGCGAGCCGATGCTGCGGGGCCGCAGCTATCTGCTGAGGATCGGTCCGCGAATCGTCACCGGCACCGTCTCGCCCTTGAAGTACAAGCTCGACGTCGATTCGCTTGAGCATCTGGCCGCGACCAGCCTCGCGCTCAACGAGATCGGCGTCTGCAACATCGAACTCAGCCAGGCCATCGCGTTCGATCCCTACGCGACCAACCGAGATACCGGCGGGTTCATCCTCATCGACCGCCTGACGAACGAGACCGTGGGCGCGGGGCTGATCCAATACGCGCTGCGCCGATCGCACAACGTCCGCTGGCAGACGCTCACGGTCGACGCCGGAGCGCGGGCGCGGTCGATGCAGCAGACACCCTGCGTCCTCTGGTTCACCGGCCTGTCCGGCGCCGGTAAGTCGACGATCGCCGATCGGGTCGAGACCGAGCTGCATCGGCGCGGGCACCACACCTACATGCTCGACGGCGACAATGTCCGTCACGGACTCAACCGGGATCTCGGCTTCACCGACGCCGACCGCGTGGAGAACATTCGCCGAGTCTCCGAGGTCGCGCGGCTCATGGTCGACGCCGGACTCATCGTGCTCGTCTCCTTCATCTCGCCGTTCAGATCGGAGCGGGAGATGGCGCGGGCGCTCTTCGACGCCGGCCAGTTCCTGGAGGTGTTCGTTGACACCCCGCTCCATGTCGCCGAGGAGCGTGATCCCAAGGGGCTCTACCGCAAGGCCCGTCGCGGCGAGCTGACGAACTTCACCGGCATCGACTCTCCATATGAGCCTCCGGAGCTGCCGGATGTGCAACTGGACACGACCCGGCTGTCGGCGCAGGACGCCTCGCGTGAGGTCGTGCGCTGTCTCGAGGCACGGCGGCTCGTCACGCCTCTCACCTGAGGGTCCGAACGGCGCCGGGCGGCCGAGACCTGGCGCTCACTGCTCGGCCGGGGTGGTCAGTAGGACGCGGAGCCCGCCAGGATTAGGACCGTCTGGCTGCCCTTCAGGTTGCCCTTGCCGGTCACCGTCAACTGGCTCAGGCGGAGATGGCGGTAGCGGCCGGTCCCACCGTTCAGAGACGCGGTGCCGCGATAGAGGACGCTGCCGCTACTCAAGTGCACCGCCGTCTCAGAGCGACCGGTGATCGACCCTCCTGACCCGCCGATCGTGAACAAGGTGGTGACGCCGCTCGCCGTCAGACGGGCCTGGAGGATCACGGTGGCGCTCCCGATCGGCGGACCGGTCACCGAGCCGTGCTCGATGTAGGTCCAGCCGTGGCGCGCGGTGACGTGCGCGATCCACGTGAGGTTGACTGCGTGCTTCGTTGCGGCGTACACCGCTGGCCTGCGCGCCGGCACGTGCGCGGCGCCTGGCGTGCTGCGCGTCGTGTGCGTGGTCGTCGTGGTGATCTGAG
>JBAWFG010000221.1:0-16188 GCA_049591655.1 Solirubrobacteraceae bacterium
CCGCATCAGTGCAGATCGCATCGCAAACGTTCGGCGCCTCCGGGCTAGGACTGCCCCGCGTGGCGCTCGGCTGCGCCGGGTTCGGAGGGGTCGGCTCTGAGCCGGATCTGTTCGGCCAGGGGCTGTCGAACGCGGAGGCGGCCGAACTCATGGACGCTGCGTGGGAGCTGGGGATCACCCATTTCGACACCGCCGACGCCTACGGCGGCGGGCGCAGCGAACGGGCGATCGGTGCCTGGATGGCTGCGCGCGGCCTGCGTCCACTGCTGACCTCCAAGACGTTCAATCCGATGGACGCCGGGGCCGACCTCGGTCTGTCGGCGCAGCGGATCCACCGCCAGGTGCGCTCGAGCCTGGAGCGGCTCGGCGTCGACCGCATCGATCTCTATCTCGCCCACGACTTCGATCCCGACGTGCCGCTGGCCGAGACGATCGGCGCCTTTGAGCAGCTGCGCGCCGACGGCGTGCTCACCGAGTACGGAGTCAGCAACTTCGATGCGGGCCAGTTGCGCGCGACGCTGGACGCCGGGGCGCCGGTCGCGGTGCAGAACGGATACTCGCTGCTCGAGCAGGGCGATGAGCCGACGCTCGCCGCCGCGCACTCGGCCGGCGTCGCCTACATCGTGTTCAGCCCGCTGAGCGGCGGGTGGCTGAGCGGCAAATACCGGCGTGGGGCCGCGTACCCGGAGGGCTCACGGATGACCCAGCGCCCGGGCCCATACGCCGCCCTGGAAACCGAACGGACCTACGACGCGCTCGAGGCGCTGGGCCGGTTCGCCGCTGAGCGCGGCAGCTCGATGACCGCTGTGGCGCTCGCCTGGCTGCTCGGCGACGAGCGCATCGCCCAGGTCGTCGTCGGCCCGGGCCGGGTCGCGCATCTCGATCCGGTGCGCGAGGCGTTGCAGCACCCGCTCACCCCTGAGGAGGTGGCCCAGGTCAGCGCCCTGTTCGCCGGCTGATGGCGGTCTAGGAGAAGCTGGCCAGGAACCGGCGCCCGGCGGCGCGCCTGCGGGTGAGCGCCGGATTGGCGATCCCGACCTCCTGGATCACCCCATGGCGGACCTTGAGCACCCCGCGGGCACGCCTGTCGGGCAGTAGGTACCACGTGTTGAGACCGATCACGAACGGCCGGCTGACGTGCAGGCGACGGGCAACGCGAGCCAGCCGGGTGTTGGGCCGCACGCCGCGCAGCGCGAAGTGGCGGCTGGAGGTGAGCACGAGCACCGCCTGACCGGTCAGGCGACGGCGCTGGGCTCGCGGGAGCGAGTGCAGCAGCCGGGGCGTTGGGTAGCCGACCCGGATCCCGTTGTGGCCGGTGCAGAAGAAGTCCATGTACCGGCGGCCGCGGAGGTCAAGCCGGGCAAACCGCGCGCGGACCCGGGGCCGGCTCATGCCCAGGCGCACCGGTCCGAGCGTCGTACCGGACAGCCGCCCGCTCGGGCGATAGCAGTCAAACGGCGTGGCGACCCCCGAGCCCGTCCGTGGCGAGCCGACGGTGATCGCCGCCGCGGCGCCGGGGCAACGCGCGCCGTTGACCGCCAGCACCTGCCGGGCGGCGAGGTCACGCTCGTTGGGTCCGATCGCGACCGTGTAGCAGCCGGAGCTCACCGTCCAGGCGTGGGTTGTCGTGTCCCACCACGACAGGGCGCGGGCGGTGAGCGCCATGCTGACGGTCGTGGCCGCGCCCGGCGCCAGGCTGATGTGGCTGTAGCCCTCCAGCTGGCGGGGCGGCTCACCGGTGCTGGCCGGATCCTCGACGTACATCTGCGGGACGTCGGCTCCCGTGCGCCCGCCCGTGTTGGCGACGTGGATCGACGCGGTGGCGACGGCGCCGCCGGAGCCGCCGGCGGTCAGGCGCATGGCGGAGTAGCCGAAGCTCGTGTAGTCGAGGCCGAACCCGAACGGGAACAGCGGCGTGATGCCCTTGGCGTCATACCAGCGGTAGCCGACGAGCAGTCCCTCGCTGTAGGCCGAGTGCGGGCCGACGCTGTCGCCGGCCTGGGGGACGCCGGGCCACTGGGCGGCGCTCTGGATTGGGATGTCACCCTGCGACGCCGGGAACGTCTCGGGCAGGCGGGCGCCGGGATCGACGTCGCCGAACAGCAGCGCCGCGATCGCGTTCCCGTCCTCCTGGCCCGGATACCAGGCTTCGAACAGTCCCTTGACCGAACTCAGCCATGGCATCAGCACCGGGCCGCCGGTGTTGAGCACGACGATCGTGTTGGGGTTGGCGGCGGTCACCGCCGAGATCAGCGCGTTCTGGTCATACGGCTGCGGGGTGCAGCCGGTCAGCTGGCAGGTGCCGCCGTGCAGCGTGAGGTCGGTGCGGTCGATGCCTTCGCTCTCGGCGTCGCCGGCGAACACGACGGCGACGCTCGCCGCCTTGGCCGCGGCGACAGCGTCGAGCGTCGAGGTCCCGTCGGCATAGACGACGGCGTCCCCGTTGGCCGCCGCCCGCTGGCTGATTCCCTGCTGGGGGCTGACGACCGGGATGTCGCCGAACTCGGGGATGTGGCCGCTGCCGTTGCCGTTGTACTCGTTCTCGGCGCCCGCCGCTCCGGCCGGCTGGCCGATCACCGCGAGCGTCTGACCATGGCCGGTGAGCGGCAGGATCCCGTCCTGGTTCTTGAGCAGCACGGTGCCCGCCTCGGAGATCGTGCGGGCCAGCGCCACGTGCGCGGGGGTCGAGACGTTGGCGGCGTAGGCCCCAGGTTGCGCGGCCACCGGATGGTCGAACAGGCCGATGCGGAACATCGAGCGCAGGATCCGCAGCACCATGTCGTTGAGCGTGCTCATCGGGACCTGGCCGTCCTGCACGGCGGTCTGCAGCGCCGAGCTGTAATGGGTCCCGGGGGTCACGTTCATCTCCATGTCGAGCCCGGCCTTGGCTGAGGCGACCGTCGAGTGGGTGCCGCCCCAATCAGAGACCACGAAGCCGTCGAAACCGAACTGGTGGTCGAGGATCCCGAGCGTCGTCGGGTTCTCACAGGCGTAGACGCCGTTGATCCGGTTGTAGGAGCACATCACCGACCCGGCGCCGCCCTGGCGCACCGCTGCCTCGTACTGGGGCGCGTAGATCTCCTCCAGCGTGCGTTCGCTCACGTCGGAGGAGTCGGTCATCCGGTTGCTCTCCTGGCTGTTGGCGATGAAGTGCTTGACCACCGCGATCACGTGCTGGGACTGGATGCCCTGCACCTCGGCGACGCCCATCTGTCCCGACAGGTACGGGTCTTCTGAGCCGTACTCCCAGTTGCGCCCGTTCATCGGCACCCGGTCGGTCTCGACGCCCGGCGCCAACTGGACGTTGATCCCCTTGTTGGCTGCCTCCTGGCCGAGCGCGGCGCCGAAGTCGTATTGGAGCGACGGATCCCAGCTCGAGGACTGGGCGATCGGCGACGGGAACGCTGTCGTCTGGACCTGTTGGTCGCCGACCCCCTCGCCGGCGTCGTTGAGCACGAGATCGGGGACGCACAGGCTCGGGATGGCGGGGATCCAGCCGGCCGCGCCGTAGTGAAAGCCGTCGGGCTCGGGTTGGTGGACCATCGCGATCTTGTCCGACAGAGTCATCGCGCCGAGCAGCATCCGTGCACGGGTGTCGGGCGACAACGACGCGTTCATCCATGGGCACGACGCGGCTCGCGCCGTGGCCGGGGCGCCGGGGCTGCCCGGGTTGGCGCCGAGGAGGAGGGCGGCGAGCAGCGCTCCCGCCAGCCCGGTGAACCTGATGACCCGCATCCGCATCCCTCCGACGTCGATGACCCTCACCGCCGCCGGTCGATCCGCAACCGGCGGGCCGTGGATACCCCCGTCCCTCAGATTTCAAGCGCACCAGCGCAGGGGTGTCGCGAGGCGTTACGGTTGCACGGCCCGGCGATGCGCGTCCTCATCCTCAGCCATGCCGACGTCCATGCCGCGCTCGCCCCCGACGAATGCGAGCGCGCGATGGCCGCTGTGCTGGCCGCGCGGGCCCGGGGTGCGGCGTTCAACCCGCTGCGCTCGATCATGCGCCCGCCGGACGCAACCGAGTTCATGGGGCTGATGCCCGCCTACGCGGCCGGAGGACGCGGCCACTTCGCGCTCAAGGCGATCTGCCTGGTCCCGTCCAACCCCGCCCGCGGGCTTGACACCCACCAGGGCACGGTCACGCTGTTCGACGGCGAGACCGGGATGCCGACCGCGATTCTCAACGCCTCCGCAGTCACCGAGATCCGCACCGCGGCGGTGACCGCCGTCGCCACTCGCCGGCTTGCTCGCGACGATGCCCGGGTGCTGACGATCCTCGGTGCCGGCGTTCAGGCCCGCGCCCACATCCGGGCCCTGGCCGGCGTGCGGGAATGGTCAGAGGTCCGCGCCTACGCTCCCAACTCCGCCCACGCGGCCGCGCTACCCGGCGTCACTGTCGCCGCCTCGGCCCAGGAGGCGGTCCGGGACGCGGACGTCGTGGTCACCGTCACCAGCTCTCGTGAGCCCGTGCTCGCCCACGCGTGGTTGGCCCCGGGCGCTCACGTCAACGCGATCGGTGCCAGCACGCCCACCGCCCGTGAGATCGATGTCGACACGGTGGTGGCGGCGGCGCTGTTCTGCGATAGCCGGGAGTCGGTGTGCCACGAGGCCGGTGAGTTCGCGCTCGCCGTCAAGCAGGGAGCGATCACGGGCGAGCAGCACATCCGCGCGGAACTGGGGGAGGTGTTGGCCGGGCTGCGGCCCGGGCGCGCCGACGCCGGCGAGCTGACCGTGTTCCGGTCACTGGGGATCGGCGTGGAGGACCTCGCGGCCGCGCAGGTCGCCGTGGATGCCGCCGGCCGGCTCGGCCTCGGGGTCGAGGTGGAGCTGTGATCGCGCTGGAGGAGATCGAGGCCGCCCGCGCGCGGATCTCCGACATCGCGGTGCGGACTCCGCTCGTGCGCCTGTACGCGGGTCCCGCCGATACCGAGATCCATCTCAAGCTCGAGACGCTGCAGCCGATCGGCTCCTTCAAGATCCGTGGCGCCGCCAACGCGATCCGCGGCGCGTCGGAGCAGCAGCGCGCCGACGGCCTGCTCACCGCGAGCGCCGGCAACATGGCCCAGGGCGTCGCCTGGGTCGCACGGGAGCTCGGCCTGACCGCGACGATCGTCGTTCCCGACCACGCTCCGGAGGCCAAGCTGATGGCGATCGAGCGCCTGGGCGGCCGCGTCCTGCCCGTCCCGTACGACGATTGGTGGCAGGCGATCGTCACGAGCACCGTCCCGGGCCACGACGGCCTGTTCGTCCATCCGGTCGCCGACCCGGCGGTGATGGCCGGCAACGGGACGATCGGGCTGGAGATCGTCGAGGACCTCCCCGACGTCGACACCGTCGTGATCCCGGTCGGAGGTGGAGGCCTGACGGTTGGGATCGCCTCGGCGGTCAGGGCGCTGAAGCCGGGGGTCCGAATCGTCACTGCCGAGCCCGCCACCGGGGCGGCGCTGCGCGCGGCGCTGGACGCGGGCGAGCCGGTCGACGTCGCCTACGAGCCGTCGTTTGTGGACGGGTCGGGCAGCCGCCGGGTGCTCGACCCGATGTGGCCACGCCTGGCCGAGGTCGTCGACACCGCCGTCGCGGTCCCGATCGACGACGCCGCGGGCGCCGTGCGGCTGCTGGCCGAGCGAGTGCGGGTGATCGCCGAGGGTGCCGGGGCGCTGGCCACCGCAGCAGCACTGGCCGGCTCGGCGGGGGTCGGAAGGATTGCCTGCGTCGTCAGCGGTGGGAACATCAACCTGGCGACGTTGTCTGAAATATTGAGCCCAGGAGGATCGCGATGACCGACGAGGACACCGGCCCGGTCCTGCCGGGACCGGGTGCCAGCGACTACGAGCGCTACCTGCGCACCGACGAGCTGCTGGCGCTCCAGAAGCCCCCCGAGGAGCGGGTCCACCGCGACGAGCTGCTGTTCCAGACCGTCCACCAGGCCTCGGAGCTGTGGCTGAAGTTCGCCGTCTCGGAGGTCGAGGAGGCAATCCGCCTGCTCACCGGTGACGACCTGCTCGCCGCGGCGCGGATGATGCGCCGCGCAATCCAGTGTCTGCGGTTCGTCACCGACCAGCTCGACATGCTCGACCAGCTCGACCCGTGGGACTACCAGTTCGTGCGCAGCGCGCTCGGCCACGGCAGCGGCTTCGATTCACCTGGGTTCCGGGAGCTGGCCCGAGCCACCCAGGCGCTCGCCCCCGCGTTTGACGGCGTGCTGGCACGCGCCGGCATCCCCGACGTGACCGACCTGTACCTGCACCGTTCCGCGCACGAGGCCGAGCACCAGCTCGCCGAGCTGCTCACCGACTTCGACGAGCGCCTGCGCGTCTGGCGGGTGCGCCACTACACAGTCGTCGCCCGCGCGATCGGCGAGGAGAGCATCGGCATCCAGGGCACTCCGGTGCAGGTGCTCAGCCGGCTCATCGGCCAGCGCCAGCTGCCCAAGCTGTGGGAGGCGCGCAGCCGGCTGGTGCAGATCTTCGACGCCGAGCGTGTGCCCGACGGCCGGTAGCGGCGCAGCGCGGCCTAGCGGCGAGCCACCTCCAGGGCCGCGACCAGCCGGTCGACCTCCTCGGCCGTGTTGTAGTGAATGAAGCCGAGGCGGATCGCGTCGCCCTCATAGCCCAGGCGCTTGTAGAGGTTGAGCGAGTACCAGGAGTCGTGGGCCCACACGCCGATGTCGAGCCCCGCCAGGGATGCCGCGACCTCGGCCGCCGGAACGCCCTCGACGTTGACCAGGAAGGTCGGCACGCGTCCCTCCATGCCGGGCAGCCCGTACACATGGATCCCGTCGGAGATTCCGGCCAGGAACCGATCGCCGAGCGCGCGCTCGTAGGGCACGATCGCCTCAAAGCCGCCGATCGAATCCAGGTAGGACACGGTGGCGTTGAACCCCGCGAGCAACTCGTAGGGGTGCGTCCCGGTGGCAAAGCGCCGACCGAGCGGGTCCATCGGCGCTGGGCGCGCCTTGTAGGGCCGCCATGCCTCGGTCACCTCGGCGCGGCCGTAGGCCATCCCCAGGTGCGGGCCGCAGAACTTGTACGGGGAGCAGATCAGCACGTCGGCGCCGATCGCGCGGACGTCGATCGGCTCATGTGCGGCGTAGTGCACCGCGTCGATCCACGCCAGCGCTCCCGCATCGTGGGCCATCCGGCACACACGGGCGGCATCGACGACGGTTCCGACCGCGTTGGAGGCCCACGCGAACGCCACCACCCGGGTGCGATCGCTGAGCTTGGCAGCCAGGTCGTCGAAATCGAGCGTCGTATCGGGATTGAGCTCCAGATGGCGCACGACGAGGTCACGGTCGTGGGCGAGCTCCAGCCACGGGGCGACGCCCCCGTCGTGGTCGGCGGAGGAGACGAGGATCTCATCACCGGGGGCGAACTCGCGCCCGGCGGTGCGGCTGAGCGTGAAGTCCAGCGAGGTCATGTTCGCGCCGAAGGTGATCTCGTGGGGATCGCACCCGAGGAACGCTGCCGCGTTGGCCTCCGCGCGCTCCAGGATCTCCTTGACACGGTGGCTGGTGGCGTAGCCGGCACCGAGGTTGGCGCTCGCCTCGCGCAGGGCGCGGGCGATCGCGTCGCCGACCTCGTCGGGTACCTGGGATCCGCCCGGGGCATCGAAAAAGGCAAAGCCCTGACTCAGCGATGAGAAGCGAGAACGGACGCGCTCCACGTCGATGGTGGGGTCACTGATGTTGGCCATCGGCGTCTCCTTGGTTGCGCGGCTCTGATGACAATGGTTTGATCGCCATACAAAATCAGACTGAGGGGGATGGCCGTGAGTGTTCGTGTCAGCCGCAGCGCCCACGCCAGCTGGCAAGGTACCGTGCCCGAGGGGGGTGGGCGGATCGGATTGCACAGCGGCGCCTACGAGGGCGCATTCACATTGCGCAACCGCGTCGAGGACGTCGAGAAGGGTACGAACCCCGAGGAGCTGATCGCAGCCGCCGAAGCGGGGTGCTTCACGATGTCGCTCGCCAGCCTGCTCGAGGAGGCGGGCTCACCGCCGGCGGACCTGCAGACGACCGTCCGGGTCCGCCTGGAGCAGAAGGACGAGGGCTTCCGCATCACCCGGATCTCGGTCAGCACCGTGGGGGAGGTTCCCGGTGTCGATGGGGAGCGGTTCATGGCCCTCGCGGAGCAGGCCAAGGCGACCTGTCCGGTCTCGCTCGCGCTCGCCGGGACCGAGATCACGCTTGAGGCGACCCTGAAATGACACCTCGGACGGAGGGGATTGACCGTCCGGAGCCGAATGTGGGAAGGTGCGCGCGTCCGAGCCGGGATGTGCTCGGTCCTCGTCGAACCTCATTGATGCCCGCCATTGCCACCCGGAGCCGCCGATGCCGGCGGTGAGCGTTGTGCACAGCGCCGACGCGGCGCCGCTCGCCAACGCGCCCAGCGGGCTGACCGTGCGACCCACCGTGGGCCCCCAAACCGGGTTTGAGGCGCTGGCGCAGGCGGTGCTGGAGTGCGCGCCTGGGCGCTCGGGCACGATCGCATCAGGGGAGACCGAGGAGACGCTGTTCGTGCTGAGCGGATCGGGCGCCATCCACGTCGGCGGCACGCGTCATCCGCTCGCGCCCGAGGCCGGCGTGTACCTCCCGCCCGGCACGCGGTTTGAGCTGGAGTCAGACGGCCCGGAAACACTGCAGCTGGTCGCGGTCCGGGTGCCCGATCCCAGTCCAGGTCCACCGTCGCCGCCGGCGGTGCGCAGTCTGGCCGACGCCGAGCTTGAACCGGCGACGACCCGGCGGGAGTTCCGGATCGTCGCCGACCCCGCCACCGGCCTGCGCTCGGCGACCCATTTCGTCGGCTACATCCCGACTGAGCGGGCGCCCGAGCACTTCCACACCTATGACGAGGTGATCTACGTGCTGGACGGCGAGGGCGTCATGCACGCCGGCGCCTTCAGCGGCGCCGTGTCACCCGGCGACTGCATTCAGCTACCGGCCCGCACCGTGCACTGCCTGGAGAACACCGGTGCCGAGCCGATGCGGATCGTCGCCGTCTTCCGGCCCGCCGGCTCCCCGGCCGCCGCCTTCTTACCGGATGGAACCCCTGCTTATCAGCGCATCACTCCAGAGGAGGAGCAGTAGAGATGAGAGTACGTGTGACCCTGGCGGCGGTGGCGCTCACAGCGCTCGTCGCAGCCGGCTGCGGGAGCTCGAGCTCGTCTAGCTCCAGCTCGAGCGCGGCCGCGTCGGCCTCGAGCTCGGGCTCGGGATCGGGCAAGAGCTGTAAGGCATCGATCGCGATCGAAGGGCCGTTCACCGGACCGGTGGCGCAGGTCGGGCTTGAGCAGCTGCATTTCGCCCAGCTCGCCGTCGCCAACGACAACAAGGCGCTGGGCACCGACGTGACCCTCGCCCAGGACGACACCCAGCTGACCCCGTCGATCGCGACCCAGAAGACGCAGGCGATCATCTCGTCGGGCGCCGTCGCGGCGGTCGGGCCGGCAGGCAGCCAGGAGGTCAACGCCGTCGGACCGCTGTTCGGTCGCGCCGGCCTGGGCTTCATCACCGGCTCGGCGACGTTGCCGGCGCTGACGACGAGCGGCGCCAACCCGACGTTCCTGCGCGTGGTGCCCAACGACAACATCCAGGGCCCGCAGGACGCCAACTACGTCATCAACCATCTGCACCCCAAGGCGGTGCTGATCATCGACGACGACGAGGCCTATTCACAGGGCCTGGTCAAGGTGATGGTTCCGATCCTCCAGAAGGCTGGGATCAAGGTCAACCATCAGACGCTCAACGGCACCGATACCGGCGCCACCCTCGCCAACGCCATCCAGTCGCTGGTCACCTCGCAGCTCACCCCGGCCGAGACGGTGACGATCCTGCCCTGGCAGGCGGCGGCCAACGCCCAGCAGTTCGGGCTTGACGCCCAGCAGCAGCACAAGACGACGACGCTGTTCGGCACCGACGGCACCGACTCGCCGTCGCAGTTCAAGATCGTGGGCAGCTACGTGTCGAACTTCGGCCCTGACATCTCGGGTTCGACGAAACCGCTTGATAAGGCGATCGTCTCCGGCGTGGCCAAGTACGGCCCCTACGGGTCGTTCGGTGTGCCCACCTACGAGGCGGCCGACGTCGAGGTCAGGGCGATCGCGGCGGTATGCAAGTCAGGTCAGACGCCGAGTCGGTCCAACGTGCTGGCGGCGATCCGCAAGACGAGCATCTCCCCGGCCGCCAACCCGCTCGGGATCGAGGTCGCGTTCAAGTCCAACGGCGATCTCGTCGGGCAGCCTGGCTATCTGTTCAAGATCGAATCCGGCGGCAAGTACGTCACGATTCCCAACAAGTAGGACCGATCCGATGGCACGGGCGGCGTCGCGGACAGCGCGGCGCCGCCCCGCCGCCCGTCAGCCGACGGGCGGGCCGCCCGGCCACCGACCGACACCCTGATGCACGAGTTCTTCCAGACGCTCATCAACGGCCTGACCACCGGGTTCCTGTACGCCCTCATCGCGCTGGGCTACTCGATGGTCTACGGCGTCCTCAAACTGCTCAACTTCGCCCACGGCGACGTCTACATGATCGGTGCCTACATCGGCTACTTCGTGATCCAGTGGTTCGGCGGCCCCCAATCGCTGGCGATCCCGGTGCCGCTGCTGATCGTGATCATGTTCGCGGTCGCCGCCGCCGGCACGGGGGTGCTCGGCGTGCTGATCGAGCGCTTCGCCTACCGCCCGTTGCGTGACGCGCCGCGGATCGCCCCACTCATCACCGCCCTCGGCGTCTCCTTCATCCTGGAGAACTCGGTGCTGCTGCTGTTCGGCGGCTTCACCAAGAGCTACTCGACCAACAGCTTCATCCCGCTCTCCTCGGGCATCACGATCGGGGGGGTGGAGATCACCTCGGTCCAGATCACCATCTTCGTCGTCAGCCTCCTGATGATGTACGGGCTGATGCAGCTCGTCGACCGCACGACGCTCGGCAAGTCGATGCGGGCCGTCGCCTCTGACCGGGAGGCGGCCGAGATGCTCGGTATCAATGTCGACCGGACGATCGCCTACACGTTCTTCATCGGCTCGGCGATGGCCGGTGTGGCCGGGGTCATGTCGGGATTGGCGTTCAACCAGATCTCCGCGACGATCGGCTTCCTCGCCGGCCTCAAGGCGTTCACGGCCGCCGTCGTCGGCGGGATCGGCAGCATCCCGGGCGCGGTGGTCGGCGGCCTGCTGATCGGGCTGTGCGAGGCGTTCGCGTCCAGCTACATCTCCAGCCAGTACACCGACCTGATCGTGTTCGGCATCCTCGTCATCACCATGCTGGTGCGCCCGACCGGGATCTTCGGTCGCCCGGCGCTGCAGAAGGTCTGAGGGGACGCGCCATGCCGATCGGCGTCGACGAATGGGTCGCCCAGCACACCGACCGTGAGGACGCGGGCACCGGCTGGCACCGCTGGTTGGCGATCGCCCAGGCGCGCGTGGGCTGGTGGCCGCGGCTGGCGATCGTGGCGGTCGTCGGACTCCTGTACGGCCAGCTGTCGCTCAACTCCAACATCGAGACGGTCTCCGTCAACTGCCTGATCTACGCGATCCTGGCGCTCGGGCTCAACATCGCCGTCGGCTGGGCGGGACTGCTCGATCTCGGATACGTCGCCGCGTTCGGCTTTGGTGCCTACGGCTACGCGCTGTTCTCGTCCAATGCGCTCGGCACGGGCGGGGTGGGGGGCACCCACCTGCCGGCGATCGAGGCGATCCCGATCGTGCTGTTTGCGATGGGGCTCGTCGGGGCGATGATCGGGCTCATGTCGCTGCGGGTCTCGGGCGACTATCTGGCGATCGTCACCCTGTTCGTCGGCCAGGCGTTCTTCGAGATCGTCAACAACGTCGACTCCTCGACGCTCGGGGGGGTCAACGGGATCTACGGCCTCGATCCCGTCCACGGGTTCGGCGGCCAGATCGTCACTCCCAACGGCTATTACTACCTGGCGCTGGTGGTCACCGTTGTCCTGCTCGGACTCTTACACCTGCTCGATAACTCCAGAACCGGGCGCGCCTGGCGCGCGGTGCGGGAGGACGAGCTGGCGGCCGAGGCGATGACGATCCCGACCGGCGCGGTGAAGGTGATGGCGATCAGCTTCGGCTCGATGATCGGCGCCCTGGCCGGCGCGATCTTCGCCGCCCAGCAGGACAACGTCTTTCCCACCAATTTCACCGCCAACATCCTCATCCTCATCTACGCCTGCCTGGTGCTGGGCGGCGCCGGGTCAATCGCCGGGGCGGTGCTCGGCGGGATCGTCGTCACCGCCGGCGAGCAGCTCGTCTCCAGTCCGACCGATGCCGCCTACCTGTTCTACGGGCTCATCCTGCTGGCGCTGCTCGTCAAGCTGCGGCCGTGGCGGGTGCTGGTCGCCGTGCTCGCCTCGACGGTCGTGCTCGGGGTGGCGTTGCACGCCATCGTTGGAGCCATCTCGCCGGCCGCGGTCGGCGGTTCCCCGGGCAGCGCCGGCTGGATCGGGTCACTCGTCAGCCACTGGGTGATCGTGCCCACGAACGCGACGGGCTACGGCAATGTGCTCTACATCGCGCTGATCGTGATGATCTTTGGGATCGTCCGCATCGCGCCCGCCCGGCGGCCGTTCCTGCTCGTGCCGACGCTGTATGTCGCCGCTTGCTGCTGGGAGAGCCGGCTGATCGTCAATCCGTCGATCACCGCGCAGATCCTCGTCGGCGCGATCCTGGTGGCGACGATGGCCGCCCGGCCCCAGGGCCTGTTGGGAACGATGCGCGTGGAGGTCGTGTAGTGCCCGACGGCCCCGACCAGGCCACCGGCACCCGGGCACCACTGCTGGAGCTCGACGCGGTCAGCATCCACTTCGGTGGGCTGCGTGCGCTGTCGGCGCTCGATCTCGGCGTTGCCGAGCGGGAGATCGTGTCGGTGATCGGCCCCAACGGGGCGGGCAAGACAACGGTGTTCAACGCCATCACCGGGGTCTATGAGCCAGACGAGGGCGACATCCGCTTCGCCGGGGAGAGCATCGCGGGGCGGGCGCCGCACCGGATCACCCGGGCCGGGATCGCCCGGACCTTCCAGAGCCTGCGGCTGTTCCTCAACATGACGGTGCGCGAGAACGTGATGGCCGCCACCTACGGCGACACGCACGCGACGCCTGTGGAGTCGATGCTGCGCCTGCCCCGCGCCCGCCGCGAGCAGCGTGAGGTCAACGCCCTCACCGAGCAGGTGCTCTCGTTCTTCGGCGAGCGGCTCGCCGGCTACCGCTGGGACCAGCCGGCCTACAGCCTCTCCTACGCCAACCGGCGGCGGCTGGAGATCGCCCGGGCGCTGGCCACCCGGCCGCGGCTGCTGCTGCTCGACGAGCCGGCGGCGGGGATGAACCCCAACGAGACCCACGAGGTGACCGAGCTGATCGGACGCCTGCGTGACGAGCTGTCGCTGTCCATCCTCGTCATCGAGCACGACATGCACGTCGTGGAGGGGATCTCGGATCGGGTCGTGGCGCTCGACCACGGAGTCAAGATCACCGAGGGGGCGTTCGCCGCCGTCGCCAACCACCCCGGGGTCGTCGAGGCCTACCTCGGTAAGGACCCCGAGGCGCTCGCCGAAGCCTGATCACCATGCTGCTCGACCTCCAGGACGTCACCACCTACTACGGCAAGATGCGGATCCTCGAGGGGCTCTCCATCCAGGTCGACGCCGGCGAGCTCGTCTGCCTGCTCGGCGGCAACGCCTCGGGCAAGTCGACGACCCTCAAGACGATCCTCGGACTCGTACGCCCGCGTTCCGGCCGCGTCCTGCTCGACGCCGAGGACGTGACCGATCGCCGCGTCCCTGAGCGGATCGCCCGCGGGCTGGCGATCGTGCCCGAGAATCGCCGCCTGTTCGGCCACATGACGGTCCGGGAGAACCTCGAGCTCGGCGCCGTGCTGCAGGACGGCTCCACCTTCAAGGACGACCTGGAGCGGGTCCACACCCTGTTTCCCCGCCTGCACGAGCGCCGCGATCAGTACGCCGGCACGCTGTCAGGTGGCGAGCAGCAGATGGTGGCGATGGGCCGCGCGCTGATGTCACGGCCGCGCCTGTTGCTCATGGACGAGCCGTCGATGGGCCTGTCGCCGGCGCTCGTGCAGCAGAACTTCCAGATCATCAAGGAGGTCCACCAGTCCGGGGTGGCAATCCTGATGGTGGAGCAGAACGCCACGATGGCGCTGACGATCGCCGACCGCGGCTACGTGCTCGCCACCGGCTCGCTGGTGCTGGCGGGGACCGCCGACGAACTGCTGCGCAGCGAGGATCTCAAGCGGGCCTATCTCGGTCGCTGAACTCGCCCGGGGAAGGAAACCCGCCGCGATGGCGTCCTGGGGGTGAGAGGCTCCACGACCGAAAGGGATCCGCCGTGCGCACATCACACCTGCGGGCCGGTATCGCCGTCCTGCTCACCGCCGCTCTGTCGCTCGGTCTGGCCGTCGCCGCCGCGGCGGCCGCCGTCGCCTTCATCGGGCCGTTGCACACCGCCTCGACCGTCGCCTCCGCGGTGCCCACCTCCGGCTCGGCCATGGGCGACGTCAATCCCTACGGGGTCGCGGTCGTCCCTCGCAGTGCCGGCGATCTGCGCCGCGGCGACATCCTGGTCTCCAACTTCAACGACGCCGCCAACGCGCAGGGGACCGGCTCAAGCGTCGTGGAGATCTCCCCCGGCGGCCGGCAGCAGGTGTTCGCGGTCGTCCCCCGCCCGACCGCCGCGCCCGCCGTCGGGCTCACCACCGCGCTGGCCGTGCTGCGCTCCGGGTTCGTCGTCGTCGGCAGCCTGCCCGCCCCCGGTGGCCACGCCGCCCGGGCCACCGCCGGCGCGCTGACGATCCTGGACTCCCGCGGGCATGTCGCCGTGACGGTCCGGGCCCCGGATATCAACGGCCCTTGGGACATGACCGCCGTTGACTCCGGCTCCCACGCTGTCCTGTTCGTCACCAACGTGCTCAACGGCACCGTCGCTGCCCATGGGCACGTCGTGCACCGGGGGACGGTGGTGCGGATCGTCCTGGCGCTCGGCGCTCGCCGGCCGCGGATCACCTCCAACCGCGTGATCGCCACCGGCTTTGCCGAGCACACCGACCCCGCGGCGCTCGTCGTCGGGCCGACCGGAGTCGGGCTCGGACATGGCGGGACGCTGTACGTCGCTGACTCGGTTGCCAACCGGATCGCCGCCATCCCCAACGCACTGACCCGCACCACGGTGCTCGGTGCGGGGGGCCGGACCGTCGCCGCCGGTGGCGCGCTCAACGACCCGCTGGGTCTCACGATCGCCCCCGGTGGGGACATCGTGACCACCAACGGCGCCAACGGGCAGGTCGTCGAGACGACCCCGGCGGGCCGCCGTGCCGCCGCCCGCACGCTGATTCCGTCCGGCGCGGGTGATCTGTTCGGGATCGCCGTCGCCCCCGGTGGGGCGGGCCTGTACTTCGTCGATGACGCCGGCAGCGGGGCCGGTGCCAACTCACTGAGCCTCTGGAGGAGGTGAGTCGCCCGGGGTTATGGGGGCTGATGACTACATAGGAGTCTTCAGCCCCCAAGACCCCCGACCCGCGGCCGACCCGCGGCCGGCCTGAGGCCGGCGGTGCGTAACTGCGGCGAGGGGCGCAGCGCACGCCGACCCCATGGCCTGAAATTCTGTCCGCTTGCTCACACTGCTGCTCGTCGCCGCCTCGGTCGGCCTGGACAACTTCGCGGCGGCGATCGCCATCGGCATCAGCGGCGTCGACCAGCGCCTGCGCCTGTGGATCGCGCTCGTGTTCGGTCTGTTCGAGACCGGAATGCCGATCCTTGGCCTGCTCGCCGGCCGCGGGCTGGCCGGGAGCCTCGGCGCAGGCGCCCACGTCCTCGGCGGACTGTTGCTCATCGCGGCCGGGGCGCAGATGGGATTCAGCTCGGTGCGCGGCGGGGAAGAGGAGTCGTCGACGCTCGCCGGGGTGGGGGTCGGGCGGCTGCTCGTCCTCGCCGCCGGGCTGAGCATCGACAACCTCGTGATCGGATTCGCGCTGGGGGCTCAGAGCGCGTCGATCGTGTTCGCGGTGGTCGTGATCGGGGTCGTCAGCGTCGGCCTGTCGCTCGTCGGCCTGGAGCTCGGGAGCCGGCTGGGCGAGAGCGTCGGGCGCCGCAGCGAACTGCTCGGCGCGGCCGGGCTCGTGCTCGTCGGGACCGCGCTGGCGCTCGGGGTGCTGTGAACC
>JBAWFG010000222.1:0-3210 GCA_049591655.1 Solirubrobacteraceae bacterium
GGGCCGACCCGCGCCGCGTCGAGGATCGGCGTCCCGCGCACGAGCGTGACCGCCGCGCTCGCCGCGGCGGTGGTCGCGCCACAGCCCCGGGCGTCGAAGCCGGCGTCGGCGACGCGGTCTCCGTCGAGCGCCACCGAGAAGGTCACCTCGTCACAGCACACGCCGCCGCCGGTGGTGACGGTGTGCGCGCCGCGCGGGTGGTGTCCCTGTCCCTGGGGCGAGGTGAGGTGATGCTCGAACGCCAGCTCGTCCATCGTCACGAGCTTAGAGCCCACCCGGGTCAGCTCAGGCGGATCCCGAGCTCACGCAGCTGGATGGCGTCGACCGGTGCGGGGGCTCCGGTGAGCGGGTCCCCCCCGCTCGTGGCCTTGGGGAACGCGATCACCTCCCGGATGTTGTCACGGCCGGCCAGCAGCGCGACGATCCGGTCGATGCCGAAGGCGATGCCGCCATGCGGAGGCGCGCCGTAGCGCAGCGCGTCGAGCAGGAAACCGAACCGCGCCTGGGCCTCGGCCTCGTCGATCCCGATCAGCTCGAAGATCCGTGACTGCACGTCGGTGCGATGGTTACGAATCGAGCCGCCGCCGATCTCGTTGCCGTCGAGCACGAGGTCATAGGACCGCGACAGCAGCACCGACGGGTCATCGAGGTCAGCGGCAGTGGCCGCGGCTCCGGTCGGCGTCGCGGGGGCGGTGAACGGATGATGTTCGGCGTCCCAGCGCTGCTCCTCGGCCCGATAGGTGAACATCGGGAACTGGACCACCCAGCGGATGTCGTGGGTCCCGGCTGCAACGAGGTCAAAGCGCCGGGCAAGGTCGAGCCGCAGCGCCCCGAGCGTCTGATTGGCGACCGCCGGCTGGTCGGCGACGATCAACAGCACGTCGCCGACGTTGCCCTCCAGCGCCTCGGTGACGGCTGCGATCTCGCCGGGGGCCAGGAACTTGGCGATCGGCGAGCGCCAGCCGGGGGCCTCCTCGGTCACGAACGCCCACACCAGGCCCTTGGCGCCGTGCTGCTTGGCCAACTCGGTGAGCGCGTCGAGGTCGGAGCGGGCGAGCTGACGCGCGCCGGCGTTGATCCCGCGCACCACGCCCCCGCCGCCCAGCGCCCCGGAGAAGACCTTGAACTCCGTCTGGGCCAGCGCGGCGCCGAGGTCGACGAGCTCCAGGCCGAAGCGGGTGTCGGGGCGGTCAGATCCGAACCGGCCGACCGCCTCGGCGTGGGTCATCCGCGGCCACGGCGGCGCTGGAACGTCGAAGCCGGCGCGTTCGAAGACGGCGCTGATGGCGTCCTCGCTGGTCTCCAGCACGTCCTCCTCCTCGACGAACGCCATCTCGATGTCGAGCTGGGTGAACTCGGACATCCGGTCGGCCCGGGCGTCCTCGTCGCGAAAGCAGCGAACGATCTGGTAGTAGCGCTCAAAGCCGCCGATCATCAGCAGCTGCTTGAACAGCTGCGGCGATTGTGGCAGCGCGTAGAACGAGCCCGGCGCCGTCCGCGCGGGCACCAGGAAGTCGCGAGCGCCCTCGGGGGTCGAGCGGGTGAGAAACGGCGTCTCGATCTCCAAGAAGTCGCGGGCGTCGAGCACCTCGCGCACCGTGTTGGTGACCCGGTGACGCAGCGCGATCGCCTCCTGCATCGACGTCCGGCGCAGATCGAGCGAGCGGTGGCGCAGGCGCAGGTTCTCATCGACGGTGACGTCCTCGTCAAGCGGGAACGGCGGCGTGTCGGCATCGGCGAGGATCTCCAGCTCGTCGACGACGATCTCGATCTCACCGGTGGCGAGGTTGGGGTTGACGTTCTGGGGGGACCGGCGGGTGACCGTGCCCGCCGCCGAGATGACGTCCTCGGAGCGCAGCTTGTGAGCCTCGGCGTGGGCCGCCGGGGCGGTCTCCGGGTTGAACACGAGCTGGACGATGCCCGAGCGCTCGCGCAGGTCGATGAAGATGAGGCCACCGTGGTCCCGGCGGCGGTGCACCCAGCCCGAGACCCGGGCCGGCGTGTCGGCGCGCGCGGCAGTGAGCTCACCGGCCCAGCTGTCACGGAACAGGTTGGGGCGTGGAGCGCGATTCACAACCGGCTCCCGCGCAGGATCGTCGGAATGACCGCCGCCGTCTCCAGCTCGGTCTGCTCGCCGCTCTCCATGTCCTTGAGGCTCGCCCGCATCTCGTCGTCGATGATCGCAACGTAGCGCGCCCGAATCCGGTCCGCGTGCTTGAGCTGCCCCTTGAGCGAGCGCCCCGCCAGCTCCAGCTGGGCGCTGAGACCCGCCTGGCGCGCCTCGTTGGCGAGCTCGAACCCGGTCCGGGTTGCACTAGCGCCTCCAGCGGAGCCGGCGATGGCGACGAACAGGTCGACGTGCTCGGGCGCGACGGGCAGCTCGCCGGCCGCCAGCAGCATCCGCTCGACCCCCGCGGCCCAGCCCGAGGCCGGCGTCGGCGCGCCCCCGAGCTGCTCGATCAATCCGTCATAGCGCCCGCCGCCCCCGACCCCCGATTGCGCGCCGAGGGCGTCGGAGGTGAACTCGAACACGGTGCGCGCGTAGTAATCGAGGCCGCGCACCAGCGTTGGATCAAGCTCGTAGTGGAGGTCGGCGCCGTCGAGCAGCTCCCGGACGCGGGCGAAGTGCTCGGCGTCGTCGTCGGCGAGCCGGTCCAGCAGCGTCGGCGCATCACGCATCGTCTCCCGGGTGCGGGGGTCACCGGCATCGAAGGCCCGCATCGGGTTGAGGTCGATCCGGGCGACCACCTCAGGCGAGAGTCCGTCCTCATGGGCCCGCAGGAACGCGGTCAGCTCCTCGCGGTACTCGGCGCGGGTGGCGGGGGTGCCGAGGCTCGACAGCCGCAGACGGACCTCACGGGCGCCGAGCGCCGAGAGCAGATCAGCGAGCAGCAGGATGAGCTCGGCATCGGTCTCGGGGCCGGCGGATCCGATCGCCTCCGCACCGACCTGCCAGAACTGGCGATAGCGACCGCGCTGGGGCGCCTCGGCCCGGAAGAAGCTCGACAGGTACCAGAGCTTGACCGGCTGAGCGAGCTTGTGCATCCCGTGCTCGAGGTAGGCGCGGCACACGGGGGCGGTCCCCTCGGGGCGTAGCGTCAGGGAGCGGCCGCCACCGTCATCGAAGGTGTACATCTCCTTCTGGACGATGTCGGTGGCCTCCCCCACGCCGCGAGCGAACAGCTCGGTGGCCTCAAACGTCGGCGTCTC
>JBAWFG010000223.1:0-3846 GCA_049591655.1 Solirubrobacteraceae bacterium
ACCGCGCCCGGCGCCGCGCCCGCCGACAGCGGCACGCTGGGGCCGGTCATCCCCGCCGATGGGCTGACGGTCACCGTCGGGGTCGGGCCGTCGCTGTTTGATCACCGCTTTGGGCTGGCCGGCCGCAAGCCGGCCGGCCTGTTTGCGATGCGTTCGTTTGCCAACGACCGTCTGATCGCGTCTCAATGTGGCGGTGACCTGATGATCTCGATCTGCGCCGGCGCCCCCGACACCGCGCTGCACGCGCTGCGGGCGATCACCCGCGCCACCCGGGGCGCGATGGCGATCCGCTGGCGGGTCGACGGGTTCGCCGCCCCGGCCCGCCCGGCGGGGGTGCCGCGCAACCACATGGGATTTCGCGACGGCATCGCCAACCCCGACATCGCCGATCCCGCCGTCGCCCGGCGGCTGCTGTGGACCGGCGCCGGCCGCGGGCCCCGGGCGTGGACGGCCGGCGGGACCTACCACGTGATCCGCGTGATCCGGATGGTCACCGAGGCCTGGGACGATGTCGCGCTTGACGCGCAGGAGCGGATCGTCGGCCGCCGGCGTGATAACGGGGCGCCGCTAGGCGCCCATCACGAGGACGACGTCCCCCGCTACCGGTCAGACCCGCACGGGCGGGTGATCCCGCTGCACGCCCACATCCGGCTCGCCAACCCCCGCACTGCCGCCAGCGCCGGCAGCCGCATCCTGCGTCGCAGCTACAACTACGACCGGGGCATCGACGGCCACGGCGAGCTCGACCTCGGACTCATCTTCAACTGCTTTCAGCGGAATATCCGCGGTCAGTTCGAGGCGGTCCAGGACCGGCTCGCCGACGAGCCGATGGCGCGGTTCATCAGCCCGACCGGGGGTGGCTACTTCTTCACCCTGCCCGGGGTGCCCGACCGCTCCGCCTGGCTGGGACAGAGCTTGCTGAATGGATGAAAATCCCACACCGTATTGTGGGTTTTCGGCGATAGTTGTCAGTTAGCTGACAGTGTCCGGTGTCTGCGCTCAAGGTCGGGGACAGACATGCCGATAGGAGATCCTTGACGGCCGCGTGCGAAATCGGGATGGGGTCATGAGCCGGGCCGTCGCCACGGTGCGCTCGCTCGGGGCGGTGCGCCCGGAGGAACGCGTCGCCGCCGGCCGGGTCGGCGCGGTGGTGTGGATCATCGCGTCGCTGAGCGTGATCGCGATGGCGGTCGTCCTGCCCGCGGCCGGCGGGCATCGCAGCATCCTGATCGCGATGGGGATCGCGGGCTGTGTGTGGGGGTGCTTCTCCGGGCTGCTGCTCGACTACAGCCGGCTGCCGGTCTGGACCATCCACCTCTCGGCGGCGGCCGGCGTGGTCTCGATCGCCGTCGCGCTGGCGCTCAGCGGCGGGACCCGGTCACCGGCGTGGCCGTGCCTGTTCTACGTCGTCGTGTTCGCCGCCTACTTCTTCAAGCCCCAAGCGGCGACCGCCTACTTCGCGGCCTGTGTGGCGGTCGAGTGCGTGATCGTGCTCACCTCGGCCGACGCGACCCGCTCGGAGGGCCTGGGCCGGCTCGTCGTCGCCGCCCCGGCCTTCGTCGTGCTCGGCGCCGCGGTCGTGGCCGGCAAGCGCTTCATGTGGAATCTGCGCGGCGAGGCCGAGACGCTCGCCGCCGAGCAGGGGGCGCTGCGACGGATCGCCACCGCCGTGGTCAGCGGCGAGCCCGCCGAGCGCTTCTACCCGATGGTCTGCGAGGAGGCCGCCCAGCTCGTCAGCGCCGACGGCGCCGGCATCCTGCGCCTCGAGGGCCCGACCGAGGCGCGGGTGCTCGGCGCCTGGGCCCCGGCCGGGTATGGCAAATACGACGTCGGGGAGCTCATGCCGATCCCCGCCGGCAGTCAGCTGGCCCAGTCAGTGGACTCCGCGCGCTCGCTGCAGGTGGACCTGAGCAGCCCCGGCAGCGGCCTCGACGCGCTCGGCTATCGCTCGAGCATCATCGCGCCGATCCGGGTCGCCGGGCGCGCGTGGGGATTCCTGGCCGTGGTCTCGGCGTCGGCCGATGAGCTGACCCCGGAACAGGTCCGCCGCCTGACCGCCTTCAGCGATCTGCTCGCCACCTCGGTCGCCAACATCGAGGATCACGCCACGCTCGCCGCGCAGGCGCTCAGCGACCCGCTCACCGGCGTCGCCAACCGGCGCGCCTTCCACGAGCGCCTCGACGCCGATGTCGCGCGCGCCCGGCGCCACAACACCCCGGTGGCGGTGGCGATGATCGACGTCGACCACTTCAAGCAGGTCAACGACGTCGGCGGCCACAAGGTCGGTGACGACACGCTGCGGCGCGTGGCGGCCCTGTTCGGCGCGGCCGCCCGGGCCGAGGACACGGTCGCGCGGGTCGGCGGCGACGAGTTCGCCTGGATCCTCCCGGAGACGACCGGCCAGGAGGCGCTGGCCGCCGTCGAGCGCGCCCGCCGGGAGCTGGCGGCCGGGATCGGGGCGCTGCCGCGGGTGACGATCTCGGCCGGCATCTGTGACTCGAGCTTCACGGCCGACCCGACCGAGCTCGTCCGCTTCGCCGACCGCGCGCTGTACTCCTCAAAGCACCACGGGCGTGACCAGGCGCGGCTGTACGTGCCGACCGCCGACGAGGCCACCGCGCACGGAGTGCACTGAGCGCACAGGTTAAGTTGCGCAAAAGTAATCAATAGTTCACCATTGTTGATGACACAGCGGGCCTGGACCCGCGGCCCGGGCGCGCGGGTCGAAAGCCTGGCGTGACCGAGCGAAGCCAAGACCCAACCGGGGGTGGTCGATGCGACGCTGGTGGCCAACACAACACACGAGGCAGGGGTGGTGGCTGCGCGCTGCCACCGGGTGGATCATCCGCCGGCCGCGCCCGCTCGGCTGACCGACGGCCGAAGGGGGCTCCGGGGGCCCGGAGAGGGGTTTCTAGGCTGAGACTCCATGCGATTCGTGATCTTCGGTGCCGGGGCGATCGGTGGCGTCGTCGGCGCCCGGCTGCACCAGGCCGGGCATCCGGTCACCCTGATCGCCCGCGGACCCCACCTGGCGGCGATCCAGCGCGACGGCCTCACCCTGCTGACCCCGGCCGAGCGCTCGGTGCTGAGGATCCCGGCTGCCGCCGCGCCCGCCGCGGTGCAGTGGACCGACGACGACGTCGTGCTGCTGGCCACCAAGAGCCAGGACACGCAGGGCGCGCTGTCGCATCTGCGTGACGCCGCCGGGCGCGCGGTCCCGGTGCTCTGCCTGCAGAACGGCGTCGAGAACGAGCGCCTGGCGCTGCGGCTGATGGATCATGTATACGGTGCGGTGGTCATGTCACCGACCGCCCACCTGCAGCCGGGAATCGTCGAGGCCTACGGCGCCCGGCTCACCGGCATGATCGACATCGGCCGCTATCCCGACGGTGTCGATGAGCGCTGCGAGCAGGTCTGCGGGGCGCTGGCGAGCGCCGGCTTCAGTTCCCGTCCGGCGCCCGACGTCATGCGCCTCAAGCACGCCAAGCTGATGCTCAACCTGGCCAACGCCGCGCGGGCGTTATGTGAGCCGGGGCCCGAACGTGACGAGCTGATCGAACGCGTCCTCGCCGAGGGACGCGCCGCCCTCAGCGCCGCCGGGGTGGCGTTTGACGCCGAGGAGGTCGCCGACATCGACGCGCGCTGGGCGGAGATGGACGTGCGTGAGATCGACGGCCGCCCCCGGGCGGGCTCCTCGACCTGGCAGAGCCTGGCCCGCGGCGCCGGCGCCATCGAGACCGACTATCTCAACGGCGAGATCGTGCTCCAGGGACGCCTGCACGGTGTCGCGACCCCCGTCAACGCGGCGCTGTGCCGGCTGGCCGTGCAGGCCGCCCGCGCCGGTGC
>JBAWFG010000224.1:0-7861 GCA_049591655.1 Solirubrobacteraceae bacterium
CGGCTGCGGGATGCCGGGATGGTGCTCGTCGGCCACACCCACACCCACGAGTTCGCCGCCGGGGGCACCACCGATCAGGTCGGCAACCCGTGGGCCCTTGACCGGGTGGCCGGAGGCTCCAGCGGCGGCAGCGCCGCTGCGCTGGCCGCCCGGATGGTGCCGGCGGCGGTCGGCAGCGATACCTGCGGCTCGCTGCGGATCCCTGCCGCGTGCTGCGGGTGCAGCGCGATCAAGCCGACCCACGGACGGTTGCCCCTCGCCGGGATCATCCCGCTCGCGCCCAGCCTCGACCATCCCGGCCCGATGGCGCGCACGATCGCCGACTGCGCAGCGCTGCTGCAGGCGATGGCGTCCGGGCCGGCGCCGGCCGATCCGCTCTCACCGCCGCCCGCCCCCCTCGGCCCGCTGCCCCTCACCCCGCGCGGGGGACCGACACCCCTGGCCGGGGTGACGGTCGCCGTCACCGACCGACCGGCCCGCGTCGGCTTGGAACCGGCCGTGGCCGCCGCGCTGGACACCGCACGCGCCGCCTGCGAGCAGCTCGGCGCCCGCGTCGTCGAGGCCCCGGCGCCCTGGGATCTCGATTGGGATGACCTCAGCCGGGTGCTGCTCACCGAAGCCGGCGCCTATCACGCCCGCCACGCCGCCCGGGCTGCCGAGTACCGGCCCGCGCTGGCCGAGTTCGTGGAAGCCGCGACGGCGTTCACCGATGCCCGGGCGTATCTCGCCGCGCAGAACCACCGGGCGCAGGGCACCGCCCGGTGGGAACGCTGGCTGGCCGAGCACGGCGCCGATCTCGTGCTTGAGCCGACGCTGCCGCTCGTCCCCTACGCCCGTGGCCCCGGCTATGACCGCGGTCACGCCGGCGGCGCCGGGGATCCGATGATCGCGCTGACGGCGCTGTGGGACCTCACCGGCATGCCGGTGGCCGCCCTGCCGGTCACCTGGGAGGCCGGGGTGTCACTGATCGCCGCGCGGGGCGCGGAAGCGCCGCTCATCCAGGCGGCGATCGACCTCCAGGAGCACGGGCTCGGCATCCCCCACTGGCCCGCTGACGACTGAGAGAATCGCATGACCGCCGCCACCGACACGAGGGAGGAAGAATGATCGGCGACGTTCTCTGGGAGCCCCCGGCCGACCTGCGCCACAGCACCGAGGTGGGGCGCTTCATGACCTGGCTGGCCGAGCACCGGGGCCGGGACGTCGCCTCCTACCAGGACCTGTGGCGGTGGTCGGTGGAGGACCTCGAGGGCTTCTGGGGATCGATCTGGGAGTTCTACGAGGTCTGCGCACACGCCGGCTTTGAGCGCGTGCTGGCTTCAGATCAGATGCCCGGCGCGCGGTGGTTTCCCGGCGCGCGGCTCAACTACGCCGAGCACCTCGTGGGGCGCGAGGAGGACCTCGACCGCGTCGCCGTGCTCGCCCAGTCCCAGACCCGCCCCGACCGCGAGCTGACGTTTGCGCAGCTGCGTGACGAGGCGGCGCGAGTCCGCGCCGGGCTCCAACGACTCGGCGTCGGGCGCGGGGACCGCGTCGTCGCCTACCTGCCCAACATTCCCGAGACGCTGGCGGCATTCATCGCCACCGCCAGTCTCGGGGCGATCTGGGCTGCCTGCGCCCCGGAGTTCGGTGCCCGCAGCGTGATCGACCGCTTCGCCCAGATCGAGCCCAAGGTGATGCTGGCGGTCGGCGGCTACGGATTTCGTGACCGATACGTCGACCGGCGCGCCGAGGTGGCGGCGATCCGCGAGCGGCTGCCGTCGCTGGAGCACGTGGTGGCGGTCCCCTATGGGGAGGCCGAGCTGCCGGAGACGGTCCCGTGGTCGGCGCTGACCGCCGAACCAGGGACTTTGGAATTCACGCCCGTGGCGTTCGATCACCCGCTGTACGTGCTGTTCTCCTCGGGCACGACCGGGCTGCCGAAGGCGATCGTTCACGGCCACGGCGGACAGCTCGTCGAGCACCTCAAGAATCAGGGCCTCGGCTGGGACCTCAAGCCCGGCCAGCGTCTGCAGTGGTTCTCGACCACCGCCTGGATGATGTGGAACGCGCTCGTCTCCGCGCTGCTGCTGCGCTCCTCGATCGTGATGCTCGACGGGGACCCCGCGTGGCCGGACCTCGGCGAGCAGTGGCGGCTGGCCGAGCGCAACCGCGCCACGGTGATGGGGGTCTCCCCGCCGTACCTGATGGCCTGCCGCAAGGCCGGGCTTGACCTGCGCCATGACTTCGATCTCAGCGCCATCCGGGTGCTGTGCACGGCCGGCTCACCGCTGCCCGCCGAGGGTTACCGGTGGGTCTATGAGCAGCTCGGCCCCGACGTCCTGCTGATCAACGGCTCGGGCGGGACCGACGTGTGCACCGGGCTCGTGTCCGGCTGCCCGGCCACCCCGGTCTACGAGGGCGAGATCTCGTACGCCTGCCTTGGTGTCGACGCCAAGGCGCTGGACGCGGACGGCAACCAGGTCGTCGGCGAGCTTGGCGAGCTGGTGATCGGCCGGCCGATGCCCTCGATGCCGGTGGCCCTGTGGGGCGACAGCGACGGTGAGCGCTACCGCGCCTCCTACTTCGACCGCTATCCGGGCATCTGGCGCCAGGGCGACTGGATCCGCTTCACCGAGCGCGGCAGCTGCGTGCTGACCGGCCGCTCGGACGCGACGCTCAACCGGGGTGGCGTGCGCCTGGGCACCGGCGAGTTCTACTCGGTGGTCGAGGACTTCCCGGAGCTGACCGACGCGCTCGTCGTGCATCTGGAGGACGCGGGCGGCGGCCTCGGGGAGCTGCTGCTGTTCATCGTGCCCGCACCCGGGGCGACGATCGACGACGCGCTCACCGGGAGGCTCGCCGCCGCGCTGCGCCGCGACCTCTCGCCTCGCCACGTCCCGGACGCCATCATCCCGGTCCGCGGCATCCCGCGGACGCTGACGGGCAAGAAGCTTGAGGCTCCGGTCAAGCGGATCCTCCGCGGGGAGTCCCCGGAGCGAGTCGCCAGCCGTGACTCGCTGGTTGATCCAGCGGCGCTTGACGCGTTCGTGGCGCTGGCGGCGGAGCGCGGTGCCCGCGCTCCATTAGCATAGGTTTTGAGGAGATTGGCCGGAGGATCGGCATTGGCAGTGAGTGGAGAGGGAACGAGATGGCGCTAGCGCAGGCGACGCGGCATGAACCGATACCCGTCGCGGAGCCGAGGGACAGCGGCGACGCCGAACGTTGGCGACCGCGCGGCGTCGACACCGCGACCCGCCTGCGCTCCTGGTCGGAGATCCTCGCCACCACTCACCTCGCCTTCGAGGTGCAGCCGACCGCGCGTACCCCGCAGCGATTCCAGGCCGCCGTGACCCGCCGCCCGATCGGCGACCTGATGCTGCTCGATTGCGCCGCCTCCCCGTTTCGCGGCCATCGCAGCTCCGCGGTGATCGGCGATCACGGTGAGCCCCACGAGAATGTGCTCGGCTTCCAGTTCGTCTGCCGCGGCGTCGAACTGGTCCGCGAGGGCGACCGCCAGCTGGCGCTCACCCCCGGTGACGTGGTGCTGTGGGACGGCCTGCAGCCGACCGAGATCGAGATCACCGAGGCCTTCTACAAGCGCACGCTGCTGTTTCCGCGTGACCGCGTGCTCTCGGTGTGCCCGCGCCTCGGGGCGCTCGAGGCGCTGCCGGCGCTCGGCTCCTCCCCCACCGCCCGGCTGCTCGTGCGGTTCATGAACGCGCTGGCAGCCGAAATGCCGGGACTTGACGGCGCCGCCGGCGCCGCCGCGGCAAATGCCGCCCTGGAGCTGCTGCGGGCGGCGGTCGAGCCGGCCCTGCCGACCGACCGCGCCGCCGTGCGCGCGGCGATGCGGACCGAGATCACCCGCTACATCCGCACCCACCTGTCCAACCCCGGGCTGGGTCCGGCGTCGATCGCCCGCGCGTACGCGATGTCGGTGCGCACGCTCCACGCGCTGTTTGAGGACGTCGACGAGTCCGTCGCGAGCCTGGTGCGCACCGAGCGGTTGGCGCGTTGCCTGGAGGACCTGCGGCAGCCCAACGGCGGATCGGTGACCGAGATCGCGTTCCGCTGGGGATTCTGCGACGCCGCGCACTTCTCACGCGTGTTCAAGCGCGAGTTCGGGGCCACCCCCAGCGACGTCCGCCAGGCCGCACTGGCACAGCAGCGGGCGCTCTGATCCGATGAGCGGGCTGATGGAGGGCAAGGCGGGCCTGGTCACCGGCGCCGCCAGTGGCATCGGCCGCGCCTGTGCGCTGCGCTTTGCCCAGGAGGGGGCGGCGGTCGTCGTCGCCGACCTGCCGGGAGCGGTGGAGGGCGCCGACGAGACGGTGGCGCAGATCACCGCCGGCGGCGGCGTGGCCGAGTTCTTCCCCTGCGACGTGTCCAGCGCTGCGGCCGCCGAGGCCCTGGTCGCCCACGTCGTGCGCCGCCACGGGCGCCTGGACTTCGCCCACAACAACGCCGGGATCGGCGTGCATCGCCTCCTCCACGAGACCGCTGACGAGGAGTTCGACCGGGTGATCGCGGTCAACCTCCGGGGCACGTTCCTCGGCCTCAAGCACCAGATCACGGCGATGCTGCACAACCCGATGCCCAACCGCGGCGCAATCGTCAACACCTCGTCCAACGCCGGTCTGCGCGCGGTGACGATGCTCAGCGCCTATGCCGCCAGCAAGCACGGCATCCTCGGGTTGACCAAGAACGCCGCCGTCGAGTACGCCAATGAGGGCATCCGCGTCAATGCCGTCTGCCCCGGGGCGATCATGACCCCGCTGATGTCCGACCAGCCTCCCGAGCGCCAGCAGGAGATCCTCGCGCCACAGGCCATGACCCGCTTCGGCGATCCGGCCGAGGTCGCGGCGGCGGTCGTCTGGCTGTGCTCCGATCAGGCGTCGTTCGTGACCGGTATCGCAATGCCGGTCGATGCCGGATCGGTGGCCTGGGTCTCGGCCCACCGCGACTGAGGCGGATGCGACAAATCCACCCACGCTCAGAACCCATGACGCAAACGCCCTGCTGAGCCCGCGTTTTGCGCCAAATCCACAACGCCGACGCGGGTTTGGCGCAGATCGCCGGCGGCCGCGCCCATAGTCGAGCCTGCCGCTACCCCCCTGCACTGCCTGCCGAGACGCCGCAGGGCGCTGCCCGGGCGCCGGTTGCCAATGCCGCGCACCCGGGCGCGGGAAAATCTGGTCCAGCGGCAGCGATTTTCCGGCTAAACAGCCGCTGACGCCCAAAATCCGGAAGATCTCGCCGCCGGTGGGGGATTTTCCATCGGTGCGAACCTGGGCCGGTCGACCCCGAGTCGATGGCGTGCGTCTCGGCCCATGGGGCTGATCGGCGCCATTTGGCTATCCTCCCGGGGGCAAGTGCGGGGTCGTCTAATGGCAAGACGCCAGCCTCTGGAGCTGGTTATCAAGGTTCGAGTCCTTGCCCCGCAGTCGGAGACCGCCGGTTCTCGATCGGTGATCTAGATCGTCTCGAGATCCGTCGACAGGTCGCCGAGGGCGTCGGCGCGGTCGCCGATCTCGGTGGCCTCGGCGATGAAGCGCCGTGCATGCTGGAGGTCGTCGGAGCGTCCGACGGTGAGCGCCCCCGCGACGTGGCCGGCGCTCAGGTAGAAGACGGTGAACGCGCCATCGTCCATCGACCCGCGGATCACCTCACGGTCCCAGTCCCGTGCCGGACCGACGTACTCGATCGCCGCCCAATCCGACAGGTCGGAGAAGAAGTACGGAACCACGTCGTGGGCGACGTCGCGGCCGAGCATGTTGAGCGCCGCGGTCTTGCCTTGGTTGAAGGCGACGTCCCAATGCTCGACCCGGATGCGGCGGCCGCCGTGGATCACGCTCTCATACTCGGCCATGTCGCCGGCGGCGTAGACGCCGGGCGCCGATGACTGCAGCCGGGAGTCGACCCGCACGCCGCCGCTGTCGCCAAGCTGGAGGCCGGCGCTCCGCGCGAGCATGACGTCGGGGTTGACCCCCGCGCCGATCACCACCGCGTCAGCGGGGATCTCCCGGCCGGACTTGGTCACGACCGTCGTGACGCAGCCATCGGCGCCGTCGAAGTGGTCGAGCTCCTCCTCGCCGTGGACGGTGATCCCGTGGCCGACGAGCAGGTCGTGGAAGTACCGAGCGGCCTCGGGCCCGAAGCTGCGGCTGAGCACGAGCGGCTCCATCATCACCATCGTGCACGTGCTGCCGAGCTCGGTCAGCGATGCGGCCACCTCACTGGCGATGTAGGAACCGCCGATCAGCACCACCCGTTTGCCCGCCGCGTCTTCACGGATCGCGTCGCTGTTGCCGAACGTGCGCAGGTAGTGAATGCCCTCAAGCTCAGCGCCGGGGACGTTGAGGCGCCGTACGTTGGCTCCCGTGGCGATGAGCGCCTGGCCGAAGCCGACCTCCTGCTTGTCCGACAGCTTGACCGTGCGCTGCTCGAGATCGAGCTTCATCGCCGACGTCCGGGTCAGCGCCTCGATCCGCTGCTCCTCATACCACTCGGCGGTCTGAAACAGGGCGTCGGAACGCTGCTCGGAGCCCTGCAGGTACCCCTTGGACAGCGGCGGGCGGTCATAGGGCAGGTCCGGCTCGCGGCCGACGAGCAGGATCGAGCCGTCGGCGCCGGACTTGCGCAGCCACCGCGCGCAGTTGCCCGCGGCCAGACCACCACCGATGAGCAGGAAGTCGACGGTGCGGTCGGCCATCGTCGTGCGCTACTTGCTTGTCGACATCTCGGATCCGCTGGGCGCAAACCGGGGGGTGATCTCCCCCTCGAGCCCCGGATCCAGGATCAGCAGGACCTGATCGCCGGCATTGATCACCGAGTCGGCCTTGGGGACGAACCCGGTGCCGTCGCGCAGGACCGAGATGATCAGCGAGCCCTCGGGCAGCGACACCTCCGAGACGCGGTGCCCGGCGGCCGGTGACCCCTCGCCCACCTCGAGCTCGATGATCTCCAGGTGCTCCTCCTCCAGCGCGAGCAGCTGGACGAGCCCGTACTCGGGAACCTCATGCTCGATCAGGCGCAGGATGAGATCGGTCGCCGACACCGCCGGCTGAACGCCGAGCATCTTGAAGTGGTCGAGGTTGCGGGGGTTGTTGACGCGGGCGACGATCCGCTCGCAGCCGTATTTCTCCTTGGCCACCTGGCAGATGAGGATGTTGTCCTCGTCGTCGCCGGTGACCGCGATCACGAGGTCGGCCCGCTGGATGCCGGCGCGTTCCAGAATCCACAGCTCGGTGGCGTCGCCGTACTGGACAGCGTGTTCGAGCTCCTCCTCCACGACGCGGTAGCGCCGGTGGTCGGACTCGATCAGGGTGACCTCCCGGTCCTTGGAGATCAGCTCACGCGCGAGGTTCCAGCCGACCTTGCCGGCGCCGGCGATGATCACGTACATGCCGCCGCCCTCAGGCACCGAGCACCACGCCCTCGGCCTGATCGATCGCGTGCTGTGTGGGACAGATCGTCAGCAGGCCCTGTTCGCCGTACCAGGCGGCGCGAGCGGGGTCGGCGACGCGGACCACGACCCGAGGCACGTTGAACCGCCGCTGAGCGAGCTGAGCAATCACCAGATTCGTATTGTCCCCCCGAGTGGCGGCCATGAAAACGTCCGCCTCGGCAATCCCGGCGGCGATCAGGCCGTCGACCTCGAGGGCGGCGCCGACGGTGAACCGTCCACCGGCATCCTCCCAGCTGATGGACTGGTCCTTATCCAGCCGCTCGTGCGACAGCGGATCGCTGTCAAGCACGGATACGTCGTGTCCGGCATCCAGCGCTCGCTTGGCCACAGCGGACCCGACGCGCCCGGCACCGACGATGAGAATGAACATGGTCGGGAGAGTAGGTGCTCCCCGCGAGAAATGACGCCACA
>JBAWFG010000225.1:0-6030 GCA_049591655.1 Solirubrobacteraceae bacterium
GTGATCCCGCGCCCATCGGTCGCCGTGCGGCGGTCCAGATGCCGGCAGCCCGCAGCGTCGGCGCGCCGCGAGTGGATCGCACGCACCTGCCAGCCGCTGCCCACCGGCGCGAACAGCACGATCGGCCCGCTGGCCCGCGCCCACGCTGCCGGGCTCCAGCCGATCTCCGAGACATTGCGCTCGGTCTCCCAGGCAAGGATGCTCTGGTAGGGGATCGTGGTGACGGGCGTGCCGCAGGCGAGGATCGCCCGCGGGCCACCGTCGGCGTCGATCACGGTGTGCAGGCGGTGGATCTGCAGCGCCCACCGCTGGCCGAGCAGGATCCCGTTGTGGGCCAGCCGGGCCCGCAGGCGTGCCGGTGCGAACATCGTCGCCACCAGCGCGACCAGCGCCGCAACTCCGAGCCAGCGCAGGGCAGCCACCGGACGCAGGTTCGCGGCGACCCGGAGGTTGACGCGCAGCAGCCGGCCGATCGCCGCACCGATGAGCACGACGACCACCGCGGCGGGCTCGAACAGATACCGGGGGGCAAGTCCCGAGCCATGGAGCGCCAGAGCGATGTCGCTGATCAGCCAGGTGATCACCGCGGCGAGCACGAGCAGCCACCGCCGCTCGCGCAGGATCACCGCCGCGGCCAGCATCGCCAGCGCCGCAATCTGCATCGGCGCCTCGTACAGCCCGGCGAAGTAGTTGAGGACCCCCAGGATCTTGTTGCCGGCGACCGCGGTCGTCGACTGATCCAGCACCTTGGCGGCGATGAGCCAGCTGTAGGAGGTCAATGCCGCAATGCCGAACCAGAGCAGCGGAATCACGGCGATGCCGCCGATCAACAGCAGCCGTGTCCCTGGTACCTGACGCCACATCCAGACCGCGTAGGCGAGCACGATCAGCGACGCCTCGGGCCGGCCCAGGCAGGTGAGGATCAGCAGCACCCACGCCGCGCGCGGGCGCCCGTGCACCGCGCAGTCGAGCGCCGCCAGGCACAGCGCGACCATCATCGGGTCGGCGGTGGCGATGAGCACGAAGTGCCAGTAGCCCTCCAGCCCGACGACCGCAAGCCCGGCGAACACGGCGCCGCACAGGCGAGCCCCCCGTGACAGCGTGTCGGGCCCGGCGAGCCGGTAGGCGATCCGCCCCGCGAAGATCGGCGCCGAGAACCCCGCCGCCACCGCCGTCACCATCCACACGTACAGCGCGTCGCGGCCGACGATGAGGGCGTAGGGGAACGTGAACAGGAACGTCAGCGGCTTCCACGACGGTGCCGAGCTCGTGTCGAGCCGCAGGTGGACGGCCTGCTGTCCCCACACAAGCCAGCCATAGGCGTCGTAGGCCGGACGGACCTTGGCCAGCACGACGAACAGGATGGCGAGGCCGACGACGAGGACGGCAACCGCCAGCCACACGACCACCGAGCGGCTCGGCGCACGCCAATGACGTGGCTCCCGCCGTCGTCCGGTCCGCGCCACCGTGAACGGATCAGCGTCTCGTTCATGGAGCACGGCCCGGCACGCTATCAGCAGACCAGGGCGTTGCAGCGGCACCGGCGCCGGTTTCCCGGCGAGCGCTCAGGCAGCCGCGCCGGACCGAGCCGCCTCGGCCGGGGCCGCAGGAGTGTTGCCGAGAATGAGGTCGGCGCCCCGCTCGGCGATCATCACCGTCGGCGCGTGCGTGTTGCCGCCGGTGATGAGCGGCATGATCGAGGCGTCGACGACCCGCAGGCCCTCTAGTCCGTGGACGCGCAATCGGCTATCCACGACCGCGTCCTCGGCGGTATCACTCATGCGACAGGTCCCCACGGGGTGATAGATGAGCATCAGCCGCCGGCGCATGTCGGCCTCCAGCTCGGTGTCATCGACGGCCTCCGGCCCGGGCTTGAGCTCCTTGGTGATGATCTCTCGCAGCACCGGCTCCTGCGCGATCTCACGTGAGAGCTTGACCCCCGCCAGCAGGGAGGCGACATCCTCCGGTTCAGACAGCGAGTTGGTGAGGATCCGCGGCTTGTCGCCGGGGTCGGCGGAGCGCAGCCACACCCGCCCGCGGGCGCGGGGCGAGATGAGCGTCGGTGCGATCACCATTGCGTGGCCGTCGTAGGTGGCAGCCCCGTGGTCGTCGTAGTAGGCGGCGCCCATGTGAAACTGGATGTCGGCCGCCGGCAGGCCGCCGCGGGTGCGGTGAAATGCCCCGACCTCGGCGACGGTCGAGCTGAGCGGTCCGCTGCGGCGCAGCAGCCATTCCGCCAGGAACCGGGGGTGCTCAGCGGTCAGCAGCGTGTTCTCGTCGGAGACCTCCCAGATCACCGTGACGAACGGGTGGTCCTGGAGATTGCTCCCGACACCCGGGAGCGCGTGGCGGACCGAGACACCGACCGCGCGCAGATCCTCGGGCGACCCGATCCCCGACAGCTGCAGGAGCTGGGGCGAGCCGATCGCTCCCGCAGAGAGGATCACCTCCCGCTCGGCCCGCACCACCTCGGTGCCGCTGCGGCCGCTGCGCAAGGTGACGCCGACGGCACGCTCGCCCTCGAGCGCGACGCCGAGCACGCTCACCCGGGTCCGCACCTCGAGGTTGGGGCGTTTGAGCACCGGACGCAGGTAGCCGTCGGCGGCGCTGAAGCGCCGGCCGCCCGCCTGGGTGACCTGATACATGGCGACCCCGTCCTGCTCGGGACCGTTGTAGTCGGCGGTCCAGCGGATCCCGTGGGCGTCGAATGCCTGCAGCAGGCGACGGCCCAGCGGACGCGGCGAGCGCTGCTCGCTGACCCGCAGGGGGCCGCCGACGCCGTGCCATTCCGAGGCGCCCCGCACGTTGTCCTCGGCCCGGATGAAGTACGGCAGCACGTCCCGATAGCCCCATCCAGGCGCCCCCTGGGCCTCCCACGTGTCGTAATCGAGCGGCCGGCCGCGGACATAGAGCATCGCGTTCATCGAGCTCGATCCACCCAGCCCCTTGCCGCGCGGGATGTACAGCGAGCGGCCATCGACGTGCGGCTCGGGCTCGGTGGCGAAATCCCAGTCGAGCTTTGAGTGAAACTGCTTGGCGAACGCGGCCGGGATCTTGATGTTCGGCGACCGGTCCTTCCCCCCGGCCTCCAGCAGCAGCACCCGGACCGATGGATCGGCCGACAGACGGTTGGCCAGGACACAGCCCGCCGATCCGGCACCGACGACGATGTAGTCAAACCTCTCCATGGCGCTGTCCTCTCGATGATGAGCGCGCCCGGAGGGCCGGGCTACTCGGAAGTCCGCGGGGCCCATCCAGACTAAAGGACTCACGTGAGCAATTCAGGCGCAACGGGGCGAGCAGCGTCACCCAACCTCCTTGGGCGCTGAGCCGGTGTGGTCCCGGCGGCGCTTGAGCAACCGCACCCAGTCGACTCGCATCAGCGCGACCAGGCCGCCGAGCATCACAAGCTGCAGCGCGATCCCGGCGGGCGACGTGAAGGCGTCGGTGATGATCGAGCCGAGGCCGCGCCGGGCCGCGGAGGCCGCCCCGACGTAGATCGAGTAGCTGACGAGGCGTCCGGCGAAGAACGCTGCGGTCAGCGGCAGGATCGGGGCGTCGACGAGGCCGGCGGCGACGAACAGCTGCGCCGAGGGCAGCGGCGACAGGGCGAACAGCCCGAGCCCGGCGAGCGCGCGCCCCCGCCCCCCCATCACCGCGTCGCGCGCCGCGGACAGGTTCTCCAGGCGCTCGGGCGACAACCGTCCCCGGTAGCGCCGGCTCCCGTAGGCCAGCACGAGCCTCCCAGCGGCAGCTGCCAGCGCGCCCACCAGGACGAGCGGAATCGCCGCCAGGTCCGACTGCAGGCGGAAGAAGACGAGCACCGACCACGTCGGCGGGCCGAACGCGGGCAGCAGGTTGACGCCGAATACGACGCCCGCCAGGACGAGATAGCCGGCCACGGGTCAAGTCAACTGCGGCTGGCCGGCGCCGCCATCCGGGCGGGCCGACGCCGGCCATGGGGGTAACTACGGACGGGGGCCGCCGTGCCATATCGGCGAGCCCGGCGGACGACCCCGGCCGTCTGCCCCGCTCCGTGTCGGGTGGCCCCGACAGCGCTATCTTGGGCTATAACCGCCGTGTCACACCGGCGCGGGGCCGCCGAAACGAACTGGAGGATCAAGCGATGGCAAGCGTTACCGAGACGACGGCCGACCGGATCTCCGAGCTGCTCGGTTCCGACGCCGACGACCTGCTCAACCACACCTGCGAGACCGTCGACAGCTCTCTGCTGCACCTTCCCGGGCCTGACTTCATCGAGCGGGTGATGCTCGACACCGATCGCAGCACCGCCACGCTGCGCAACCTGCGCCAGATGTTCAATCACGGGCGCCTGGGCGGCACCGGCTATCTCAGCATCCTTCCCGTCGACCAGGGCATCGAGCACAGCGCCGGGGCGTCCTTCGCCCCCAATCCCGCCTATTTCGATCCGGCCAACATCGTCGAACTCGCGGTCGAGGGCGGCTGTAACGCCGTGGCCTCAACACTTGGCGTGCTCGGGGCGGTCTCACGCAAGTATGCGCACCGGATCCCGTTCATCGTCAAGCTCAACCACAACGAGCTGCTGACCTATCCCAACAAGTTCGACCAGGTCCCGTTCGGCAGCGTCGATCGCGCCTGGGAGATGGGCGCCGCCGGAGTCGGCGCGACGATCTACTTCGGCAGCGAGGAGAGCACCCGCCAGCTGCAGGAGGTGAGCGAGTGGTTCGAGCAGGCTCACCAGCTCGGCATGTTCACCGTCCTGTGGTGCTACCTGCGCAACCCCGCGTTCAAGGCCGACAAGGACTATCACCTGGCGGCCGACCTCACCGGGCAGGCCAACCACCTCGGGGTCACGATAGAGGCCGACATCATCAAGCAGAAGCTCCCGGAGAACAACAACGGGTACGGCGCGATGAACGAGAACGGCACGAGCTACGGAAAGACCTCAGACCTCGTCTACAGCAAGCTGTCCAGCGACCACCCGATCGACCTGTGTCGCTACCAGGTCCTCAACTGCTACATGGGCCGCGCCGGGCTGATCAACAGCGGCGGCGCCTCCTCCGGTGAGTCTGACCTCGCCGAGGCGGTGCGCACCGCGGTGATCAACAAGCGTGCCGGCGGCACCGGGCTGATCAGCGGCCGCAAGGCGTTCCAGCGGCCGATGGAGGACGGTGTCGGGATTCTCAACGCGATCCAGGACGTCTACCTCTCCGACGAGGTCTCGGTCGCCTGACGTGATGTGAGATGACCCGCGGCGGGCATCGAGCCCGCCGCCGGCCGTCCGCTCGGGTCAGGGGGCAGGGGCGCCGTGCTCGGCGGCGAACCGGCCGTGCACCTCCAGCACCCGGCGCTCGGACCCGGTGTCCAGCCGCACCGTGGCGTCAGCGACCGAGCAGTTCTCCACGGTGCGCCCGGGCCCCCGGGGGCTGGCGTAGTCCCAATGCGCCGTGCTCTGCGGCGGTGAGACGATCTGGAGCGCCAGCTCGCCGCCGCCCTGCAGCGGCACCCCGATGCGGGCCCGGTGGCTGTCCAGTTCCCGGACCACCCGGCCCCGCCGGCTCGGCGTGCGCGTGCGCCCGTCAAGCCGCAGCGCCCCGGAGGCGATCCACGGCGTCAGCAGCGGCCCGACCCGCACCCGGACGAGCACGAGGTCAAGCCACCCGGTGCCATCCTCTCCCAGCCCCCCGGCGTGCAGCCAGCTCCAGCGCTCGGCATGTTCGGTGCCCCAGTTGTGGCCGATCATCCCGTCCCAGCGCTCGAGCGCCACGGCGGCTGCGCCGGCCGCCTGGAAACTCCCGGAGACGGCGGCGAACGGGATGAGCGCGGCGCCGTTTGAGCGCGGGATCGGCCGGTCATAGAGCCACCGGGCGGGCAGATAGGGCAGCTCTGCGGCCAGCGGCTCCCACGACAGATTCCACGCCGCGCCCTCGATTGCGCCGGCGGCCGCCGTGGGCGCGATCCAACCGAGTGCCGAGCGTGACCACACCGCGCCGTATTGACCCGGGCCCGCCGTCTGCGCGGCGTCGGTGACCCGGTGACACGTGGGCG
>JBAWFG010000226.1:0-6930 GCA_049591655.1 Solirubrobacteraceae bacterium
GGCTGGAGCCCGGCCCCCGGTGGGGGCGCCGCCCGTGCCGCGCGGGCCGCCGAAGCCACCTCCCATGCCACTGGAGGCGATGTAGTAGTGGATCGCGCCCTGGTCGACGTAGTGCTGGAACTGGGCCAGGGTGAGGTTTCCGCCCTGGTTGTTGAAGCCGCCGATCGCCATGACGGGGAGCCCGCCGCTGGCGAGCTCCAGCGATGCGGCCGACTGTGAGCCCGACACCGCAGCGACCCAGGTGTAGTCGCCGGCGTCCGCGCGCAGGGCGCTGACGAGCGCGGCGCTCGTCGGTGCGCCACCACGACCGCCACCACCGCCGCTCCCGAAGCCGCCCGTCGTGCCGGGACCGGCCGATGGGACCGAACCGGTGTGCGCGGTGCTGATCGTCTGTGCGGCGTAGGCGACCGGGCCCGCCAGGCAGGCCACGGCGCCGAGCACGATCACCGCGGCCGAGATCCGGCGGCGGAGCGCTGGCGCGGCTGAGATCGCCACCAGCCCGATCAGGCAGGCGCCGGTGGAGACGATGACCAGCGTTCGCAGCCACGGGTGCCAGTTCGCAGTACGGTCCAGCAGCTGCCAGGACCAGGCCGCCGTGCCGAGCACCGCGGCGCCGGCCAGCACCTGGGCGGCGACGTGGTCCCGGCGGGCCCAGAGCATGTGGCCGCCGATCGCCACCAGCGCGGCGATGGCCGGTGCCAGAGCGACCGTGTAGTAGGTGTGGATCACGCCGCTGCCGAGGCTGAACACGAGCCCGCTGACCACCAGCCAGCCGCCCCACAGCAGCAGGGCAGCCCGGGTGCGGTCGGTGCGCGCGCTGCGTCGCCCGGCCACCAGTCCGGCGGCCAGCGCCAGCAGCGCGGCCGGCAGCAGCCACGAGGCCTGGCCGCCCATCACGTCGTTGAACAGGCGCAGCAGACCGGTGGGGCCCGAGAAGTTGGAACCGCCCCCGCCGCCACCACCACCGCCGCCGAAGATGCGCCCCAGCCCGTTGTAGCCGGTGATGAGGTTGAGGATGCTGTTCGTGGAGGAGCCGTCGATCATCGGTCGTGAGGCAGCAGGCCACAGGGCGACGATCGCCACCCACCAGCCGGCGCTGGCGACGATCGCCGCCCCGCCGGCGAGGGTCTGAAGCAACCGGCGGCGCAGGCTGGTCGGCGCCGCCACCATGTAGACGAGGCCGAACGCCGGCAGGACGAGAAAGGCCTGCATCATCTTGGCCAGGAAGGCGAAGCCGATCATCGTTCCGGCGGCGAGCACCCACTTGGTGCCCGCCCGTTCCAGTGCCCGGGTCAGGCAATAGGCGCCGGCCACGAGCAGCATCACGAGCAGCGCGTCGGGGTTGTTGAAGCGGAACATCAGGGCGGCCACCGGGGTCATCGCCAGCAGCGCGCCGGCGGCGAGCCCGGCGCCGGCGCTGAACCAGCGGCGCACCGAGGCGTACAGGAGCGCCACCGCGGCCACCCCCTCGAGCGCCTGCGGGGCGAGCATGCTCAAGCTCGAGAAGCCGAAGATCCGCCCCGACAGTGCCATCACCCACAGCGATGCCGGCGGCTTGTCGACGGTGATGAAGCTCGAGGAATCGATCGAGCCGAAGAAGAACGCCTTCCAGCTCTTGGTCCCGGCCTGGACCGCGGCCGCGTAGAAGCTGTTGGCATAGCCCGACGCGCTGAGGTCCCACAGATACGCGGCGGCGGTCGCGACCAGCAGGACGGCCAGCGTGATCTGCGGCCAGTGGGCGGCGAGCGCAGCGCGGCGCGGAGACGGCGGGACGGTGTCGGCAGGACGCGCGGCGCGGGGCGGGGCGGGCCGGGGGAGGGTGGCGGTGGTCTCATCCATGGCGCCAGCATCGCCCCGGTCCGTAAGCCGAGCGTTACAAACCGTGAAGGAGAGCGTCGGGCCGCCGCCGACAGCGGCGGGTTGTCCGGCCTACGGGGCCGGGGAACCGGCCGCGCGGACGTCGGTTGTGCCATGGCCCGGCGGCCGATGTAGGTTCGACGGACGGTCCACGGGGCGGTCTGCCGACCGGTGCCTGACAGACTGCGTCCGATGCACCGTGTGGCGGTCCTCGACGACTATCAGCAGCGCGCCGCCGGCTGGGCCGACTGGGAAGCGCTGGGCCCTGACACCGAGGTGACGTTCTTCGCCGAGCCGATCGCCGACCTCGCGGCAACGCTCAACGGCTTCGACGTGCTCGTGCTCATGCGGGAACGGACGCGCTTCCCCGAGGAGGTGCTGGCAGAGCTGCCGAATCTGGCGCTGCTCGTCACAACCGGGATGCGCAATGCGGCAGTCGCCATCGATCATCTGCGGGAGCGGGGTGTCGTCGTCTGCGGCACCGAGGGCACGGGGACGCCACGTGTCGAGGGGGTCCCGAGCACCGCCGAGGTCGCCTGGGCGCTCATCTTGGCCGTGGCCAAGCGGGTCACGGTCGAGGACGCGGCGCTGCGGGCGGGCCGCTGGCAGCTCGGCCTGCCCACCGACCTGGCCGGGGCAACGCTCGGCCTCGCCGGTCTCGGCACCCTCGGCTCGGCAATGGTGGCCCCGGCCCGCGCGTTCGGCATGGACGTGATCGCCTGGAGTGAGAACCTCACCGACGAGCGTGCCGCGACGGCCGGGGCGCGCCACGTGAGCCGGGACGAGCTGCTCGCCACGGCCGATGTGCTGTCGATCCATCTCGTGCTCTCCGATCGCACCCGGGGCCTGTTCGGCGCCCCCGAGCTGGCCCGGATGAAGCCCACCGCAATCCTCGTCAACACGTCCCGCGGGCCGATCGTCGACGAGGCCGCGCTGGTGACGGCGTTGCGCGAGCGCGCGATCGCCGCCGCCGGTCTTGACGTCTACGACACCGAGCCGCTGCCCGCCGGCCATCCGTTCACCACCCTTGACAACGTCGTGCTGCTGCCGCATCTCGGCTACGTCTCAGAGGCGGGGATGCGCCACATGTACGGGCAGGTGGTGCAGGACATCGCCGCGTTTGCGGCGGGCAAGCCGATCCGCCGGATCGCGTGATGTTGAGCGGCGAGTCGGTCACCGACCTCTTCCTGGAGCTCGTGGCCGTCCCGTCCCCGAGTGGACGTGAGCGGACGCTCGGCGAGCTGATCGGAAGCTGGCTGTCCGAGCGTGGGGTCAGCGGCGCGTTCGATGCGGCCGGCGCGGTCAACGGCTCGGACGCGGGCAACCTGATCGCCACCGTGCCGGGCGACGCGGGAACCGAGACGTACCTGTTCGTCGCGCACATGGACACCGTCGAGTCGGGGACCCCGCCTGTCCGTCCCTGCCTGTACGAGGACGGGGTGATTCGCTCCGACGGCCAGACGATTCTCGGCGCCGACAACAAGGCGGCGGTCGCCGCGGTGATGCGGCTGTGCGCCGCGGCCGCCGCGCTGCCGGTCGCCGGCCGCCCGACGGTGGTGGCGGCGTTCACCTGCCGGGAGGAGAGCGGCAGGATGGGGGCCAGCCTGCTGGACCCGTCGCTGCTGGCACGCGTCGACTGCGCGTTCAGCGTCGACGGCAGCCGCCCGATCGGCACGGTGATCACGCGTGCGCTCGGACAGACAGTGTTCAGCTTCACCGTCCACGGCCGTGCCGCCCACGCCGCCGCCAATCCCGAGGCCGGGATCAGCGCCGTCCGGGTGGCGGCCGAGGTTGTCGCGGCCCTGCCGCTCGGCCGCCGTCCCGGCGGTGGCGCTGCGAGCGTCGCTGCGATCGCTGGCGGGTCGATCATCGACCGGCTGAGCCCGGCGGCGATCCAGCAGCTCGGCGTCGGCCCCGAGGCCGATGGGCCGGCCACGGTGACCGCAGCACTGGGGGCGGCGGCGACCAACTCCGTGCCCGACCGCGCGTTGGTCCGCGGGGAGGTGCGCGGCTATTCCGTGGAGGAGATCGAGGCCACCGTCGGGCTCATCCACGACGCGGTGTCCCGGGTATGCGCCGAGCACGGCGCCACCTTTGACTGGGTGCGTGACCGCGGGCGGATGGTGCCGCCGTTCCCGGGCCCGGGCCCCCGGGCGATGGAGCTGATCACCCGCGCAGTCGGCGCCGTTCCCGGCCTCTCACTGGTGCAGGAGGAACGCCAGGCCACGCTGGAGGCCAACTACCTGGCCGCCGATACCGACGTGGTGGCCGTCGCGAGCGGTGGCCGAGACCCCCACCAGCGATCGGAGTCGATCCCCGCCGCCGAGCTTGATCGGTTGGAGGCGCTGCTGCTGGCGATCGTGCGCGGCCCAGCCCGATAGGCGCCGGCCCGGAGCGCTACTTCCCGCCGCCCCGCGCGTGGGCCAGCACGCCGGCGGTCGCGTAGATGTGGGCAAACGCCCGGGCCTCCTCGCCGGTCCACAGCGTGGATCCGTGCCCGTAGGTGGATCCCAGCTCACGCCCGGCATCGAGCAGGCTGTGCGGGCTGCGGGTACCGAGCGGCACGATGTTGCCCTTGTGCAGGCGCACCCGGACCTCGCCGGTCACCCGCTCCTGGGAGCTGTCGAGGAACGCCCGGATGTCGGAGAGCAGCGGGTCGTAGTAGCGGCCCTCGTGGAGCATGTCGCCGAACGTCGTTCCGAGGGCCGCCTTCTGGGTCTGCTGGGCGTTGGTGAGCACCAGGCGCTCGAGCTCCCGGTGGGCGGCGATCAGGACGAGCATCCCGGGCGCCTCGAAGCCCAGCCGCCCGACGATGCCCATGATCGTCTGCCCGGTGTGGATCCCGCGCCCGACGCCATGGATGGCGCCGATCCGGTTGATCAGCGCGAGCGTGTCATAGCCCGGCACGCCGATCGCCAGGTCGTCGAGGTCGCCCGCGGCCTCCGCACCCGCCCCGCCGGCGAGCTCGCAGCCGGTCGGCAGCCCGCGCTCAAAGCTCAACACCAGCTCGGCCGGCTCGTCGGGAGCGTCGGTGATCGAGCGCGTTGTCGGCCACGCCTCCTCGGGCAGGTACTCCCAGGAGCCGTAGGTCTCCTCACCGCCGATCGTGGTGCCCAGGATGCCGAAGTTGAACGAGTACTTGGCGGTGATGTCCGACACCGCGTGGCCGCGGGCGCGCAGGAAGTCACGCTCCTCCTCACGGGTGTGCTGCTCGTCGCGGATAAGTCCGGCGATCTCAAGCGTCGGCGCGAGCGCTTTGGTGACGGCATCGAACCGGACGTGATCGTTGCCCGCGCCCGTCGAACCATGGGCGATCACGTCAGCGTGGCGATCGATCGCCACGCGGGTCACCTCCTCGGCCTGGAGCATCCGCTCTACCCCGACGCAGGACGGGTAGACGCCGTTGCGCAGGTAGTTGGCCTTGAGGATGTAGGACACGAACTGTTCGTACAGCCGGGCCCGCCCGTCGATCACGACGTGCTCGGCGGCGCCGAGGCTGTGGGCGCGCTCCTCGATCTCACGCAGCTCCTCCGGCGGGAAGCCGCCGGTGTTGACGGTCACGGTTGTGACCCGCTCGCCGCGGTCGACGAGCACAGCGAGGGCGTAGGAGGTGTCAAGCCCGCCGGAGAAGGCGAGCACGTAGTGGCGACCTGGCATCAAGTGCGCTCCAGGATCGGGACCCGGTCGTCGACCAGGCCGGGGGACAGGACGAAGAAGCGGCTGGTGCCGGCGTCGATCTTGGCCTGCATCTCACGCTGGGCGTCGAGATCACGGGCGTGCAGCCACATCGTGGGTTCGGCCGCGGGGTCGTCCTCGTGCACGTCGGTGCGATAGACGAGCGTGTGGGGGACCGGATGCAGGTCGAGGACGGCGGCGAGGATCTCCATGCGCCCGAACTTGCGGTGCACGCGCAGTGCCGGGTCATAGAACTGGGCCACGCCGGTCAGCGTACGCGCGCCGTAGACCTCCAGGCCCAGGCCCTTGGCGGTCGTGCCGATGCCGGGGATCGCCGTGCATAACGACCAACCGACGAATCCGCCGGGGACCGGGGTGGGCGCGGCGCAATAGCCGGCCACTGGGACCGGCCCGTCATAGCCCAGGCGCTCGGCCTCGGCCAGTACCGCGGGCAGGACGCGGGCGGTGTGGGCGAGCGCGGCCTCGCTGCGAGCGCTGTCGGCGAGGGCGGCGCGCGCCTGGCTCGCCCCCAGGGTGACGAGCAGGAACGCCGACGGCAGCAGCCCGAGGTCGATCATCACCCAATTCTGCAGTGGGATCCCCTTCTCGCCGAATGCGGTGGCGTTGAGGACGTTGTAGACACGCATCAGGTCTGCAGCGGACCAGTCGCCATCCCGGGGGCCCAGGAAGTCGATCGGGGTCACGGCGACGCCGAACGGCTCGGTGTTGAGCGCTTGAAGGACATCCCGGTTGGAGGCGAGGTGCAGCCCGTAGCCCTGGGCCTGTAGCTCCTGGGCCCGGGCGCCGATATCAGGGGCGGAGAGCGGCAAGCGGGCGACTCTATACAACCTCCGGCGGGCTCAAGTCCTGCGCGCCAGCGGCCGATGGCAAGAGGGCATGAGCATTTCGGCGGTGGTCGGCCGAATCGACCAGATCCTCCAACTTCAGCAGCAGGTGGCCGATCCCGCGGCGTTCGCCGCGAGCTCGTCGTCGTCCGCCTCCACGTCCTCCTCGGGCGGTGCTGCGCTATCCGGTTCGGGCTCGTCGGCCTCCAACTTCTCTGCCGCGCTCGCCAGCGCGCAGGGCGTCGCCGGCGGCAGCTCCTCGCTGGCGGCGACCGACCCGTCGGCCGCCGTGGCCGCCAGCGCGCTCGGCGATCCGAGCCTGGCCTCAAGCGGACTGGCGTCCAGCGGCCTGGCGTCGAGCGGACTGGCCTCCAGCGGGCTGGCCGCAGGCGGGCTGGTCCCAGGTGCCCTGGCCACCAGCACCGGCGCCAGTGCCACCAGCGCCTCGGATCCCCGGGTGGCGGCCATGGTCAATGAGGCCGACTCGCTCATGGGCAAGCCCTACGTATGGGGCGGGGGGCACTCCGGCTGGGGGCCCCAGAACGGCTATGAC
>JBAWFG010000227.1:0-4282 GCA_049591655.1 Solirubrobacteraceae bacterium
GCTCCGGGCCGGTGATCAGCCGCTTGCTGATGATGGCACCAAGGCCGATGCCGTAGCGGAGGATCTGGCGCCGGCGAGCCTCGGCGTGGGCAGGATGCTCACGCCAGATGATCGCGTTGGGCTCGTAGGAGATGGTGTAGCCGGAGCGCAGCAGGCGCCCGAGAAGGTCGATGTGCTCGCCGCCGCATGCGGGCGTCGCCGGACCGAGCGCCACGTCGAAGCCGCCGAGTTCGCGGCCGACGTCGGCAAGCATGACGATGCCCGCGCCCGACCCAAGACCGCCGGCCGTGTGGGCGAGCAGCGGGTCGTGACCGTTGCGGGCGTCAGACCGACGGTAGGTCCGCCGCGACGACCCCTCACCGGTCAGTTCTGCAGCGAGTCGCTTCGCATCGTGGACCTGCGGTGACGCACTACGACCCGTGACGCATACCACGTCGGCTTCGTCGAGCAGGGGCTCCACACTGTGACGGATCCACTGTGCGTCGACGACGGCGTCGTCGTCGATGAAGGCCACGACCACGCCCTCGGCTCGAGCCAGTCCGGTGTTCCGCGCCATCGACGCCGACGACCACGGCTCCTCGAGGTACCGCAGCCTCAGCTCGCCCGGAAATTGCGTGACCAGCATCCGCGCAGTGTCCGGCGACGGAGGCCCGTGGTCGACGACGATCACCTCGAAGTCGTCGTAGTCGGAGTGCAGGACCGAACGCAGGCAGCGTTCCAGCGTCGGCGGGTTACCGCACGTCGTGACAATGACGCTCACCGAGTGTGGCGAGTCAGTGTGCTCCATGGATGCGACCTCGGCCGTGTCCGGCAGCCAATCTCCGGCGACGGCTCGGGTGCCCTCGGGTGCTACGGCCATCTGGGGTCCCCGCTCACCCGATGCGCTGCCTGACCGCGAGTGGGCCACCACGATGCCTCGCCGGCTGCGCTCCGCGCAGGACCGACCCGGTTCGGGGTGGCCAAGCGGCCCGCATCGAGTTGCGAGGAGAGGCCAACCAGCTGTCGCGCCCCATCATTCTGCTCAGACGCATGTGGAGCGTCGAGCATCTCTTCATACAGATCCCAGGTGGCGTCGATCGCGGCGTCCCAGGACGTTGCGGAAGCGGTCAGCTGGTCGAGGTTGGGAATGACCGAGAGCTGGGAGGCCTCCTCGATCGCATCTGCCACGTCCAGCGGTGAGCCTCTCGGCGCCACGAAGATCACGCCACCTCCCACCTGTTCGGCGGCATGCCGTTGGATCGGGAGGTCGGACGCGACCACTGACACGCCCGCGGCGCAGGCCTCAGTCACCGCCGTTCCCGAGCTCCGCTCGCCCGGGAGCGAGACCACGACGCGCGCCGTCCGGAGCCATCTGTGGAGCATGGCGTCGGAGACCGGTCCGGTGAATTGCACGCGCGAGGACACGCATAGGTCCTGGGCAAATGCACGGAGGCGATCGCGCGCCGGCCCGTCTCCGATCACCACGAGCCGGAACTCCGGGCCGAGGCTGGCCATCGCGGCGATCGCCCGTCCCACACCGGTACTGCGCTCGAGCCGGTCCACCGCCAGCACCACCGTGCCGGGGACATCGAACGGCTCAGCGGAGCGGATCGCGTCCGGATCGATGCCGTCGGGTACAACCACCGCTCGGCTTGCCGCCTGCGGGATGCTGCCGCAGAGCAGGTCTCGCTCGATCTCCGATCGGCAGACGATCCGCGGCGCTGCTGCCGCCATGGCTCGCGTGGCCCGCGTGTGGGGCCACCCCAGGAGGACCTCCGCGGAGGCACATGGCGTGAGGACGAGCCGGCGAACCCGTGCGCTCGCCACCGCCAGCGCCAGCGGCGCCTGTCGCGTATGAACGTCGACGACGTCGAACTCGTGGGCGGTGAGGCGGAGCCGTTCGCGTAGGCGCGGTGCCACCGCGAAGCGCAGCGGCCCGGTCACGGCCGGGAAGGTGCGCGTGGTCACGCCGTCACGATGCTCGACCGAGCCGCGGCCGGGGCCCTGGGTCAGGACCTCCACCTGCGCTCCGCGGTGCGCGAGCCCGCGCGCCAGCTGATCCACACGCCGCTCCAGCCGCCCGGGCTCGGGCAGGAAGCTCGACGCAACAAGCGCGACCTTCATGACCCCACCAGCCGGGAGGCGATGCGCGGCAGGAACGATCGCCGTGAGGTCGCCACGGGCAGCTCGCGCATGATCGTGCGCAGGACGCGGGATCCATCCGGCAGTGCACGGAGGTTGCTCGTCCCGTGCAGGCGGACGTTCTCGTAGCTGGGGACCTCATGAACGATCAGCCCCGCCTTGGCGATCCGGACATTGATCAGGGTCTCGACCTCGAATCCGTCGCAGTCGACCCGCATGTAGGGGAGGCACCGCGCCCAGAAGGCGTTGTAGCCGTAGCACAGGTCCGTGTAGCTGGTCCCATAGAGCGTGTTGACGATCGTCCGAAGCACGTGATTGCCGAGGCCGCGGGCTCGTGTGATGTCGGCGCTCGAGCCTCCCTGTGCGAAACGTGACCCCTTGACGAAATCGGCGCCGTTGCGCAGTGCCGAGACGAATCGCGGGATCTCTGCGGGGTCGGTGGACCCGTCAGCATCGAGCATGACGATGATGTCGCCGGTGCAGGCCGCGAAGCCGTCCGCCATGGCGTTGCCCTTGCCCTTCCCCGACTGGGTCACGATGCGAACGTCGGGACGAAGGCTCTTGGCGACGGCCACAGTGTCGTCAAGTGAATGGCCGTCGACCAGGATCACTTCGTGAAGCCCGTCGGGAAGGCGCGAGAAAGCGTAGGGCAGGTTCTCGGCCTCGTTCATCGCCGGAATCACCACACTCACTCGCGGGCCAGGCGACGTCAGGGTCGCCACCTGCTGCCGCACTGCGTGTGTGCGCGCAGCAGTGTCAAATGGATCCTCAACGCTCGTGTCGCTGAGCACTTCAAGCCCCGTCGAAGACGTCCGATCCTCGCTCCACTGCAACATGGTCTTGCCCCCAAGGTATGAATTGTGATCATCGTGTGATCGCACTTTCATTATGGGGTCCGAGCATCCGGCCGCAAGGGCTGTCGGCGATGACGTGACGCACCGCTTACGTCAAAGGTGTGCGTTGCGTCACAGGTTCGCTGCCGTACGTTGCCCGGCGCCGCGGGAACTGAGGCGACGGTGGATGGTCAGTTAACCGGCGCGTCTTGGTCACCGGTGCGTGACCGGCCGTGCGGTGCACCCAACGTCACCGGCCGGCCCTCGGCCGGCCGCGCCCCGTCAGGTGATACCCGGCTCGGGTTGCTCGGTCTGCTCGAGCATCTCGACCGCGCGGCGGCGATTCGGGGCACCGAGCTTGTGCAGCACGGAGGCGACATGGCGGCGCACCGTCACCTGTGAGATTCCGAGGCGAGATGCGATCTGGGCGGTACCTTCGTGCTGGCGCAGCCGTTGGAAGACCTCGAACTCCCGGGCCGTGAGTTCGACCTCCGCCTGATCCGGGTGGACGACGACACGACGCCTCAACCCCCGCTCGCGAAACTCCAGGATCAGACGGGCGGTCATCGCGCGGGGGAGAGCGGCCTCTCCCTGGGTGACACCGCGGATCGCATGCGGGAGACGGCTGGACGGAGTGCTCATCAGCAGATATCCGTCGGCGCCGGCCCGCAGCGCCTCGAGCAGGTCCTCGTCACGAGCCGTCCGGGTCATCATCACGACCTTCGTGTCGGGGAGCGAGTGCTTGATCAAACGCGTGGCCTCGACCCCGCTCCCCGGAAGGTCGACTGCGATGATGCAGACGTCCGGTTGATGCGCCACCGAGAGCCGCAGGGCGTCATCGGCGTGGGACGCCTCGGCGACCACCTGCAGGCGGTGGGGCTCGATCGCCCGCTTGATTCCGGCGCGCACCGCTGCCTGGTCATCGGCCACGATCACACGCAGTTCGACGGGGACGGACGCGGCGGGATCGATCCAGTTCGCCTCGATCTGCGGTTCCTTCCGACGTTCCGACGCGTGCACCCGACTGCTCCTCTGTTCGCAGCGCACAACGTAGCATGGCCAAACGGGACTGAGTCACCGTTCAGTCATGAACGCAGGAGGGGCAAGGAAGCCCATTGGCGACTGGGCCGCGGGTCACCACACTCCGAGGCGTCGAAGGCGGGCGCACGACTGCCCGTCGAATGAAATACACAAAGAAAGTGCGGCACGGCCGCCCGCCCGTTGTTCGGGCGCGGTTGTGAACGGTCATCGGCGAGTGGATGCGTGTCGCGGGGTTCAGGGGCAGATGAACACGGGGTTCAGTAATAAGTACTTAGGAATACGCGGAG
>JBAWFG010000228.1:0-8861 GCA_049591655.1 Solirubrobacteraceae bacterium
GGGCAGCCCTGCAGCAAACGCTGGGCCCCGACTGGTCGTGACACCGGCGTTTCGCGCGACGCCCCCGCGCCGAATGCGCCCCACTCCCTCCGGGGCGGCGGCCTGACTTCCCAGTCGGTCGCCGCCCTCGGACGGGGTCCACCGTCGTCCATCGCCTGCCTCGGCCTCGACACAGGCTGCGAGGTGAGAAGATTTCCGCCATGTGCGCCGCGCTGTCATGCTCGCGGGTGGCCCGATGAGCGACCGGCGACCGGCACGCCCGGGCGGGATGCGTCCGCCGACTGCGATCGAGCTGCCCGACGGGGGCACGCTGGCCCTCGTGCCGCTCGCCGAGCACGTCGCCGAACTGCACCTTCGCCGCCATCCCGAGGACGTCGAGCGGTACGGCTTTGAACTGGCCCGGGAGTGGTGCGTTCACGATCACCAGCACATCCTCGCCTGGGCCGCCGCCGACCTCGACCTCGAGGGACAGGTCGGCTGGCTGGCCGGCGTGCTCGACGCACGCGGTTACCCGGTCGCCAACCTCGCCGACAGCCTCATCACCGCCGCCGAGGTCGTCACCGATGATGTCGGCGGCTCCACCGGAGCCGAGATCGCCGCCCGCCTGCGCGCCGCCGCGGCAACGATTGCCTAGCCCTCGCTCAGGCGGTGCGATTGCCTAGCCCTCGCTCAGGCGGTGCGGCCGATCGCCAGAAGCGCGACATCGTCGCGGTAGCGCCCCTCGGGCACGAGCGTCTCCAGCAGGCGGTCGCACATAGCCTCGGGGGTCTCCCCCGGCTCAGCGCTCGCTGCCTCGGCGAGCCGGCGCATCCCGTCGTCGATGTTGCGCGTGCCCTCCACCAGACCGTCGGTGTAGAGCAGCAGCGCGCTGCCCGGCGTCAGCTGCAGCGACACCTCCGCGCTGCGCTCGACATCGAGCCCCAGCGGCGCGGTCAGCGCGGCCCGCACGTCGAGGTAGGACGCCCCGCCGTCCTCGATCAGCAGCGGCGGCAGGTGCCCGGCGCTGGCCAGCTCGAGCCGGCCGGTGGCGGGGTCGAGCACGAGGTACAGCGCCGTCGCCAGCGCATCGTCAGCCTGGGCCAGACGCCCGACGCGCCGCAGCACATCCGAGGGCCGGGGTGAATCAAGCGCATAGGCATGCAGCGCGCTGCGTAGCCGACCCATCGCCGCCGCAGCCCGCAGCCCCTTGCCGGTGACATCGCCGATCGCCACGCCGAGCCGGCCGTCAGGGAGGGTGACGGCGTCATAGAAATCGCCGCCGACGCCGGCGGTGTGCGGCAGATAGCGCGCCGCCAGCCACACGCCGGACGCCTGGGGCAGGGACTGGGGCAGCAATGTGCGCTGCAGCGTCTCGGCCATCCGCTGCTCTCGGTCGCGCAGCTGCGCCTGCCCGATGGCGAGGGCGACCCGTTCGCCGACGAGCTCCAGCAGCCGGAGATCCGCATCGGTGAAGCAGTCCGATCCCTCCCCGCTGACCGCCAGCACGCCGATCACCTCGCCGTCGAGCATCAGCGGTGCGCCGATCATCGAGCCCTGGCCATCCGGGATACCCGGCGGATTGCCGCCGGGCAACCGCTCGATCAACACGCTGCGACCCTCAGCGGCGATCTGGCCGAGCACACCGTCGCCGACGGAGACCGGACGCCGCTGGGGCTCGCCGGGCGTCACGCGCCCCGCGCTGGCGCGGAGCACCAGCCGGGCTCCGACCTCGTCGAGCAGCAGCAGGTCGGCGTGGTCGCCCGGCAGCAGCTCCTGGGCGGTCCGCATCAGCGAGACGAGCACGTCATCGAAGTCCCGGGGGGTCAAGCCGGCGACCAGGATCGCCTCCAGCTGGCGGATGCGCTTGGTCGAAGCCGCGGCCTGATCCTGGGCGCGCTCGAGCTCGCGCTGACGGCGGGCCGCGGTGCGCTGGGCGGCGATCAGGTCGTCGTTGAGCTGCAGTACCTGTCCGACCAGGCGGTCGTGCTCGGCCCAGGCGGGTTCGGCGATCACCTCCGCGTGACCGTCGGGCAGCCGCCGCAGCCATGTCGAGCGATCCGCGGCGTTCTCGACACCGACCCCGCCGCCGTAGCTGAACGTCGCCCGGTCCCAGGTCTCGCCCGTCGCCTCCAGCCGCCGGTCGAATGCGGCCCGCTGTTCGCTCGCCAACAGCTCCCGGAACGGAACACCGACCAGCGAGCCACCTGAGGCCTGCGCCAGCGCGGCGTTGACGCGGACGATGCATCCCTCCGCGTCGAGCTCGGCTGCATAGACGACCTCGCTCTGCCAGGGGTAGGCGCTGACCTCAGTGCGGGGCATCGGCCCCGAACCGCTCAGCCAGGAGCGTCAGCAGGGCCTGGGGGTCGTCGGCGAAACCGTCGGCCCCGACGCCGTAGGCGCGCTGGACGTCGCCGCGGTAGGCGCGCCCGCCGACGACCACGAAGGGCGGGCGGGGTAGACGGCGCAGCAGCTGGCAGGTGCGGGTCACCGACAGCAGGTTGGCGGGCAGCGAGGTCGACAGGGCGATCACCGCTGCCGCGCGCTCCTGCGCGAGGGCGGCGAGCTCCTGAGCGGGGGTATCCGGGCCCAGCGCCAGCACCCGCCATCCCTGCGCCTCGAGGAAGTCGGCGACCATCTGGGCGCCGAGGGCGTGCAGCTCCCCCGGGGTCGAGGCCACGATCGCCACGCGTGAGGCGCCGACCGGCTCGCCCCCGGCCAGATGCAGACCGAGCGAGGCGATCACCGCCTGCGTGATCTGCGTTGCCAGATGCTCCTGGGCGACGCTCACCTCGGCGGTCTCCCACAGGCGCCCGACCTCGTACATCGCCGGGCCGATGACGCCGAGATACAGCGTCGCGGCGTCCACGCCGGCGCTCAGACCGTCCTCGATCATGCGCCCCGCCCGGCGCCCGTCCGGCTCGAGCAGGCACGCCAGATACTCGGCCGCCATCGCCTCGGGCGACAGCGGCGCCAGGCTGGGCAGGGAGTCAGTCACCTACGACGTCGGCTGGCGCGTGCGCAGCTCGAACCACACGTGCGTCGATCCCTCGCGGACGCCCCAGCTGGAGGCGATCTGCTCGACCAGATCGAGCCCCCAGCCGCCGACCGTCCGCTCGTACTCACGCGCGCGCGGCACGAAGCCGACGCCGTCGTCGATGACCTCGCAGCGCAGGACGTCAGGGACGTCGTCATCGACGAGCACGATCACGGAGTCGCCCCCGCCGTGCGTGACGCTGTTGGTGACGAGCTCGGAGATGAGCAACTCGGCGTCGCCGAACGTCGCCTCGTCCAGCGACTGGCGCAGGTCGCTCACCGCCCGCCGGGCTACGGCAGGGGCGTGCTCATCACGTGGAAGCTCAAGTCGATACACCATTGGACTTGATTTTTTACGTACCCGATCGCCCCGCGGAGCTAACTCCTGGGCGCGCTGTGCCGCAAACACTACACTTGAGCTGTGGAGGGAAACCACACGTCGTGGCACGCGCCTCTGGCACCGCATCAGGACCGCGGCCAGCTGGCCGCTCTCGCCAGGGCGTTTCGGGTGGCCCTCGCCGCTCCTGACGTCCGGGAAGCAACGCGCATGGTCGCCGAGGCCGCCGAGCAGGGGACGCCCGCGGCGCGGCTGTATGTCGATGTCGTCCGGCCCGCACTGGCCGATCTGCAGGGGATGGGCGCGGTCGTCAGAGCACGCGTGGCCGCTGGTATCGGCGAGTCGATCCTGGCCGGCCTCGTCTCCGGCCTGCCGACCGCTGACCGCCGCGGCGCGGGCCGCGCCGCCGTCCTGTCCTGCCGTTCGCTGGGGATCGAGGCGGTCGACGGGAACGTCGCCATGGACTTCCTGGAGTCCGACGGCTGGTCAGTCGACCTGCGCGCACATTCCACCGATGCGCCGGTCGCGCATTTCCCGCACGCGGGCGGCATCGAGCTCGCCGTCGCCGTGACCGCTGGTCCCGAGGACGCGTTGCGCCTCGCCCCGATGTGCACCGAGCTGCGCCGGCTGGCCGACCCTCCGGTGATCGTGCTGTGTGACTTCTCGGGACGCTCTGACCACGCGGCGGCAGCGATCTCGCTCGGCGCCGATGCCGTCGCCCACGATCCCGCCGAGCTGGTTCAGTTTGCAGCGCACAGCAGCGCGGCACCCGGGCGCCGGCGGTGGGGCGTGCGTCTCAGCCGGTCGGGCCGATCGCTCCAGCTCGCCCCCACCGGACGGCTCGACGCCACCAGCGTCGGGCGGCTGGCCGACGTCGCCTCCACGCGCGTGGGCACCTTTGACCGGCTCGTGCTCGACCTCTCAGACCTCGCCGAGATCGAGCCCGCGGGCCTGGCCGCGCTCGCCGACTGGCGGCGTCTGTCGCCAACGCCTGAGGTCAAGCTCGAGCTGCTGCCAGGACACGCCGTCCGGGCGGGCCTTGAGCTCTCCGGTGTCGTCTCTGTGTGGCAGATCGCCGAGCCGGTCCTCTAAGAACCGTCGCGGCCACCCGCCGGCCCCGGCCTACGGAGCCAACCGCTCGATCTGCCAGCCGCCGTCTGGCCCGGGCGTGTACAGCAGACGGTCGTGGAGCCGGTCGTCGCGGCCCTGCCAGAACTCGAACCGGTCCGGCACCAGGCGCACCCCACCCCACGTGGCGGGCAGCGGCAGGTCTCGGCCGGCATAGTGCTCGGCGAGCTCAGCGACCCGCTGCTCCAGGACCGCACGGTCCTCGACCCGCCGGCTCTGGGGTGAGGCCAGCGCGCTGAGCTGGCTGCCGCGGGCGCGGCTGGCCGCGTAGGCAGCTGACTCCTCGGGAGCGATCGGGCTGGTGGGGCCCTCGATCCGTATCTGGCGCGCGAGCGCGTCGTAGTGGAACAGCAGCGCCCCCCGCGGGTTGGCCGCCAGCTCCCGGCCCTTGCGGCTCTCGTAGTTGGTGAAGAACACCAGCCCGTGCTCGTCGACGCGCTTGACGAGCACCATCCGGACCGACGGGCGCCCATCGGGGGTGGCGGTCGCGATCGCCGCCGCCTCGGGGGCGCTCACGCCGCTCTGCGCCGCGTCCGCAAACCACCCCGTGAACTGGCGCAGGGGATCGGGGTCGGCGTCGCTCTCGGTCAGCGGCAGGACACGGTCGGTCATCAGCTCAGGACCGGGTCAGATCTCCTCGTGGAGCCCGATCGACTGCTCAAGCTGCGCCTCAGCGTCCCCGCGGTGCCCGCGCCGGTCCTCCAGCAGGGAGCTGGCGATGGCGTCAAGCTTGGTCTGCAGCGCCCGCTCGGTCCGCAGCTCGGCATTCTTGAGCACCGCCACGAGGATCAGCGTCACCGCTGACATCAGGCCGACAGCCGCCGATTCGAAGCGGTCCGAGGCGCCGAGGATCAGGCCGGTGGCCCACCCGGCGATGATCAGCGCGCAGAACAGGAAGAACACCGGTGAGCTGGCCAGAAACGACGCCCGCTCGGCGAACTGATCAAACGGCCCGCGGCGATCGTCGATGCGATCGGCCGGATGCTCGAGGCTCCGGCCCAGGCCGCTGGCACCAAGCCGGGCGGCGGCGCGGCGACTTCGACCGGGGACGCGGGGCTGGGGCATACCGTTCCTAATAGCAGCCGCCCCGGGGCCATCAGGTTAGGGCTGGTTCACACACCGGGTCAGGCCGGCCGCCCTCATCCTGTGGCAGCGTGGCGATGAACGCGGTGACTACCGCGGGGTCGAACTGGCTGCCGGCACAGCGCTCGAGCTCCTCGCGGGCCGCGTGCGATGGCATCCCGGCGCGGTAGGGCCGGTCGGCGATCATCGCCTCATACGCGTCGGCGACGGCGAGGATCCGTGACTCCAGGCTGATCTGATGGGAGTTCAGGCGGTCGGGATACCCGCGCCCGTCCATCCGTTCGTGATGACCGCGTACCCACCCTGCGATGTCGCGCAGGCCGGCGTTCTCCAGGATGCGCGCGCCGATCTCCGGGTGGCGCTGGATCTCGCGCCATTCCGCGTCGTCGAGGCTCCCCGGCTTGTAGAGCACGGCATCGGCGATCCCGAGCTTGCCCAGGTCGTGCAGCACTCCGGCCGCGTGGATACGCTCGATCCGGTCGGCGTCCAGCGCGAGCTCGGTGGCGATCCGCCGGGCGTAGACACCAACGGTGCGCGAGTGGCGGGCGGTGCCGGGATCACGCAGATCGAGCGTCTCGGCGAGCAGCATCACCGCCGCCAGACGCAGCTCGTCGGACTGCTGCTGGGCCGCGGAATCAGGGGCGCTGTCCCGCAGGCTCTGCTCCAGGCCGATTCCAGCGTGGTCAGCGGCTGACATGAGAAACGCGATCTCGCCGTCGTCCGGGCGGCGACCACTGACCGGCTGGTCGACCGAGACGATCGCCAGGACCTCGCCGCCCTGGGCTCGGATCGGCAACAGCAACATGTCGTCGGGATGCCAGCTGTCGGCCCCGGGGGCCGCCGCGACCGCCGGCGTCCAGGTGACCGTCTCCCGCTCCCACAGGGGGGTTCCGGCCGGCAGCCAGATCGCGCCGCAGCGGCGGTGCTCGGACTCCAACAGCGGCTCGAATTCACTCCACGGGCTGACGTTGCCGAGCAGCGTCCGGCGGGCGTCCTCGTCGCCGAGCACGATCACGCAGTGCAGCTGGTCCCGCTGGCGGTCACGGAGGTTGACCGACACCACATGGAAGGACAGCTCGGAACGCAGCGTGTCGGCCAGCGCCTCCAGCACCGGCATCGGGCCCTCGCCGGCGGCGGCGGCGCGCGACACCGCCAGCATGCTGCGCAGGTGGCGCGGCACGGCCTCCTCGGGCAGCTCATGGTGGCGCCCGGCGTTGGATTCGGCCGGGTCGGTGTCGATGGCCAACTCGGCGCGGTTGCGTCCGGCGTGCTTGGCCCTGTAGAGCGCGACGTCCGCGCGAGCGAGCAGCGTGCTCGGCTCCTCACAACCGGCGGCGACCCCGATCGAAACGGTGAGGATCTCGGCGACGCCCTCCGGGTGTGACATGGCCGCCGTCTCGACGGCAACGCGGACCCGCTCGGCCGCCACGAGGGCGTCCGTCTCATCGGTGTCGGGAAAGATGATGAGCAGTTCCTCGCCGCCGAAGCGGTACGCCACGTCACCGGAGCGCAGCGCGCCCCGGATGGTGGCGGAGATCCCACGCAGGGCGTGGTCACCCGCCAGGTGACCGAGCCGATCGTTGTAGGCCTTGAAGTGATCGACGTCGCAGAGCGCGACCGCAAACGGCCGCCCGTCCTGTAGACGCGCGGCGTCGAGTTGGAGCAGATCCTCGGACAGGGCGCGGCGGTTGCGCATCCCGGTCAGCGGATCACGGCGTGAGTCCTCCACGAGCTGGGTGTTGAGCCGCGCCAGCTCGGCCTCGCGTTCGCCGAGCGCCCGTAGGGCGGCACGTTCACCGGCCAACCGCTCACGCAGGCGCCGTTCGAGCAGCCCCCCGCGGGTGATCAGCGACACACCGGAGAGCATCACGCCGAGACCGAGGACGATCCGCGCCCCGAAGGCGGCGTGGCCGACCTGCGCCTGGAGCAGGGCGCCGATCAGCACCACGAACATCACCGCGGGCAGGACGCCGCCGCGCCGGGCGCCATCGCTGCCTTCGTCGGTTGTCGCCGGGCTGCGGAACGCCACCAGGCCGCCGATCCCGATCGTCCCCAGGCCGAGTACCCAGATCGGATCGAGCACCGTGTTGCCGGGAACGTAGGTGCCGGCGAGCAGCTGCTGGCTCCAGAGTCCGAACGCCAGCGCCTGGGCGGCCATCCCGGCCAACACGAGGCGCAGCGCCGGCGAGCGCGATCCGCGCAGTGCGCCCCCGACCATGGCCTGGAGCATCAGGACGGTGGCGGCGATGTACACCGAGGGATAGATGAGCGCCGATAGCCGCGGCGCGAGCGCCAGCGCCGATACCGAAGCGGCATGCCAGAGCTCGGCGACACTGAGCGCGACCGCGGCGGCGACGAGCGGCAGGGTCTCGGCCATGCTCACGATGCGCATCGCGCGCGTGCGCACGCGGCTGCGCATGAGGCTGACCATCACCAGGACCGCAAATGCCCACCAGCCCACGTCGGCGAGGTTGGGTGACTGCGGGAAGCCGATGATCCCGTAGAGGTTCCAGAGCATCTGGCCGACAAACCAGGACCCGGCGGCGGCGGCCCACAGGCTCCAGCGGCCCCGGTCGGCGGCCGGGGCGACCCGGCGAGCGAGCATCATGCCCGCAAACGCGGAGAAGGAGGCGAGCGTCCAGGCGGTGTCCCAGCAGTAGGGCGATAGAGCGGGAGCCAACCGGGAGACCACCATCGCGAGCACCGCGCCCACGTTGGGCAGGCCGACAAGCAGCGCGGACCGTGGCAGCGCAGGCGGAGCTCCGGGATGTGTTGTTCCCACCAGATCATGATCGGCCGCGGCGATCGGCAGTTGAGCGCAATCAGTCCATTTTCAGCGCTTTTGACAACGGTCTGCTCTAGCCTTGGCGCTCGGTGAAGGATCGTTTCGCACTCGAGCGCTTCGTCGACGCTCAGGACGCCGGCGACACGTATGCGGCGGCGCTCTCCGAGCTCCGCGCCGGGCGCAAGCGCAGCCACTGGATGTGGTTCGTCTTCCCTCAGATCAGCGGGCTCGGCGCCAGCGCCACCGCCCATCGATATGCGATTGCGTCGCTTGACGAGGCCCGGGCGTATCTCGCGCATCCGGTGCTCGGCGCCCGCCTGGTGAAGTGTGCGCGCGTCCTCACCGAGCTCCCGGACACCGACCCGGTCACGATCTTCGGCCCCATCGATGCCCAGAAGCTGCGCTCATCGATGACCCTGTTTCATCGCGCCGATCCCGGCGACCCGACGTTCAGCGCGGTCCTGGATCGCTACTTCGACGGCACCACCGACGCGGAGACCGATCGCCGGCTGTGAG
>JBAWFG010000229.1:0-3687 GCA_049591655.1 Solirubrobacteraceae bacterium
GCCGCCTGCTTGAACTCGGTGACGTCGGCGCCCTCTTCGTCGGCATTGCGCTCGGTGGGCGGCACGAACGAGCCGAGCTTCTCGGCCACGACGCGCGGGTTGTCGCCCGCCTGCACGGCGAGGATGCCCTCCAGGGTGAGGGTGCGCAGCTCAACCTCGGCCTTGGACAGCGCTTTGAGGCGGTTGGCGATCGGCAGGTAGATGACGTTGGCCGACCCCACTCCCATCAGCGTGGCGATGAACGAGGACGAGATCGCCGGTCCGAGCGTCGCCGGCGCCGACAGGTTCTGGAGCACGTGGACGAGACCCATGACGGTGCCGATGATGCCCATCGTCGGGGCGAACCCTCCGGCCTTCTCAAACGGCCCCGCTCCCTCGTGGTGGCGGGCGATCATGCCGTCGATCTCGGCCTCCAGGACCTCGCGGACGAGTTCCGGGTCCGAGCCGTCGACCACGAGCTGCAAGCCCTTGCGGGTGAAGTCGTCCTCGATCTCCGAGGTCTGACCGTCGAGCGCCAGCAGACCCTCACGGCGGGCCTGCTCGGCAAAGCCGACGAGCTGCTTCACGCGCGCATTGAGATCGATCTCCGGCGGCCCGAAGACGATCTTGTAGAGCGCGGGCAGTCGCTTCATCGCCGGCATGCCGCAGCTGGCCAGAGTGACGCCACCGGTGCCGCCGATGATGATCAGCAGCGCCGGGATATCCATGAACGCAGCCGGGCTCGTGCCCCCCATGATCCCTGCCATGAGGATGCCGGCCGTGGCGACTCCGATTCCGATTGCGGTTGCGGGCTTCATAACTAAGTCCTAGATCGACAGCTGAGCGAAAAACTTCAAGCGAGTTGGTGTGGAAAGGGGTCAGGCGGTCTGGTCTTCGACGAGTGGCGTGAGCCGGTGCAGCGCCGACGGGGTCGGACGCAGCGGAGTGACCTTGCGGGCGGGGCTGCGCTCGGCACGCAGCTCGTGCCGGCGGATGAACGCACGGGCGAGCACGGTGGCCCGGTACTCCTCGATATCGGCGGCGACCCGCTCCGGCGGCTCGGCGACGACGATCTTCTGCCCGTTGGCGATCGTGATGACGGTGTCGGGGGTGGCCTCGACGGTGATGATCGCGTCGGGATTGATCTGGAACGTGTCCACCGCGTGTCCCAGGCGGTGCAGGGTGATCATGGGAAGTTCTCCTCTTGAATACGTGACGATGAGTGAATGGCGGCGTGAAGGGGGGGCGGCATCCCTCAATGCCGCCCCCTGCGTGCTCACCCCTCAGACGAGGTGAGCGCTACCTCACGATTAGCCCTGGGCCATGTTCACTGCCGTTGACAGCATCGTGTCGGCGGTGGTGGTGACCTTGGAGTTGGCCTGGTAGCCGCGCTCGGCGGTGATCATGTTGGTGAACTCGGTGGCCATGTCGACGTTCGACATCTCCAGCGAGCCGGCGATCGTCTGCCCGAAACCGCCGACGTTCGGCGTGCCGGTGGTGGCAGGGCCTGAGCTGGCGGTCGCGCTCCACATCGTGCCGCCGTCACGCTCCAGGCCTGCGGAGTTGGGGAACGTGGCCAGCGACAGATAGCCGGCGGTCACGGTCTGACCGTAGGTGGTGTTGCTGGAGTTCTCGTCGGTGTAGCTGACCGCGCCGTTCTGGCCCACCGCGATGTTGGTCGATCCCGGCGGCACGTTGATGTAGGTCGGGGTCGAGGAGCTCGAGGAGCTCGGCGCCGTGGCGCCGACGATGTACTGGCCGCTCTGGCTGGTCAGAAAGCCCGCCGAGTTGAGGGTCAGGTTCCCGGCACGGGTGTAGTTGACCGAGCTGGGGAGGTTGGAGGTGTAGGGGGCGGTGGTGCCGGGGGCGCCATTACCGACCTGCAGGAACCCGTCTCCCTGGATGTAGATGTCGAGAGCGTTGCCCGTCGTCTGCTGCGAGCCGGTGCCCATCAGGTTGTCGATGGAGCCGACCTGGACGCCCAGGCCGACCTGCTTGGCGTTCTGGCCGCCGTTGTACCCGTTGGGTCCGGTCGGGGCCGACAGCGTCTGGGACAGCTCGTCTTGAAACGTCGTGCGCTGTGCCTTGTAGCCGATCGTGTCAACGTTGGCCAGGTTGTTGGCGGTCACGTCGAGCATCGTCTGGTGCGCTTCGAGGCCGCTGATCGCGGCGTTCATGCCTCGCATCATCGGGGCATCACTTCCTTTCTCGGCCTCCTCATCAGTGAGGTCCGGCCATGGGTCAGAGGACCGGGATCGCTCAGGCGATCACGGCACTGTCGATGTTTGTGAACACGTGCTCGCGCATGTGCTCGGAACCCACCGCCGTGATGACGGTGTTGTTGGGGACCGACACCACGAACGCGGTGTTGTCCACAAAGACCACTGCATCCCGCGAGCCCTTGGCCGCGGCTCGTGACATCCCGCCCGTCAGCCGAGCGATGGTCGACGGATCGAGCGCGATGCCCCTCCGGTTCACGCGCTCCAGCGCATGACGAGAGAAGGTGGGGGCCTGGGCCGCCGTCGTCGAGTGCGCCAGCAGATCGGCGAACGACGGTCCGGTGACCGGGATGATCGACGCCGCCGGCTGGGGCCCGGAGACCGTTGGCGGGCCGGACACTCCAGGTGGCTGGAGTGCGACATTGGTCAGAGCCGACGTCACTGCGCCTCCGTGATGCTGGTCAGCGAGATCCCGCCGACCGAGCCGACGGTCAGCGACGGTCCGTTGCTGGTGAAGTCGACCTTGGTCACGGTGCCGGTCTGGCCGGCTCCGTTGGCGTCGGTATAGGTGACGGTATGACCGAGCAGGCCCAGCGCCGAGCTGGAGGCCTGCTGGGTCGCCGCGGCCGAGGTCGAGCTGGCGATGCTCGTCTGCTCCTGCAGCGAGCTGAAGCCGGCCAGCTCGGACAGGTACTGAGTCGGGTCCGAGGGCTGCAGCGGGTCCTGAGCCTTGAGCTGATCCATCATCAGCATCAGGAACTGGTTCTGGCCCATGTTGTCGGCCGGGTTCGTCGCGGTCGTGCCCGACGTGCTCAGCGTTGAGGAGGTGGAGTTGGTGGCGGCGACGTTGGTCATGTGTCTGTCCTTGAATTGGGTGGTTCAGGCGAGCACGTTGACGAGCGCGGAGCCCGACAGCGAAGGGGTGAGAGAGTCAGTGGCGGCAGCCGTGACGGCGGTCGCGGCGTCGACCGTGTCGTCCTCGTCGGTGTCATCGGCGCTGTGGCGCCCCGATGCGCCGGAGCCCGAGGCCTGCTGCTGGGCCGCCGAACGGCGCTGGTCAGAGGATTCGATGTCGAGCCGCAGCAGCGGCGTTCCGCTCTGGGAGAGCGAGCGCCGCAGGTCGTCCCCGCTCTGGGCCAGTGCGCGGGCCGCCTCGGGATGTTCGGTGACGACGCGCGCCACCAAACCTTCAGAGGTGTGCTGCAGGTGGATCTGGATCGCCCCCAACGACTCCGGGGAGAGCTGGATGCGGGCCAGGGAGACGCCGTCGCGGGCGCTCAGCGCGATCGTGTTCTGCACCTTCTCGGCGGCCTCGGCCAGGCGGACGCCGTAGGCGGTCGGCACCGATGCCTGACCGCTCACCGAGGCTGTCGGGCCCAGCGGTGTCGCCGACGCGGTGGCCGGAGAAGCGGGTACGGGGGTTGCCGGCGTGGTCGCCGGGGTGGAGGCGGAGGCCGGCGCGGCGGTGCCGGCTGGCGCGGCGCTGCCG
>JBAWFG010000230.1:0-7845 GCA_049591655.1 Solirubrobacteraceae bacterium
CCGGTTCGCCCGCGTCAGCACCGACCGCGGCGGGCTCGTCGGCGGCAGCCGGTGCGGAGGGCTGGGCTGTCTGCGCCGCCGGCGACGGGGCAACCTCAGGGGCAGCAGCAGCCTCAGGGCCAGCAGCAACCTCAGACGCAGCAGCAACCTCAGACGCAGCAGCAACCTCAGAGGCAGCAGCAGCCTCGGGGGCCGGAGCCGGAGCCGACGAAGCGGTCGCCCGGCTGTCGGCGCCGACCATCGCCTGCAGCGACTTGGCGAACTCGTTGAGCAGCCGGTTGGAGATCTCCTCGATCATCCCGCCGCGGCCGAAGCGGGCCAGACGGCCGGTGATGTGATAGTCGGTGGAGACGTCGACGCGGGTCTTCCCGGCCCCAGCCTCGGCGACGGATGACTCGATCGTCGCCTTGGCGCCGCCCTGGCCGCGGCGATCGGTGCCCTGGGCGTGCATGACCGCCGTGTGGGCGGACTCGTCGATGCTGTCCATGTGCAGCTTGCCGCTGTACGCCGCGGCGGTGGGGCCGATCTTGACCTTGAAGGTGCCGTTGTAGCTGCCGTCGTCGTTGCGGCCGGTGACCGCGGCCCCGGGCAGGCACGGCGCCACGCGCTCGACGTCGATCAGCGCTGCCCAGACCCGCTCCAGCGGCGCGCTCACCTCAAACGACTGCTCTAGCTTCATCGCGGACCTCCTCCAGGTCGTCAGGGGTATCGACGTCTGCACCCGAGCATAGGTGCCCGGCCTCCACCACGGCAGCATCGCGCAGCAGGTCCCGCGCCCCGCGGTCCCCCTGCACGTCCATCAGCGCGGCACGCTGTTGGCGCCCCAACACGACCGGGTGCCCGGGCCGCCCGTCATAGAGCGCCCGGCTCGGGGCAGGCGCCGCGGCGAGCAACGCCACAACCTCCGGGGTGATGAGCGGCTCGTCGCCGAGCGTCACCACGATCTTCTCGGCATCGGTCAGCGCCGCCAGTCCGCACCGCAGCGACGCGGACTGCCCGGACTTCCACTCCTCGCAGACCACCGTCCGGGCCCGGCCGAACTGCACGCGGGCGCGGACCGCCTCGGCGTGGGCGCCGAGCACGACGACGACCGGGTCAAGCTCGGCAACCGCGCACTGAGCGCGGACCGCCCACTCCAGCACCGGGCGCCCGTGGAGATCGGCGAGCAGCTTGGGCTCGGCGCCGAACCGGGTGCCGCCGCCGGCAGCCAGGATGAGGCCGGCGGTCATCAGCTCGGCCGGTGGATGGCGCCGTCGGCGGTGACGAGCCGGCCGCCGTCACGCCCGTGGCGCACCGCGATGATCTCGGCAACGATCGACACCGCCGTCTCCAGCACGGTGCGGGCCCCGGTGTCAAGCCCGATCGGGCCCGACAGCCGGGCCAATTCACCATCGCTCAGGCCAGCCGCGCGCAACCGCTCACGGCGGGCCTGCTGGGTGCGGCGTGACCCCATCGCGCCGACGAACGCCGCCTTCGAGCGCAGCGCGATCTCCAGCGCCGGGTCGTCGAGCACGGGATCGTGGGTGAGCAGCGCGACCGCGGTCGAGCCGTCAATCGGACCGATCTGGTCAAACGCCTCCTGCGGCCACAGTGCGAGCACCGCCTCGGCGCCGGGGAACCGCTCGGCGACGGCGAAGCGCTCACGCGGATCGACCACGTACGCCCGCCATCCGAGCGGCGAGGCGACGGTGCACAGCGCGGCGGCCAGTGGCACCGCTCCGAACATGACCAGCGCGGGCCCCGGGGACTCGGGCGGCGTGAACTCTGGGCCGTGCAGCTCGGCATCCCGGGCCCAGCTCTGGCGGTCATCAGCGCTCACATCGCCTCCAGCAGCGTGGCGAGTTGCTCCAGCGAGGCCAGCGAGTTTCCGGCCAGCAGCTGGTCGGTATGGGGCACCGCGGCCTGCATGCCGCGGGCCAGCGGCTGGTAGTCGGGGTGGGCGGCCAGCGGATTGAGCCACACGAGGCGATAGGCGGCACGGCGCAGCCGTGCCATCTCGGCCTCCAGCTGCTCAGGCTCGCCCCGGTCCCAGCCGTCGGACAGCACGACGATCACCGAGCCGCGGCCGAGGCGACGCCCGTGCACGCGGTTGAGCTCGGCGATCGCGGCGCCGATTCGGGTCCCGCCGGAGAAGTCGGTGACCGCCGCGGCGGCGCGGTCCAGGGCCCGGTCGTGGTCACGCCCGGTGAGCTCCTGGGTGATCCGGGTCAACCGCGTCCCGAACGCGAACGCCTCCACCCGCCGCCGGGCCGCGACGCACGCGTGCATGTACTGCAGCAGCATCCGCGCGTAGGGCGCCATCGAGCCCGACACGTCGCAGACGAGCACGACCTTGCGCGGGCGCTGCGTCGGTGCCCGCCAGCGGCGGTGCAGCGGCTCGCCGCCGGTGCGCAGCGAGGCATGGACGGTGTGTCGCAGGTCGGGCATGTGGCCGCGCCGGCGCGACGGCCGGGTCCGGCGCGAGAGCCGCACCGGGTGCCGACGGGCCAGCCGCGCGATCAGGTCCCGGGCCAGCGCCATCTCGGCCTCGGTGTAGCGGGCGAAGTCCTTCTCCTGCAGCAGCTCGATGTTGCTCCATGCCGCCGGCACCGGATCCGACCCCTCCTCGGGAGCCCCGCCGCCTGGATCCGACAACCCCATCCGGGGCAGAGCCGCCTTCTCGATCGAGCCCAGCTGCTCGAACGGGTCGCGCGCGGCGGCCTGCTCGCCGTCGCCGTAGACGGCGGTGAACGCCAGATCAAAACGCTCCAGATCCCGATGGTGGGAGCACAGGACGGTGCGCAGCGCCAGCCGGACCTCCTCGCGGGTGGTGCAGTCGACCGCTTCCAGGCTGCGGACTGCGGTGAGCAGCTCGCCCACCCCAACCCGCGTGCCCTGGGCGCGCAGCACGCTCGTCAGATCTCCGAGCCGGCCAACCATGCCGTCGGCGACCGCGGCGGTCTCGGTCAGGCCCGGATCCGGCTCGGCGGCCGGGACGCCGTTGCCCGCGTCAGACACCTTCCAGCACCCCGCGCTCACGCACGCGCAGGACGTCTTCGTGGACCTTGAGCACGACCCCGAGCGTGTCGGTCAGCGACACGTCCTCGCCGAGCGCGAGCAGCGCCTGGGCCCACACGATCGTCTCCCCCACACCCGGCAGCTTGTAGAGGTCGCCCTGGTCACGCAACCGCGCGATCGCCTCCACGACCCGGGTGACGACCGCTTCGCCGGCGTCGGGCAGGCGGGAGTGGACGATCTCACGCTCACGCTCGGGCGTCGGGTAATCGATCCAGTGATAGAGGCAGCGCCGTTTGAGCGCATCGTGCAGCTCACGGGTCCGGTTGGAGGTCAGCAGTACGACCGGCCGGCGCTGGGCGGTGATCGTCCCCAACTCGGGAATGGTGACCGCAAAGTCCGACAGGAACTCCAGCAGGAAGGCCTCGAACTCATCGTCGGCGCGGTCGATCTCGTCGATCAGCAGCACGACGGGCTCGGAGGGGTCGGATTCCAGCGCCTCCAACAGCGGCCGGCGCAGCAGGAAGCGGCGTGCGAACAGCTCGCCCTCATCGACGCCGCCCTCGGCCGCGCGCAGCGCCAGCAGCTGGCGCGCGTAATCCCAGTCATAGACCGCGTGGTGCAGGTCGATGCCCTCGTGGCATTGCAGACGGATGAGGCGGGCGCCGGTCGCGTGCGCCAGCGCCCGAGCCACCTCGGTCTTGCCCACCCCGGCCTCGCCCTCCAGCAGCAGGGGCTGCTCGAGGGTCACGGCCAGGGAGACGGCCATCGCGAGCTGGCGGTCGGCCAGGTATCCCTGGCTCGCCAGAGCCTCGCTCGCGCCGTTGACGGATTGAAGCTCGGCGAGCGTCACTGTGCCAACGATGCTACCCGGAGGCGAGCGCGTCCTTGATCGCCCGCCGCGTGAGCACCCGGGCCAGATGCTGCTTGTACTCGGCCGAGGCGTTGAGGTCCGCCGGCGGGCTGGTCCCCTCGGCGGCCGCCTCGGCTGCCCTGGCGATGTTCTCGTCCGAGAGCTCCTGGCCGCGCAGGGCCTCCTCGGCGGCGGTCGCCCGCATCGGCACCGACCCCATGTTGGTCAGCCCGATCCGGACGTCCTCACAGGTTCCGCCGTTGGCCTTGATGACCGCGGTGACCCCGACCATCGCCCAATCCTCGCTCCGGCGGTTGAACTTGTGGTGGGAATGCCCCCAGCCGTCGAGTGCCGGGATACGGACCTCGGTCAGCACCTCGTCGTCGGCGACCGCGGTCGTCAGGTAATCCTGGAAGAGCTCGGCGGCGGCCACCGTGCGCTGGCCGTTGGGCCCCTGGAGGGTGACCTCGGCCTCGGTGATGAGCATCGCCGCCGGCAGATCGGCCGCCGAGTCGCCGTGAGCCAGCGAGCCACCGATCGTGCCGCGGTGGCGAACCTGCGGGTCGGCGATCGTCGCCGCCACCGCGGAGACGACGCCGAGCTCCGGCGAATGCTCGAGCACCGAGTGCGGGGTCAGCGCACCGATCCGCCAGTGGCCGTTCTGTCGCTCCACCCCGTGCAGACCCGGGACCTTGCGCAGATCGATGAGCAATGACGGAGCGGCAAGCCGGAGCTTCATCAGCGGGATCAGCGAGTGTCCGCCGGCCAGCAGCTTGGCATCCTCACCTCCGTCGACGAGCGCGCTGATCGCGTCCTGCAACGACTCAGGTGCCGTGTAATCGAACTCGGCGGGGATCATGACTGCGGGCCTCCCTCCGGGCTCGCGCCCTGGCTGTTGTGGATCGCGTCCCATACCCTCATCGGGCTCAGGGGCATGTTGATGTAGTCGACGCCGAGCGGGCGCATGGCGTCGATGACGGCGTTGGTGACGGCGGCCGAAGCGGCGATCGTGCCGGCCTCGCCGACGCCCTTGACACCCATCGAGTTGACCGGCGATGGGGTCTCGGTCCGGTCGGTCTCAAAGCTGGGGATCTCGGCTGCGGTGGGCAGGGCGTAGTCGACGAACGTGCCGGTCACCAGCTGACCGTCAGCGTCGTAATGCACACGCTCATACAGCGCCTGACCGATCCCGTGCACGACACCGCCGTGCACCTGGCCCTCGATCAGCATCGGGTTGATCGCGTACCCGCAGTCGTCGACCGCGATGTAGCGCTCCACCGTGACCTTGCCCGTCTCGGCGTCGAGGTCAACGATGCAGGCATGGGCGCCGAACGGGAACACGAAGTTCTCCGGGTCATAGAACGTCGTCTCCTCCAGCCCCGGCTCCATCCCCTCCGGGACGGCGCCGATGTAGGCGATCCCGGCGACGTCGGCGAGCGCCATGCCCTTGTCCGGGGATCCGCGGACCGCGAACTTGCCGCCGGTGACCTCGATGTCCTCCGGTGCCGCCTCGAGCTCGGCGGCGACGATCGCCTTGGCCTTGGCCACCACCTTGTCGGTGGCCCGGGCGACCGCCTCGCCACCGGTGGCAAGTGACCGCGACCCGTAGGTGCCGCGGCCCTCGGGCCCGATCGAGGTGTCGCCGTGGACGACCTCGACGATCGACGGGTCGACGCCGAGCTTGTCGGCGACGATCTGGGCCATCGCGGTGTCAAGGCCCTGACCGTGGGGCGACGTGCCGGTGTAGACGGTGACCGCGCCGGTGTTGTGCACACGGATCATCGCCGATTCCCACAGGCCGGCCTGCACGCCGACGCCCGCGGGCCCGGTCACCCGGGACGGGGCCAGGCCGCAGATCTCAGTCCAGGTGCAGAAGCCGATGCCGCGGTACACGCCCTCCGCGCGCAGCCGCTCCTGCTCGGCGCGGAACGCCGCCACGTCGACGTGCTCGAGCAGCTTGTCGAGCGTCTTGTGGTAGTCGCCGGAGTCATAGATGACACCGGTGGCAACCTCGGCGGGGAAGTCCTCCTTGGGGATGAAGTTCTTGCGCCGGATCTCGAGCGGGTCCATGCCGAGCTCGTGAGCGAGCTGGTCGAGGGTGACCTCGATCATCTGCGTCGCCTCCGGGCGCCCGGCGCCGCGGATCGCGTCGGTCGGGCATTTGTTGGTGAACACTCCCGTGATGTCGGTCTGGACGTTGGGGATCTTGTAACAGCCCCCCATCACGAACGCCCCCAGCGACGGGATCAGCGGGGTCAGGATCATGTTGTAGGCCCCGAAGTCGGCCAGGATCTTGACGTGGAACGCGGTCAGCGTCCCGTCGCGCTTGGCGCCCATCTTGACGTGGGAGATCTGATCACGGCCCTGGTGGGCGACCGACATGTTCTCCGAACGGGTTTCGATCCACTTGACCGGGCGTCCCAGCCTGCGTGACGCCCAGCAGGCGAGCAGCTCCTCGCCGTAGACCTGCAGCTTCTGGCCGAACCCGCCGCCGACGTCGGGCGCGATCACCCGCACGTGGTCCTCGGTGAGTCCGAGCAGCAGCGCCATGAACAGGCGCACGAAATGGGGGACCTGGGTGGCCGAGTGCAGGGTCAGCGAGCCGGCCCGGTAGTCGGCCAGCACGCCGCGACATTCAATCGGGGCGCCGGCGATGCGATGGTTGACCACGCGACGCTCGACGATGACATCGGCCTGCGCAAAGCCGGCCTCGACGTCGCCGCCGGCCAGCGTCCACTCGTGGACGGTGTTGGTGCCGAACTGCTCGTGCACGAAGGGGGCACCGGCGACCGCGGCCTCCGGATCGACGACCACGGGCAGCGGCTCGTATTCGACGATCACGTCCTCGGCGGCGTCCTGGACCGCATACCGGTCCTCGCCGATCACGACCGCGACGGGATCGCCGACGTGCTTGACCGTCCCCTTGGCCAATGGCCAGTGATCGGGGTTGTTGACCTCCACGCCAGGGGGCGCCCAGGCCATCGGCAGCGGGCCGCCGAGGTCCGACATGTCCTCTCCGGTGTAGACCGCGGCGATGCCCTTGCGGGCGGCGGCGGCGGAGGTGTCGATCGAGACGATCGTGGCGTGGGCCTCGGGCGAGCGGACGATCGCCGCCCACAGCATCCCCGGTACCGAGATGTCCTCGACGTAGCGGCCGCGGCCGGTGATCAGCGCCGGATCTTCCTTGCGGCGCATGACCTTGCCGACATAGCCGTCTGACGGTGCCTCGGTGACGCTCATGCCGTTGCTCCGGACTTGCCGGCGGCATCGAGCACCGACTTGACGATGTTGTGGTAGCCCGTGCAGCGACAGAGGTTGCCCTCCAGGCCGTGGCGGACCTCGTCCTCGGTCGGGTTCGGATTCTCGGTGAGCAGCGCCGAGGCAGCCATGATCATGCCCGGCGTGCAGTAGCCGCACTGGAGACCGTGGTTGTTCCAGAAGGCCTCCTGCATCGGGTGCAGGTTGTCCTCGGTGCCGAGCCCCTCGATGGTTGTGATCTCGGTGCCCTCGGCCTGGACCGCTAGCACCGTGCACGACTTCACCGCCTCGCCGTTGAGGTGGATGGTGCAGGCCCCGCAGTTGGAGGTGTCACATCCGACGTGGGTCCCGGTGAGACCGAGACTGTCGCGCAGGGCATGGACGAGCAGCAGTCGAGGCTCGACCTCGAGATCGTGCTCGACTCCGTTGACGTTCAGGCGCACGTTGACGGTGCTGCTCATTTCCTCTCCTCCAGATGGTCGCTGGCAGCTTGCTGGGGACCATACTCTCACGACGCCCCCGGCCGCCGCGGTTTTTGTTTGTGAGCGGTCGTGCCGGAGGGTGTGGTTGTGAGCACAACCGTCTGCTACGGTGCTCGATATGAAACTCGGACGCCTCGTTCTTCGCGCCGTCGTCGGCGGCTACTTCGTCGGCCACGGCACCCAAAAGCTGTTCGGCTGGTTCGGTGGTCACGGGCTGGAGGCGACCGGCCAGTTCTTCGAGGCCCTCGGGTTGCGCCC
>JBAWFG010000231.1:0-12773 GCA_049591655.1 Solirubrobacteraceae bacterium
TGATCCTCGCCCACAACTACCAGCTGCCCGAGATCCAGGATGTCGCCGACTACGTCGGTGACTCACTTGGACTCTCCCAGCAGGCCGCCGCGGCCGACGCCGAGACGATCGCCTTCTGCGGCGTTCACTTCATGGCCGAGACCGCATCGATCCTGTGCCCCGATAAGCGGGTGCTGATCCCCGATCCCGACGCGGGCTGTTCGCTGGCCGACTCGATCACCGCCGCCCAGTTGCGCGACTGGAAGTCCCAGCACCCCAGCGCGATCGTCGTTATGTACGTCAACACGACCGCTGAGGTGAAGGCCGAGACCGACTACTGCTGCACATCGGCCAACGCCGTGCAGGTCGTGGAGCACATCTACGCTGAGCACGGGGCGGGCGGGGAGGGGGTCGAGATCCTGTTCGGTCCCGACATGTTCCTCGGCGCCTACGTTGAAAAGACCCTCGGCCGGTCGATGCAAGTCTGGGATGGGGAGTGCCACGTGCACGCCGGGATCAAGCCGGCCGACATCGGCGCCGTCCGCGAGGCCCATCCGGGCGCAGACTTCCTGATCCACCCCGAGTGCGGCTGTTCGACGAGCGTCATGGAGTACGTCGCCGCCGGCGACATCAGCCCGGAGGGCGTTCACATGCTGTCGACCGGGGGGATGCTCGGCTATGCCCGTGCCCAGCACGGCGCGGGCGCGACGGCGATCGTCGCCACCGAGACCGGGATGCTCCATCCGCTGCGCCAGGCGGCGCCGGACGTCGACTTCATCGCCGCCAACGAGGCGGCGTCATGCCGGTTCATGAAGATGATCACGCTCACCAAGCTCCGCGACTGCCTGCGTGACGACGTCCACGAGGTCAAGGTCCCCGCCGCGATCGCCGACCGGGCCCGGATTCCGATCGAGCGCATGGTCGCGATCAGCTGATCTGCCCGTCGCCCTCGCCCTCGCCGTCCTCGGCGTCCTCGGGATGGTTCGGCGGCGGCAGCGGATAGAGCGGGTCGGAATCCTCGAACAGCAGCAACCCCCGCTCGACGACCGCCCGCACGGCCGGTGTCGTCGTGCGCCGGCGCAGGAACTCCTCGACCGTGTAGCAGTGAACGTCGGCGGCGTCGCCCATCTCCATCGCGTCCCACAGCGAGCCCGCCTGATAGACGCGCTCCAGCCATGGCATGCCGTCAAAACCGCGGGAGACGAGCACGACGATGAACTCGGGCCCGCGCTCGCGCTGGGGTGGAGCGCCGCGGTAATCGTCGACGCGCGCCCCGCCGAGCATCACCACCTGCAGCGGCCAGCGATCGCCGATGCGGCTGAGGTAACGCTGCATCTCGCCGAGGTTGAGATCGGTGGCCAGCTCCACGGTGCGATTGTTCCGGGTCAGGCAGACGCTCGTCAATAACGGGCGATCGCTGCGATCATGCGGCTTTCCAGTACGTCGGCACTGCCGTTCGGCGGTCCGTCGACGAACAACGCGAACGCCAGCGCATGCCCGCCCTTACGGTGGCAGTAGCCGGCGAGGTTGGTGACGTAGTTCAGCGTCCCGGTCTTGGCGATGCAGTTTCCGGCCGCTGGGGTTTTGGCCCCGATGCCGATCACGGTCCCCTCGCGGCCGACCGTCGGCAGCGACGCCGCCAGCTCGCGTCCCGTCGTCGTACCCCACAGCTCGTGCAGGAGCTCGACGATCTGCAGCGGTGAGGAGCGATCGTCGCGGGAGAGCCCGGAGCCGTCATGGATCACGGGATGCAGCCCATACGAGCCCGCGATCGTCTGGGCGATGACCTGCGCTCCGGCGGGAATGTTCCCTCCCCGGCCGAACAGCACCCCGAGCTGCTTGGCGAACAGCTCGGCGTACAGGTCATCGGACGGCACATCCATCAGCCTGGTCATGACCGACAGCGGCGGTGAGCTGACCGTGGCGAGCATGTGGGCGCCGGGCGGCGTGGCCCGGTCATGAGATGACGCGTGCGCGGTGATGCCCGAGCCCCGCATCGTGAGCACGAGCTCGTGGGCGGCGAACGTCGCCGGCGAATAGCGCGGGAGCGTGGTGCCGTGGTCGTAGGTGAGCGCACTGAGCTGACCGCCGAAGTCCGGTACGTCGGCGCCGAAGTTCGTCTCCAAGCCGCCGCGCCGGCGGTCGAACAGGGACTCGTCGGCGTACACGCGCCCGGTCACGCGGCGGATGCCGTGGGCCCGCAGCTGGGCGACGAGCTGGTTGGCGGTCGGCCCGGCGCCGTGGTTCCAGTAGTGGTTGAACGCCTGGTCACCGAACGTCGGGTCCCCGCCGCCCCGCAGGTACAGGTCCCCGTCCCAGACCCCGCCATGCTGATGCCCGGCGCCGAGCAACGCGGTGTGCAGCCGGGTTCCGGGCCCCAGCCGTCGCATCACCGCGACCGTCGTCCACAGCTTCTCGACCGAGGCCGGCGGCCGGGGGACGGCAGGTCGCAGCGCGTAGAGCTCGGCGTTGTCATTGAGGTCGTAGACGAGCGCGCCGGTGTCCGGTCCGGCCTGGCGCATCGCACGGCTCAACGCCGCCTGCAGATGCACCTCGGCCTGGGTGGCCGGCGGGCGGCGGGCGTGCAGTGACAGCTTCCGGGCCGCCGGCCTGCTCGGGGGCCGGCCGGGATGCGCCGCGCGCGGAGCCGTCAGGACCGGTGCTCCGGCGTCGAACTGTGCGTCGTGCGAACTCGTCGAGCTCAGTGAGCCGAGCAGCGCCAGCGTGATGGCGACAACGGCGAGGACAAGCCCGGCGACTGCGGCGAGCCACCGTCTCAGGCGGTCTCCAGCTCCTCCACGGTGTGCGGTCCGACGCACGCGATCGACAGCTCATCGGCGACGCCGGCCGCGATCTCCCGGACCTCGGCGTAGGTGACCTTGTCCAGCAGCTCGATCGAAACGTCCGGGTTGGGATCCTCGTCGAACACGATCGTCTGCTGGGCGGCATAGCGGGCCACGGCTCCGGTGTTCTCGAATGCGAGCGTCCGGGCACCCGCGGCGTAGGCCTGCGCGCGGCGGACCTCGCTCTCGGTCGGGCCGTCATCGCGCAGTTCGGTGACGATGTCGCGCATGCGGCGGTAGGCCTCGACGCACTTGCCGGATTCCAGTCCGGCGGAGAGCTGCAGGACGGGCACGTCGGCGTAGGCGTGGGGGAAGGCGCTGACCGAGTAGGCGAGGCCGCGCTGCTCCCTGATCTCGTCAAACAGCCGTGAGCCCATCGAGCCGCCGAGCAGCGTCCCGTAAACCGTCAGCGCCGCGCGCTGGCGCGGAGAGCAGACGTCGACCGATGGGCGGTAGGACATCCGCAGGTGCGACTGGTTGGAGTCACGCTCGCGCACGAGCACGCGCGGGCTCCACGCTGGTGCGGGATCGAAGGCCTCGGGCTCCGGCGACTCCGGGAATCGCTCGAACAGTTCCGCGAGCTCGTCCTCGTCCTCGAGACCCTCGAGGTTGCCGACCAGGAATGCGGCGCCACGTGACGGTGACCACCGGCGTGAGCGGAAGGCGAGGATCCCCTCCCGCGTGAACGTCTCCCGCAGGTGCTCGGCGGGGCCGAGGACCGGTCGCCCGAGTGGGTGATCGCCGAACACCGCCTCGTCGATCAGGTGCTCGGCCATGGTGGCCGGCTGGTCGTCAGCGCGGGCGATCTCCTGAACGACGACGCCGCGCTCACGGTCAAGTTCGTCGGGATCGATCTGCGGCCGGGCGACGAAGTCGGTGACGAGGTCGGCGGCCTCCATCCCGCGCTGAGCCCGTGCGGTGATGTGGAAGGCGACGAGGTCGTGGCTGGTGTAGGCGTTGAGCACCGCCCCGATCCCCTCGGCCGCCTCGTTGACGTCACGGTAGGTGGGGTACTTCTCACCGCCCTTGAACACGAGGTGCTCCAGAAAATGCGCCATCCCGTTCTCCTCAGGGCGCTCGGTCCGGGCGCCGGCGTCGAACGCGGCCAGGATCGTGACCGCGCGCGTCCCGGGAACTGCAATCCGGTGCAATCGCAGACCGTTGCGGAGCGTGGAGACGGAGATCGACGGCATCGTGCGCTGACAACGGTAGCGCCCCGCTCCGATCGCTGGGCGGGGAGGGAACGCACCGCCGAGAACAGCCCTGCAAATCGCGTTGCAAGGAGCTCTGGGCCGGGACAACGGAGGGGCGTGCCCGCTACGCTCCGGCGCACCCTATGGCTACACGAATCTCACTTCACCGTCGCTCGGCCAAGCGCGCCGCGGCGGCCTCCACCCAGCATCACCGGCCCGCCCCGCGCCCTGCGTCCGGCGGCCGGCAGGTGATCGAGTTCCGGGGCGTCTCCAAGCTCTACGCCGGCGGCGTCGGCCTGGAGCAGGCGACCTTCTCGATTGAGCGCGGCGAGTTCGTGTTCCTTGTCGGCTCCACCGGCAGCGGCAAGTCGACGCTGATGCGGCTGCTGATCAAGGAGCTCGAGCCGACCGACGGGACCATTCGCGTCGCCGGCCACGACCTCAGCGAGGTCAGCCGCAAGCGCGTCCCGTACTTCCGCCGCAACATCGGCGTCGTCTTCCAGGACTTCAAGCTGCTGCCCCATCGCACGGTGCACGACAACGTCGCCTATGCGCTCCAGGTCACCGGCGGCACGCGCAAGGAGATCCGGGCCAAGGTGCCCGACATTCTGCGCCTCACCGGGCTCTCGACGAAGCTGCACAACTATCCCGACCAGCTGTCCGGCGGCGAGCAGCAGCGCGTCTCGATCGCCCGCGCGTTCGTCAACCATCCGCCGCTGCTGCTGGCCGACGAGCCGACCGGCAACCTCGATCCCGAGACGAGCATCGACATCATGCGCCTGCTCTATCGGATCAACCGCACCGGGACGACCGTCCTCGTCGCCACCCACGACCAGGCGATGGTCGACAAGATGCGCCGCCGGGTGCTCGAGCTGTCGCGCGGCCGGATCGTCCGCGACGAGGCCGCCGGCCTGTACACGCGTGACGAGTCCACGCGTGACCTCGCCCGCCGGCTGCGGGCGCCGTCGACCCGCCCGCCGGGCGTCTAGCGCATGCGGATCGGCTTCTTCCTGCGCGAGGCGATCCGCGCGGTGCGGCGGAGCGCCGCGCCGAGCTTCGCCGCACTGGCCACGGTGCTCGTCACGCTGCTCGTGCTCGGCGTGTTCATCCCGATCGTCCAGGCGACCAACGGCGCCGCCGACAGCGTGCGCAGCCGCGTCGAGGTCGACGTCTACATGAAGACCAACGCCACCGCCGCCGACGAGGCCCGGGTGCGCCAGGAGCTGCTCAACGTCGCGCATGTGCATACGGTGCAGTTCGTCTCCAAGCAGCAGGCCTTCGAGCAGCAGTCGCGGTTGGACCCGGCCGCCTATCGCCTGCTCGGGACCAACCCGCTGCCCGACACCTTCCACGTCATCCCGGATAACCCGGCCAACGTGCTGGCGGTCCACAACTCGCTGGCGCCGCCGAGCGCCGGCGGTGGGACGGGCGTGCTGGATCAGTCGATCCAGAGCGTCTCCAACAAGCGCAGCGACACCCGCAAGATCCTGGAGGTCACCAATCTGGTGACGATCACCGCTGCGGGGCTCACCGTGCTGTTGGCGATCGCCTCGGTCCTGCTGATCGCCAACACGATCCGGCTGTCGCTCTACGCCCGCCGCCGCGAGGTTGAGGTGATGAAGCTGGTCGGCGCGACCGACTGGTTCATCCGCTGGCCGTTTGTGATCGAGGGCATCGTCGTCGGCGCGGCCGGGGCGCTGCTGGCGATCGCCGTGCTCGCGGTGACCAAGATCGCGCTGCTCGACCCGCTCGCCCAGAACTGGACCCTGATCGCCGCGCCACGGACGATCGCGTTCCCGCTGCTGGTCGCGGTCCTGATGGGGGCCGGAGTGCTCGTCTCGGCACTCGGCTCAGGGCTGTCGCTACGGCGCTTCCTGCGGGTCTAGCTCCCGGGTGTCCGGGGCCGGTGTGGCCCCGGACCGGAGGATCCCAGTAGCTACGCTGAAGGCCGGAATGCGCGCGCGCCGCCCCGGATCCCGGATATGGCTACCCCGGCTGCTGGCCGGCCTCGTCGTGCTGCTCCTGGGCGTTTGGCTGGGTGGCCATCCGAATCTGCTGCCCGCGCCGGTCCGCAGCACGTTCGTGGCCTCCAATGGCAACGACCGGATCATCGATCAGGTCCTGGGGCTCGTCTCCCGCGACTATTACCGCAAGGTCCCGCGCTCGTCGCTGGTCAATCAGGGCCTGGCCGCCGCGGTGGCCAGCCTCAATGATCCCTACTCGCACTATTACGACCCGGCCGACTATCACGCCTTTCAGAACCAGGACAACCCGCACGTGGCCGGAATCGGGATCGATATCGTGCCCGCCCCGCGCGGGCTGCTCGTCCGCGACGTGTTCGGCGGCTCACCGGCCTCCCGGGCCGGCCTGCAGGGCGGAGATCTCATCCTCGCCGTCGGGTCCACGACGCTGGCCAAGCGCCCGGAGCGTGTCTCGGAGTCGCTGATCAGGGGACGGCCGGGCACGACGGTCACCCTGACGATCGCCCGCGGGCGCCACACCCGGGTCATCACGGTCCGCCGGGCCAACATCGTCGTCCCGGTGGCAGCGGGGCGGATCATCAGCTATCACGGCGTCAAGCTGGGCTACATCGAGCTGACGAGCTTCACCCAGGGCTCCGGCGACGAGGTCCGCCAGCAGGTGCACAACGTGCTGGGTCAGGGGGCGCGGGGCCTCATCCTCGACCTGCGCCAGAACGGCGGCGGCCTGCTCGAGGAGGCGGTCAACGTGGCGAGCATCTTCATCCCCAACGGGACGATCGTGTCCACCGCCGGACGCGCGCAGCCGCGCCAGGTCTACATGGCCAAGGGTGATGCGATCGCGACCAAGCAGCCGCTGGTGGTGCTCGTCGACTCCGGCACCGCCTCGTCCTCGGAGATCGTCAGCGCCGCGCTGCAGCAGCGGGGGCGGGCCAAGATCGTCGGCACCCACACCTACGGCAAGGGTGTCTTTCAGGAGATCCAGCCGCTGCCCAACGGCGGGGCGCTTGACTTCACCGTCGGCGAGTTCTTCACCCCCAACGGCGAGAACCTCGGTGGGGGCGGCGTGCGCCGCGGGCCGGGCATCAAGCCCGACGTGTACGCGTACACCAAGCCGTCGGCGAAGACCGACACCGCGCTGACGGTCGCCGAGCGGACCGTGGCGGCCGGGCTGCAGTGAGCGCTCGTGATGCCGATGCGCGCCCCGCGGCGCGCGTCGCGCTGCTCACCCGACAGGGCAAGTTCCTGGTCGCCGAATCGTTCTTCTCGCCCGGCCCGCGGGTGGCGGTCAGTCGGGACCGGCGCGCCTCCGTCGGCGACCTCGTACTGCTCGGCTCCCCGGCCGCCGGCAACGGGCGGCGCGGCTCACGGCGCCCCGCGATCACCAAGCGACTGGGCCGGCCCGACGTGGCCCGGGACGTGATCGAGGCCCTGATGCTCGACCGCGGCCTGCGCCGCACGTTTGACCCGGTGGTGACCCGCGACGCCCGGCAGGCCGCGGAGGTCGACGCCGCCTCCCGGCTGGAGGGCCGGCGCGACCTGCGGGACCTGGCCACGTTCACGATCGACCCGACGACCGCCAAGGACTTCGATGACGCCATCTCGGCGCAGGCGCTGCCGGGCGGTGGATGGCGAGTCTGGGTCCACATCGCCGACGTCTCGGCGTTCGTGCCACCCCGCTCTCCGATCGACCGTGAGGCCTACCGGCGGGGCACGAGCGTCTACGTGCCGGGGGCCGTCGAGCCGATGCTCCCCTCGGCGTTGTCCAACGAGGCCTGCTCGCTGGTCCCGGGGACACCCCGTCTCACGGTCACGGTCGAGATGACGGTGGGCGAGGGCGGGGTGAGCGGTGCGTCGATGTACCGGTCGATCATCCGTTCCGACGAGCGGTTGGAGTACGACCGTGTCGACCGCATCTTCGCCGGAAACGAGTCGGCTGGCGAACCGTGGGGGGAGCCCCTGGCGGCCGCGCGGGCGGCCGCTGCTGCGCTCACCGCCCGCCGTGCCGCCGGCGAGGGCCGTCCGGGGCGCAGCGCGGTTGTGCTGGAGTCAGCCGAGCCGGAGTTCGCCTTCGACGCCGACGGGCACATCGTCGCAGCGCATCTGTCCCAGCAGACGGAGTCGCACCGGCTCATCGAGATGCTGATGATCGCCGCCAACGAGCAGGTTGCCGGCTTTCTCGCCGAGCACAAGATCCCGGCGCTCTACCGGGTCCACGAGCGTCCCGACGCTCCGGCGGTGGAGCGGCTGATCGATCAGCTGCACTCACTCGGGGTGCCGACCCCGCCGGTGCCCAAGGGTCCGCTGACGCCGCAACAGGCCGCCGACATCGTGGGCGAGGCCTCGGTGCTCGTGGGGGAGTGGGTGCAGCGCACCGGTCACGGCGGGCGGGCGCTCAACAGCCTGGTGCTGCGCTCGCTCAAGCAGGCCTACTACGACCACCGCAATCTCGGCCACGCCGGTTTGGCGTCACCACGCTACTGCCACTTCACGTCGCCGATCCGGCGGTATCCGGATCTCGTCTGTCACCGCGGGCTGCTGTCGGCGATTGCCTCCGAGCCGCCGCCAGACGCGTCGTGGGTCAGCTCGGCGGGGCCGTGGACCTCAACCCGGGAGCGAGCGGCGATGACGATCGAACGGGATGCCGACGACGTCGCGCGCTGCTTCCTGCTCGAGCGTGAGCTGTTTGAGGCGGGCGATCGTGACGCCGTGTTCGATGGTGAGATCGTCGGGCTGATCGGCGCCGGCGCATTCGTCGCGTACGGCGACAACATGCAATACGAGGGAATGCTCCCGGTCCGCCGGCTGCGCGGCGACTGGTGGGAGCTCAATGAGCAGGCGACGATGTTGATTGGCACCCGCAATGGTGGCGCGATGCGGCTCGGCGATCCGATCCGCGTACGCGTGGGGCGCATCGACGCGCCACGGGGTAGGGTGGACCTGCTCCCGGCCGACGCCGGGGAGGACTGATTCTCAGGTGGCCAAGGGCAAAAAACGCAAGGCGGCTCCCGGCGACGTCGCCACCAACCGGCAGGCGTCGTTCCGCTACAACCTGCTCGAGCGATTCGAGTGCGGGCTCGTGCTCACCGGCACCGAGGTCAAGTCCCTGCGCGAGGGCAAGGCCCAGCTCAAGGACTCCTACGCGATGATCCGCGACGGCGAGGTCTGGCTGTTCGGCGTCTACATCCCGCCCTACGGCGCCGCCGCGCGTGACAACCACGAGCCTGAGCGGCCCCGCAAGCTGCTCCTGCACCGCTCCGAGATCGAGCGGCTCGTCGGGCGCACCCACGAGCGCGGGCTGACGCTGATCCCCACCCGGATGTATTTCTCTGGTCCCCGCTCGCGGGCGAAGGTCGAGATCGCTCTGGCCAAGGGCAAGGATCTCTACGACAAGCGTCAGTCGATCCGCACCCGTGACATGGCCCGCGACGTGCAGCGGGAGCTGCGGGAGGTCGGTCGCTGAGGTCGGAGCCGGCCTTTCCGTCCGCGGCGCACAGATTCGTGCGTTCGCCAGGCTCGGAGTGGGTAGGACCCGACCATGACAATTGGCACAAGCATCGCCCTGATGGCCGTCGGCGCCATCCTCAAATGGGCGGTCACCGCCCACGTCAGTGGAATCAACATCCAGACGGCGGGCACAGTCCTGCTCGTCCTGGGGTTTGTCGGGCTCATCCTCTCCCTCATCTACACATTCGCCTGGACGCGGCGGACGACGACGGCAACCGCCTACGTCCCGGCTGAGCGCGAGTACGTTCCGCCCGAGGAGCAGCGGACCCGCCGCTACTAGAAGCCGGGCTGGGCTGGGGCTGGGGTTTACCCGAGCGTCCGCGCCAGGTGCGTGGCGCTCATCCCGACGACGAGCAGCGCCACCAGGCCGAGGTAGACGGCGCCGACGGCCAGGCGCGCACGCGGGCTGACCCGGTAATAGTCGACTGCGGCCGCGCCCTCAGGAGTCCCCGGGTGCGTCCGGCCCCTGCGGCGCTGCTGCCAGCGCTTGTAGGTCTCAAACCCGGCGAGCACCGCGATCAGCAACAGGATCGGGTTGGGGAAGAGGATTGCCAGCACGACGATCCCGGCGAATCCGACCCCCCACATCCACGGGGTCATAGCGGCCATCGCCCGGCCACCGTCGAGCGGCACCACCGGAAGCAGGTTGAAGAGGTTGAGGAACAGGCCGGTGAAGGCGAGCGCCCGCCAGAAGTCGTGGCCGGTGACCAGCCAGACGACGATGCAGACCGCGGAGCCGATGCTGCCGAGGATCGGACCTGCCAGACCGACCCGCGCCTCGGCGAGCGCGTTGTCACCCAGTGAGCGGGCGCTGATCATGGCGCCGAGGAACGGGATGAACATCGGCAGCGAGGCTCGGATCCCCTCCCGCCGCAGCGCGATCACGTGTCCGAGCTCGTGGACGAGCAGCAGCACGACGAACCCAAGGGCGAACCAGAACCCCCAGATCGTGGTGTAGGCGACGACCGAGACGGCCATCGTTCCCGCAGAGACGAGCAGCTTGGCCTTGGGCAGCAGCAGCAGGAGCGTCTTGATCTTGGCCAGAAACGCGAGAATCGCGATCCCGATCGGCGCGATCCGGCGGCGGTAGAAGGACTGGCGCTGCCGCGGTTCGGGCGGCGCCGGGGGCCGCGGCGCAAAGCCGGCGTATCCGTTGGGCCCGTAGGGTTCATCAGGAACGGAGGGCGGGGGGTATGCGGGGGTTGGCGGCTCCATCTCAACTCCTCATTGTCGCACCCGCGCAGCCGACTCTTACGGAGCTCTTCGAACAGTCGCCCCGAGGACACCGCCGCCCTATACTTGATGAGGCATTAACTCCCAGGGGACGACAGGCTTCGACGTGGTCGGATCGTGGGGGTGGTTGCGAGTCGAGGTCCCGGGTGGCCTCGTAAAACTCCCGGGAAAACAATAAGTGCGGACTCTCACGAGTACGCGCTCGCCGCTTAGTCTTAACCACTAAGCCGTGAGCGTCCTGGCCTCCGGCTCGCCTGCGGCGGAGTCGCCGGGATCAATTAGCAGGCTCGCCCGGTGAGGTCCGCTTCAGCCGATCTGGGGACATCTCATGAAGCTGGTCCCCCGCAACCCGGCCGGCGTGGCGAGCGGGGGATGAGATCAGAGCGCCGGCTACGCTCGTAGACGCCATCTCTTACGCGACCGCGGACGCGGGTTCAATTCCCGCCGTCTCCACCTCGCAAGGTCGTTGCAACCGCCTTCCGCAGCCGCGGGGGGCGGTTCGCCTCTCCCTCGCGTCGTTGTCGTGACCTCATCCCCGACCAGCTTCCTCGCCGTCGTGTTCGCGTCTTCCGACGGAGCGCATGACGCGATGGCGGACATCGGGAGGTGGGGATCCGATCAGGATGTGGACCTGCGCGATTCGGCAGTCGTCTCCCGGACGCCCGGCGGCGACATCGATCTGGACCAGTCCCGGGAGGTCTCGGCCGGGGACGGGCTCGTCAGCGTTGGCACGGCAGGTCTCGTCGCGGGTCTGCTGCTGGGGCTGCCGATCGGAGGGGCGCTCCTGGGCCTCGCCGGGGGCGCCGCGCTGGGGCTGCGAGACACCGGCATCCCGGACAGCCGGATGCGCAAGCTCGGCGAGGAGCTCCAGCCCGGCCAAGCCCTTCTGTGCGTCCTCGTCGACGAGGATGCGCTCGGCCAGTTGCGGGAGGCGCTCGGCCGCTACGGCGACGTGCTCGAGGTCGAGCTTCCCTCTGACTCTGCGCCGTAGCGATGTCGGAAGAGCAGATAGGCAACTCCCCCCGCCGGCAGGGGGAGCCAGAACGAGACCAGACGGTAGGCGAGCGTCGCCACGAGGGCGTCCTGGCTGGAGATCCCGGCGGCCACGAGCATCCCGGTCAGGCCCGCCTCGACGAAGCCCAGTCCACCTGGAGTGATCGGAATCAGGGCGAGCAACGCCCCCGCGACGTAGGCGAGGAGCACGAGGGACGGCTCCGGCCGCGTCCCGAGCGCCGCGAGGCAGCAGACCAGGGCGAGGTAGTCGAAGCCGACCTTCCCGACCGCACCCGTCAGAGCGGCGAGCCAACGGCGCCCGAACGTCTGCTTCATCCGGTCACGCTGCGCCAGCAGCTGCTCAGGCAGATCGGCTGCCGCGTCGTGCCGAAAGCGGCGGATCACCCAGCGTCCCACTCTCCCCACGACCAGCAGCGGCCCGTCCCAGCCAAACGCCGCCGCCCCCAGGACCGCCACGGCGACGAACCCCGCGACCCCAACGTAGGCGGTCTGGAGTAGGCCATCGGGCGCCGCGGCGCCGCCGATGATCCCGGGCAATGCGAGCAGTGGCATCGAGAAGACGGCGGCAGTGGTCGCGATCGTGGCCGCGGCGAGCCCCGACGCCACGTCACCGCCACGGATCCCGGCTCGTGTGAGCATGCCGTAGGCGACAGCTCCCGAGGTCGCCGCGCCACCCGGCACGACGCTTCCCATCGCTCCGCTTGCCAACTGGGAGGTGCCGACCGCAAACCAGCTCGTCGAGTGCAGCGCCACCCGTTGCATCGCCCAGAGCGACACGTAGCTCATCGACTCGAACACGATTGCCAGCCCCAGCCACGCCGGCTTCAGCGACTTCAGCTGCGGCCATGAGGCGAGCACCGACAGGACCTTCGGCGCGAGCAGATACAGCGAAAGCCCGCCGAGCAGCAGCATGAAGATGCGACCGGCGACCTGCCACCAATTGCGTCCCTCGGCAGGCGGCTCGGAGGTGTCGATCGCAGGTTGAGTGGTCATCCCAACCGCCTTGCCCACCTGGCCGGTCGGAT